>CAYOWC010000041.1:0-23471 GCA_964407525.1 uncultured Desulfobacteraceae bacterium | reverse complement strand
CCATTTGCAACGGTAATAGAAAAAAATCCCAGAACAACCAGCCCAGTGAAATAAACAATCTTTTTTATCAAGGATTTTTCTCCCTTATTTTCATTTGTTTCTGTTAGAATCCAATCCGTTATGATTCAAACTTTGAATTTAACGGTTGGGGAGATGGATTGTCAATGAGAATCAGGGTGATTTTCTCGACGTCATTGCAGGACTACCGTACTATCCTGAAACAGGATGTTATAAATTCGTGATTTTCCCTGAAATCGATTTGTTTCAATTTTTCAAAGTGTGTGTCTATTAAATTGGGGCAAAGTAAGAGCATATGGCCGAAAAAAATGACCTGTTAGAGTATATAGTCAATCCACTCAAGGTATTTGGCCTGCATATCGTGGGGGCCTGCCGGGACCTCCTTCCGATAATCCTCGTCATTCTGGTTTTTCAACTGGCAGTAGTACGCCAGCCCTTTCCTGATGTCCTGGATATACTTGTTGGGCTTGTTCTCGTCATTATTGGGGTTAGCGCTTTTTGTTGTCGGGCTGGAGATAGGACTTTTTCCCATAGGGGAGGCCATGGCGGAAGCCTTTGCCCGCAAGGGGAGCCTTTTCTGGTTGCTCCTGTTCGGATTCGGACTTGGTTTTTCAACGACAATCGCGGAGCCGGCCCTAATCGCGGTAGCCAAAGAGGCTTCTGTGGTGGCGGCCAAAGGGAAGCTCATCTGCTCTGATCCGTCATCCATGGGGTCCTATGCCCTGGGATTAAGGGTCACCCGTTGCATTTTCCGTAGGGATCGCTATTCTGGTGGGTCTCATACGAATTCTCAAGGGGTGGCCTGTTCACTATTTTATCATTGGTGGCTACATTGCTGTTATGATAATGACTGCCTTTGCACCGAAAGAGATCGTGGGTATCGCTTATGATTCCGGGGGTGTCACCACATCGACGGTGACTGTGCCCCTGGTTGCTGCTTTAGGCCTGGGGTTGTCGGAAACCGTCCCGGGCCGTGATCCTGCACTGGACGGATTCGGATTGATTGCCTTTGCAAGTGTATGTCCCGTGATGACTGTCATGGGTTACGCTCAGTTCGCACGCTGGCTGGAGTTGAGAGCGGTAAAGAGAAAAGAAAAGGGAAGAATGACATGAAATTAAAACTGATTATCTCAATGGTTAAGACCACTGAAACCGATCGAATTATAGACGCCGCCAAGGGCTCCGGCGGAACAGGGGCCACAATCATCCCCGCTCGTGGTACAGGAATCCACGAGGCAAAGACCTTCTTTGGCCTGACCCTTGAAGCGCAGACCGATGTGGTCCTTTTCCTTTTAGAGGAGAGACTTGTAGAACCCGTGCTCAGTTCTATTTACCAAGCTGGACGATTTGAAGAACCGGGCACTGGCATCGCATTTGTTGTGGACGTGGAAAGTGCCGTGGGGTTGGAGAGCCAGATAGAACATTTCAAGCGACAAGCGCAGAAGTGATGGCAATGTCGCCTTCCTATCCCTCCATAGTGGGCATTATGGGTTTCCAACCCATATTGGATTTTCTGCAAATGGTGCCTATTTTACGATTCGAAGAACATGGGTATTCTGTAGCTTTTTCCAGAGAGATTTTATGATGACGACGGTGGGACCGTTTTCGTCTGTTTCGTGCTGATCGTAGAACAACCGGCACGATTCCAGAAGTTCTTCATTTCCGGTACGCACTCCGAAATTTTTTTTGATAATCCGGATCAGAGCAGGGGAAAAAAGATTCAAACCAAACTCGGGCATCTTTGCTATGGCCGTTTTTTCCCTCAACGTTATCCTTGAGATGATCTGCTCTACTGCTTCATCCACATTGCGGGGTGGGTTTGGAGTGGGCCGTAAAGGATCGAACAGATTTGTTTCTATAGTCCCCAGATGGAGTGCCGTTTCCAGAACCCGCATTACGGTATCATACATTACGGGATCCTTTTCAGCTCTTGCGCCCGCAACGTATAAAGTGCCTATTACGTTCCTTTCAAACCAGGAATGAATGAGCTGAGCTGCTGCGAATTCACTTGTTTCGGAAAGATCCACATGGAGAACAGGACGGTCGCTAGGCTCTGCTGAATCAAAGACCGCCGCAGAATTTCCCGTAAGCTCTCCATGGGAAAACATGAGGGTCCCGTTGGAGTACAGGATATTATGTTTGATCCATTGGGGAACACTGGCTGTGGGCATTTCACGAAAAATGTAGGGGCCGGAAACGATACCGTTTTCTTCCCTCCATCCGGCAGGGATCCAGGCTTCGTGGGGGATATCGGTCTTTATGGCTACATCAAGGGCTGCCTGGTCTGCTCCTGATTGCCCGCCTGATATTATTTTAGTAAGCATAATTCTAAAAATAGGGTTTGTGCATGGGGTTTTCAAGATGCAAAATGATCGAAACTTCAGTCTTGATCCCGGATAGGAAAACCTGCGGTTGACCTGCAGGGTGAAAAAGGAGAATATGGCACGAAAAGAAGCTTGTTCATCAATACTAAACGGCGGAGTAAAGCATGATCGTTCAAATCTATGAAATTCAGACCCCCCTGGAAGCTGAAAAGTGCATCGAACGAAAGGTAGACCATATTGGAAGTGTTATCCTGGATCAGGACGAATGGAAAGACCCTGTCCTGAGAGAAACCATTCGAATGTGCCGCGGAACAGAAACAAAGAACAGCCTTATCCCACTTTTTCATGACATGGATACCACCTGCAGGCTTTTGGAATACTATGAGCCCGACTTTATTCATTTCTGCGATACGCTCACGGATTCCAACGGTGTGGCTGAGGAGCTGTCCGGATTCATTCGACTCCAGAGAGACCTGAAAGAAAAATTCCCCGAAGTGCAGATTATACGGAGCATACCCATCCCGCGGGAAGGGGTGGCGCCGGACTACCCGTGCCTGGAAATAGCGAAGGAGCTGGAACCTTTCAGTGACCTCTTTCTGACGGATACCTGGTTGGGGAAAGAGCCTGTGGAAGGGTTTGTCGGGATCACCGGGGTGACGGTGGATTGGGCGATGGCCCGGTCTCTTGTCCTCCAGAGTCGTATTCCGGTCATTTTGGCTGGAGGCCTGTCCCCAGAAAATGTTCGTCAGGCTCTGCTGGATGTGAGGCCTGCTGGTGTGGACAGCTGCACTCTCACAAACAAGGCGGATGACAGGGGGGAACCCATTCGATTTCAGAAGGATTTCGTCAGGGTGGAGAAGTTTGTGGAAGAGGCCAGGAGATCCCAGGAGGTGCTCAGGAATGAAAAACAATCCCTCCTTGCCAGGCTTGACAAACTCAGGGATGATCTGGAAGACCGGGAAAAAGCGCTGCCGGCCCACTCCGTACGGCCTAACCAGATCATGGTCATTGAGGAACTGGAAGAAAAGATCGAGTCCGTTGAAAAGGAACTTCTTGGTTACAAAATGATCTAGTTTCCATCCATAAATGGCCCAATGTATCATTTACGGATGGACACGTTCTAAAAATAAGGATCAATTTTCCAGGTTTTCCTCCACAAGTTTTACGTGAATACGATTTTGGATCATGTGCCCTACAATTTGTTATCCCATTTTCTTGTGTCGCTCCAGCTTATCCGCCAGTTCTTCCACCTGTTCATAGGATAGCACTTCCAGTCGACTTCAGGAAACCGTAATCCTGGAAAAATCTGAAAAATTGACCAGCAGCTGTCTTTAAACCCTCCAATTTCAAATACATAAAAGGAAATCTGAATTCAGGCTGGAAAGAATGGTAAACGTTGATGATGCTCTGGAGGATTTTAGCATTGCGCAAGCGCCTCCTGTTCGCTATACTCAAAAGGGTTTGCGTCATAGATCCTTTTCTAGTTTCCCAATTCAACTACTCAACTATTTGACCATTTGACAGTTAATTCAAGGAGGAAAAGACAATGAAAGCAAAAGAAACTGCTGTGATTTTGATCGAATTTCAGAACGAATTTTGCAAAGAAGGAGGAATACTCTATGACGGTGTCAAAGACGAAATCTCCAGGCAAGGCACTATTCCCAACGCGGTGAAATTGGCTGAAGGAGCAAGAAAGAAAGGGGCCAAGGTGATTCACGCACCATTCCTGTTCAATGAAAAATATTTCCGGGATAATGTAATGGATGGGATTGTGAAAGCCGTGGCCGATGGAAATGCCTTTCGCGAGAATACCTGGGGCGCTGAAATCATAGAAGAGTTGAAACCCGAAAAAGGCGACCGTGTTGTGACAGGCAAATGTACATTATGCGGTTTTAACAATACCGACCTTGAAAAGATAGTGAAGGATGATAATGTCAAGAATGTAGCGGTGAGCGGTTTCCTGACGAATTTCTGTGTGGAGAGTACTGCTCGTACTGCTTACGATAAAGGGTACAACGTGACCCTTATCAAAGACGCGACAGGGGCCAACTCCCCTGAAGAACAGCAGTACGTAGAAGAAAAGATTTTTCCTCTTCTGGGGAAGACAATGACGGCGGATGAGTTTATCGATCAGTTGGAATAACCTAATCTTTATCGAGAAAGGAACTTTTCACACGGGGTCTCGCGCAGAGACGCAAAGGCGCAGAGAAAGAGAACGACAGGTGCCAACGTTTTCAGGGCACCCAGTTTCGCTGTCTCTTCTTCGTTTCAGTCGGGATCTTCGACAAATTTCCAGTTTCACATGAGCGAGGCCTTCTCGCTTATTACGGGAGCTGATCGAGGAAGAAACTTCCAGGTTTCATAGCGGCTTTGTGTGTGAGCCACGTCCCGCTTCATGCAGATCCGGTCGTGGCAAGGATGCCACTCACACAAGGTGGAAACCCTAAACCCAAAGTGAGGTGTTTGCAGGGCTTCTGAGGATGTCCCGGTGCTCCGGGACCGCCTACTGCTTACTGTCTACTACATTTTGAAGAGCGTTTTTCTAACGGCGGCCTCCGACCATGGGCACAAACCGGACAAGCATCACCTCATGGGCAACGAGGCTGCCTTCTTTTTTGATGGCCCTGACCAGTTTCTGTATAGATCCAGCCTTTCCAACGGGAATGACCAGACGGCCTCCTTCTTTTAACTGCCGCACCAGCGATTTGGGGATTTTTTCCGGGGCACACGTGACAATGACGGCGTCAAAGGGGGCCTTTTCCGGCCATCCTTTATACCCATCCCCTATCTTGATGTGGATATTATTGTAGCCCAGTTTTGCCAGGGTCTCCTGGGCTTTTATTCCCAGGTCTGCAACAATCTCAATGGAGTAAACGTCCCGGACTAATTCAGACAGGACAGCGGCTTGATATCCTGAGCCGGTACCGATTTCGAGGACTTTATCCTCGGGTTTCAATTGGAGCGCTTCAGTCATGAAGGCCACGATGTAGGGTTGCGAAATGGTTTGCCCTTCTCCTATGGGAAGGGGATAGTCCCCATAGGCATGGGCCCTTTGATTTTCAGGGACAAAAAGATGTCGCGGCACCCTTTTCATAGCGTGGATAACGCGAGGATTGGTTACCCCACGGTCCACGATCTGCTCATTCACCATTCGTTCCCGAAGACGGACCGTATCACCCCTCTCCTCGGCGGAGCAGGCCCACGGGATCAAAAACGTGATGAGAAATAAGGTGAAATAGCGTAGCTGATTTCGGAATGTGGTGTACATGGTTATATGATACTCTTCGGGTTGCGGGTTACAAGTTACGGGTTTCAGGTTTCCTCGTTCCCATGCTCCAGCGTGGGAATACAGGATTACTTTTCCGGTGGCTCTATATTTCGGATCTTCCATTCCTTGTATTTGAGGAGGTCTTTTTCCAGAAACCAGATGCAGCAGATGAGAATCATGGCATCGTCAATCTGCCCTATTAGGGGAATGAAATCCGGGAGTATGTCGATGGGGAAGATGACGTAAAGGATGCCTGCAACAAAAACCAGGATACTCCAAAATGAAACGTCCCGATACCCGCCTTTCCAATAGTCTTTCAGCAGTGAATAGAGTAGCTTGAAATCCTCCAGCAAGCGGCTCCAGAGACCGATTTTTATGAGGCTGCCTTTTCCCATTCAGGTTTCTTCAAATTCCGGCTGAAGGTGGATGATTTTGTGAAGATTTTTGGCCCGGTTTTCACTGGCCCTAAAGAGAATGTCTGTACAAACTTTCTTCCTTATTGTATCAAAAATATAGGAGAAGAGTGGTTTGCGTGTCAAGCGATTTCGGATTTCAGATGTACTCGTCGGCAGTGTGGTGTGTTTCGACTTGCGGATTAAAAAAATGTTTGAAATTGTATTCCTAAATAGCTAATAGTTAATAGCTAACGACTAACCGCTAATTGCTTTTTTTAAGTGTTACTGTTTTTTCTGATCGTTTTCAAATGCGAGAAAGCCATTGAAGAAAGAAAGTCATTCGAAGGTTTCAAGTGGTGTTTTGGGAACCTTTCCCGGTGTTTTTACCCCTAGTATTCTGACTATACTTGGAATCATCCTTTTTCTGCGCCTCGGGTATGTGGTGGGAAATGCCGGCCTGGGGCGGGCGCTGATCATGATTGGCCTCGCCAATGCCATTTCCATATTGACCAGTGTTTCTCTTAGCGCCATTGCCACCAACCTCCGGGTCAAAGGCGGGGGAGACTATTATCTCATCTCCCGAACCCTGGGTGTTGAGTTCGGCGGTGCTATCGGAGTCGTTCTGTTTCTCGCCCAATCCGTTTCTATTGCTTTTTATTGTATCGGTTTCGGGGAAGCCATCTCAGGTATTACGGGCAATATTCCCTGGCTATCCACTCGTATCGTTTCGGCTGTGGCCGTTTCACTGCTGTTGATCCTTGCCTGGATGGGGGCTGACTGGGCTACAAAGTTTCAATACGTGGTTATGGGCCTTCTTGCGGCTGCACTTTTTTCCTTCTTTTCAGGGGGGCTTCCAAAATGGGAACCCACCCTGCTGGCTCAGAACTGGAGCTCTCCGGAATCCGGACCTTCTTTCTGGGTTCTTTTTGCCATTTTCTTCCCCGCAGTTACCGGTTTCACCCAAGGGGTAAGTATGTCCGGGGACCTGAAAAATCCGGGAAAAAGCCTTCCCTTGGGTACTTTTTTAGCGGTTGGCATATCTATTGTGGTCTATTTCGGGGCAGCCATCCTGTTTGCCGGAGTGTTACCGCGTGAAATTATGGCCCGTGACTATTCCTCCATGTGGGTTGTGGCGCGATTTGGTTTCCTGGTTGATGCCGGGGTTATCGCGGCCACTCTTTCTTCAGCTATGGCCTCCTTTTTAGGCGCCCCACGGATTTTACAGTCCCTTGCAGGAGATCGGATTTTCCCTGTCCTTAGCCCTTTTTCAGAAGGGGTGGGGCCTTTAAACAATCCCCGAAGAGGGGTGCTACTTTCTGCCGGAATCGCCTTTGCCACGGTTGCAGTGGGCAATTTGAACCTGATCGCTCCGGTGGTTTCCATGTTTTTCCTCATTTCTTACGGCCTTCTTAACTATGCTACTTTTTTTGAAGCCCGGGCGGCCAGTCCTTCTTTTCGACCCCGTTTCAGGTGGTTTGATTATCGTCTCAGTCTGGTCGGATTTCTGGCTTGCCTTGGGGCTATGCTGGCCATTGACCTTACCGCAGGAATTGTGGCGGTCGCAGTCCTTTTTGCCATTTTCCAGTATCTCAAGCGAACTGCCGGACCAACCAGATGGGCGGACAGCAGGCGTTCCTATCACCTCCAGCATGTGAGAGAGCACTTGCTTGCGATTTCCGCCGAACCGGATCATCCGAGGGACTGGCGTCCCGAGATCCTTGTTTTTTCCAATGACACGGAAAGACGGGAGCAGCTTCTGTCTTTCGCCTCGTGGATTCAGGGCGGAAGCGGGTTGGTCACGGCTGTTCGCATGCTCGAAGGCGAAGGCCCAAAGATGAATCGGCTTCGAAAAAAGGCAGGAGAAGAACTTCGAAAAGATGCGGCGGTGCAAGAGGCCGGGGCCTTTTCTCTTGTGGTTTCGATGCCGAGTGTGCAATCGGACCTTCCTGTCCTCCTGCAATCCTTCGGCGTGGGGCCTCTGAAAGCCAATACGGTATTGCTCAACTACCTTGGGACGATTCCGAAGGGCTTTTTCGGTATAGGGGAATCAGAATATTCCAACAATCTGAGAGCTGTATTTCGCGAGGGCTGTAATATCATTGTGTTGCTCGCCGATGTCCGTACATGGTCTACACTGCAGTCGGTGAAAGGCAGTGAGCGGCGTATTGACGTCTGGTGGAAGGATGATAAAACCGGTTATTTGATGTTGTTGCTTGCCTATCTCATAACGAGACATGAGAGTTGGCAAGATGCCAGAATCCGTTTACTGGCATCTAAAGATGGAGATAGAGAAAAACCGAAAAAAGAAACACTCCTCGAAATGCTTGAAAATATTAGAATTGATGCGGATCCACAGATTGTTTCGGAACCCGATGCGCAATCTATCGGAGATAATTCCGGCGATGCCGCTCTGGCAATCGTTCCTTTTCGTATTGATGGAAACAGGATCTCTATTCCATTTGATACAGAAATGAAAGACCTGGTTTCCCGGGCTCCTGTTACGGCCCTTGTACTGGCCGCCGAAGATGTGGATCTGGATGCCGAACCTGAAGACGGGAAGCATGGGGAAATTGCCGAGGCTTTGGATGCCCTTGAAGATGCTCGAAAGATGGCAAGGGCGGCTGAAAAGGAAACGGCCGAAGCCGTTAAAACCGCTGAAGAAGCGGAGAGAAAAATGCGGGAGATCATGGACGCCGCAGGACCGGGCATTGAAAGAGAAAAGATGCTTGAGATTGAAAAAGCTATAGAAGAGGTGCGAAAAGCGGGCGAAGAGGTGTTGAAAAGGGAGAGAAAAGCAGTCAGAGCGAAGGCAAAGGTAATGACTTCCACGGGGGATGCGGAAAAAATTGGGGTGATCACACCCAAAGAAGAAGATGGGAATGTCAAGACTTCATAGTAGTCGTCTTGTCTGAGCGTCTACGTAACCATGGTCTTGACAAGTCCCAAATCTGAGGATATGTTATTTTAATTAGAGCATCAAACACGAGACTGCAAGTCTCAAAAAAACCAAGAGGTGATCACCATTTGACTGCATTTACTGAAAGCCTGTTACTGTATACAGTCCGGAAGGGAGGAAAATGAAAAAGAATTTCGTTTTTTTGATGGTCCAAGGTTTGGCCTTTTTACTCTGTGGTATTGCTTATGCTGAAATTAACCAAGGCAACGCTAAGGATGTCACGGGGAGCTTTTCAGCGATTACGTATTATGATCCCGTTGTGAATATAAACGCAAATGGCTCTGATGGTCCCATAGAATTAGGTCCTGATGAGACTCTGAATATAACAATAAGCCTTAATGCAGAAGACCATGAGAATGAAGCAGCCGACTGGTGGGTGTTGCAAGTAACTCCTGAAGCTTTGTTTTATTTCGATGTGAAGACGTTGTCTATGGTAGAAAATGAAGGGGATTTTACGCCCACTCTCCAGGTCGGCCTCGTTTCTTTTGAGGAGGTTCTGATTCTAAGCCTGTCTGGATTACAGGAAGGATCTCATGTCTTCTGTTTCGGTGTCGATTTGAACATGAACGGTAGCCTTGATGCAGAACCGCTTTATTATGACTTGGTACAAGTTACTGTGACGGATGGGGGCCCCGAAAGCACCTACACCAACAGCCTTGGCCAGACCTTTGTGCTTCTTTCGGCAGGGGTGTTTAATATGGGAAGTCCCGAAGATGAACAACTTAGATATTCTGACGAGACTCAACATCAGGTGAAGCTCACCCAGCCCTTTTACATGCAGCAGACTGAGGTGACACAGGCTCAGTGGCAGGCGGTGACGGGGAACAATCCGTCGGAATTCGATGGGTGCTCCAACTGCCCAGTGGAGGATGTTTCGTGGAATGACGTGCAGGGGTTCATTACGGAGATGAACGCGATGGGGGAGGGGACCTATAGCCTGCCCACGGAAGCCCAGTGGGAGTATGCAGCCCGGGCTGGGGGTAAGATGGCATTTGCCAATGGGGAAATCACGGAAAGCGGGTGCCTTAATGATCCCAATTTGGTTGCGATGGGGTGGTATTGCTACAATTCGGACGATGAAACCCATTCGGTGGCTGGAAAAACACCCAACGCCTGGGGACTTTACGACATGCACGGGAATGTCTACGAGTGGTGCCAGGATTGGTGGAGCAGCGCCTATTTCGATTCGGATGAAGCAGCGGTGGATCCTACGGGGCCTGTTTCGGGTTCCTATCGGGTGACAAGGGGCGGCAGCTGGTGGTCGAGCGTCGGGTACTGCAGATCGGCCAATCGCAGTAGCAGTGTTCCTGATCACAGCAGCGGCCGAATAGGGTTCCGGCTGGTGAGGCAACCGTAATCTTCCTGATGATTATGTTATACGTTAATCTGGTCTCAAATATCGATGCGGATACGGAAACCGATAATATTTATGAGGTCTGAAATGGCAAAAAGAAAACAGAAGGAAGCCACCGGCAAAATTACGCGACGAAGGGTAACCCTTTTCCTCGAAGCCCCGGAAGCTGAAATAGTGTCCCTGATGGGAGATTTCAATGAATGGAATGAGAAAAAACATCCCATGAAAAAAGGTGCGGATGGCATCTGGGAAAAAATCATCATGGTTCCGGCGGGAAGTTACGAATATCGTTTTTTTGTGGATGGAGAGTGGTGGAATGATCCGGCTAATAGTGAAGTTTGCTTCAACTGTTTTGGTACCTTGAATAATGTTCTGAAGGTATCTCTTAAAGTCTGATTATTTTGACCCCTTCATTTTTAGAATCGGGATTCCCACCTGCTCCAGCAGTGGGGAGAACCGGTCTTCCTGCTCAATATTTTTCCTACCCAGAGGCAATGGCTATACCGGGCAATATTTATATTGCCAATTCCCTGAAATGTGTTATGTTAAAAAGTTATAAATTGTACAATGATTCCTGAGAAAGGCTGGTGGATCCGTCGTGTCTCTCCATGAAGCTACAGAGAGGTTTTTGTTGTATTTGAAGGACCAGAAGGGCTGCTCTCCTCATACCCTCAGGGGTTACCGTACCGACTTGGAGCAATTTGTTCGTTTTGTGGAAACCAGGGAGCCCAATTCGGTGCAGGATAAGGGGAGGCGGGTTGCACTCGGGTCTTCTGATCCTCTCGCTGTTCGGGAATATTTAGGGAGTCTTTACGGGCGGTTGAAAAGAACTTCCATTGCTCGAAAGCTTTCGGCTGTCAGATCGTTTTTTCGATTTCTGGAAAAGGAAGGGGCGGATGGTGAAAATCCTGCAGCGGAGATCAGAGCCCCCAAACTGGAGAAATTTATTCCATCTTACCTGCCGGTGGATGATGTCTTCAGACTGCTTGAGAGGCCTGATAGGGCGAAACCGTTGGGGATGCGGGATCTGGCCATTCTTGAAGTGCTGTATTCCTGCGGATTCAGGGCGGGGGAACTTCGGAGTCTCAATATCGGAGATATGGATTTTCAGGACCGTCTTGTAAAAGTTACGGGAAAAGGAAACAAAGAGAGGATTGTCCCCATTGGCCGTAAGGCACTCAGTGCGGTGAAAAAATACCTGGAGGCGACCAGGAAATTGAGGGGAGAAAGTGGGGATGTTTTGCCGGAAAACCCGCTTTTTATTAATTTTCGAGGAGGGCGTCTTACGACCAGGAGTATGGGCAGAATTATAAAAAAGTACGTTGTTGATGCCGGGTTGCCTTCCGATATCAGCCCTCATTCCATGCGACATTCCTATGCGACCCACCTTCTGGATGGAGGAGCCGATCTTCGTTCCGTGCAGGAGCTGCTGGGCCACGAGAGTCTGTCTACTACGCAGAAATACACCCATGTGAGCCTTGACAGATTGATGGAAGTGTACGACAAGGCTCATCCAAGACATTGACGGGAAGAGGTTTTTTATGGCGGAATATCAATCCGGAGTTATCAGGGCCACGACGATCCTTGCTGTCAGGAAAGACGGCAGGTGCGTCATGGCTGGAGACGGGCAGGTGACCCTCGGGGACACCATTATGAAGCACAGGGCGACAAAAGTTCGGCGCATGTACGATGACAACCTGTTGGTTGGTTTTGCGGGGGCTGCCGCTGATGCCTTCAACCTTTTTGAAAGATTGGAGGGGAAGTTGGAATCCTGTAATGGAAACCTTACACGGGCGGCGGTGGAACTGGCCAAGGACTGGAGAACGGACAAGATCCTGCGGCGACTTGAGGCGTTGGTTCTGGCCATGGATGAAGAGCATACCTTTGTTATTTCGGGAACAGGGGATGTGATTGAGCCGGATGAAGCGGTCGCAGCGATCGGGTCAGGGGGCCCCTATGCAATGGCGGCTGCCCGCGCACTGGTTGAACATTCCGATCTCGGGGCGGATGTCATTGCTCTTGAGGCCATGAAGATAGCTGCTTCCATTTGTTTGTACACAAATGATCAGATAATCGTTCATGAATTGGAGAAATAAATAAGAATGGATAAAGAAGCTGAAAATGAGGGACGGTTTGCAGGAGTTTTAACCCCGCGAGAGATCGTATGCGAGCTGGACAAATATATTATCGGGCAGCATGAAGCAAAACGTTCAGTGGCTATCGCTCTAAGAAACAGGTGGAGACGTCAGCAGGTTTCCAGTGACCTCAGGGACGAAATTGCTCCCAAGAATATCATCATGATGGGGCCCACCGGAGTCGGGAAAACGGAGATCGCAAGACGATTGGCCCGCCTCGCCAATTCCCCTTTTATGAAAGTGGAAGCCACAAAATTTACAGAAGTAGGTTACGTGGGCAGGGATGTGGAATCGATGGTCAGGGATTTGACCGAACTTGCCGTGAATATTGCCAAGAAAGACGAACAGGAAGATGTCAAGCCGAAAGCCCGTGAAATGGCGGAGGAGCGGTTGTTAGATATCCTTCTTCCCAGAAAGAGTGACCCTGAAAAAGAGGAAGATGATCCCGATAAGGAAAGGCTTTTAGAGGTGGTCAAGTCCGACAAAACCGAGTCTTTTTCTACGAGGGAAAAGCTCCGGCGTATGCTCAGAACCGGAAAAATGGATAAACGCTATGTGGAGCTTGAAGTAACCAGTGGCAATACTCCCATGGTGGAGATCTTTTCCAGCGCCGGTATTGAGGAAATGGAATTCAATGTAAAAGAGATGTTCGGCAATATCTTTCCGACAAAGAAAAAGAAACGGCGCGTGAAGATTGAGGAAGCCATTGAGATCTTGTTTCAGGAGGAATTGCAGAAGCTGATTGACATGGATAATGTGATTGAAAAGGCGATCCGCATCACCGAGCAGAACGGGATCATTTTCCTCGATGAACTGGATAAGGTGGCAGGGGGCGATTCTTCTTATGGGCCTGACGTATCGCGTGAAGGTGTACAGAGAGATCTCCTTCCCATTGTCGAAGGTTCCACGGTCGCCACCAAGTACGGGATGGTGAAAACAGACCATATTCTGTTCATCGCAGCGGGCGCTTTTAATGTGAGCAAACCTTCCGACCTTCTGCCGGAGCTTCAGGGTCGATTTCCTATTCGGGTTGAGCTCGATTCCCTTTCCATGGAAGATTTTATCAGGATCCTGCTGGAACCAAAAAATGCCTTGATCATACAGTATCAGGCCCTTCTTGCTACGGAAGAGGTTGATCTGGTATTCGAAGACGATGCCGTCAGTGAAATTGCACGCATGGCCAGTGAGGTGAATGATCGCACGGAGAATATCGGCGCGCGTCGCTTGCATACGGTCATGGAAAAACTGGTGGATGAAATTTCATTTGATGCCCCCGACCTGGAAGAAAAGAAGGTGGTTATTACGAAAGAGTATGTAGAGGATAAGCTTATAGGAATTCTCGAAGATGAAAACCTGAGCAGGTATATTTTATGATAACGGATCATGAAAGAGCAAACATTCTTATAGAAGCTCTTCCCTATATCCAGCGTTTTAACGGGTCTACCATTGTGGTGAAATATGGTGGACACGCCATGGTGGATGAAAAACTGAAACAGGATTTCGCGCTTGATATTATCCTCATGAAGTATGTGGGAATGAATCCTGTGGTTGTCCACGGGGGCGGCCCCCAGATCGGGAGTTTTTTGAAAAGGCTCTCCATCGAGTCTGAGTTTGTGGACGGCATGCGGGTTACCGATAGCCAGACCATGGACGTGGTGGAGATGGTCCTGGTGGGAAAAGTCAATAAGGAGATCGTGTCCCTGATTAACGGGAACGGAGGGCGTGCCGTCGGGTTGTCCGGAAAAGACGGGGGCCTCATTCTCGCAGAGAAAATGAAATACATCAAGGCCAGGGGACAGGATCGCGCTCCGGAGATTATTGATATGGGTATGGTTGGCGCCATTACCTCCGTAGACAGCAGAGTCCTCCTGGAGTTGATGAAAAGTGGGTTTATTCCGGTTATTGCTCCTGTTGGTGGTGGGAATAATGGAGAGACGTACAATATCAATGCCGACCTTGTAGCAGGTAGGATAGCGGCCTCATTGAAGGCGAGAAAACTGGTTCTCATTACCGATACGGAAGGTGTGCTTGACAGGGATGGCAAACTGATATCCACTTTAAAGAAAGAGGAGGCGCTCGAACTGATCGGCATGGGTGATATCAAAGGAGGCATGATTCCCAAGGTGAAATGTTGTATGGAAGCCCTGTCTGAGGGGGTTCGAAAAGCACATATCATTGATGGACGGGAATCGCATTCTATTTTGTTGGAAATTCTTACAAAGATAGGTATTGGTACGGAGATTGTAAAATGACGGACACGATGAAGCGGGCAGACAGGTATATGTTCCAGACCTACGGTCGTTTTCCCATGACCCTGGTCAAGGGTGAAGGGTGCCGAGTCTGGGATGAAGATGGAAAAGAATATCTTGATTTTGTGGGGGGTATTGCCGTTTGCGCTCTGGGGCATAGTTCACCTGTGGTGACCCGGGCATTGGAAGAGCAGGCAAAAACCCTTGTACACGTTTCAAACCTCTACTATACAAAGCCCCAGACGGATCTGGCCCAATTGCTGGTGGAGAATTCTTTTGCCGACCGCGTTTTTTTCTGCAACAGCGGTGCTGAGGCAAACGAGGCGGCCATTAAACTGGCAAGGCGGTATTCAAAGGATAAATTCGGATCGAATCGACATGTGATCATCTCCATGGAAAATTCATTCCATGGAAGGACCATGGCTACCCTGTCGGCTACGGGCCAGGCAAAGATTCAGGAAGGATACGATCCCCTGCTTCAAGGATTTAAGTTTGTTCCCTTTAACGATATAGTCCGTCTTGAAGAGGCAGTGGACGAACATGTTTGTGCCGTCATGCTTGAACCTATCCAGGGGGAAGGAGGGGTCGTCTGCCCCGACCAGGAATACCTGAAGGCCGTTCGGAATGTATGCGACGAAAAAGGAATCCTCCTGATTTTCGACGAAGTTCAGGTGGGTATGGGGAGGACAGGTAAACTCTTTGCGTATGAAAATTACGGTGTTGCCCCCCATATTATGACCCTGGCCAAGGCCTTGGGGAACGGCCTTCCCATAGGCGCCATGCTTTCAACCGACGAAGTGGCGACGGCATTCAGCCCCGGAAGCCATGCCACCACATTTGGCGGAACGCCTCTCGCTACAGCTGTTTCAAAGGCGGTCTTAAAAAGCCTTCTTGAAGATGGCTGGATACAGAATGCACGGCTCATGGGCGAGTATTTCAGGGGGAAACTGGAAAATCTTGCAGAGAAATACGCCTTTATCAAGGATGTCAGAGGCGCTGGTCTCATCGTGGGCGTAGAACTGGACCGCCCGGCGGCATCGGTCGTGGAAGCCTGCCGAAAGGAAGGATTTCTGATCATCGCGGCCCATGAAAAGGTGCTGCGTTTCGTGCCCCCCCTGATTATTCAGAAGAATGAAATAGATATGCTGGTGGATGCTCTTGATGGAATATTTGCCGGGATGAATCAAAATGGAGATGAAAATTGAGCGATAAAATAAATAAAATTGTGCTGGCTTATTCGGGTGGGTTGGATACTTCCGTTATTTTGAAGTGGTTGAAGGAAACCTATAAATGCCCTGTTGTGGCCTATGCTGCTGATCTCGGCCAGGGAGAAGAACTGGACGGCATCAAGGAAAAGGCGTTGAGTACAGGAGCCGACGAAGTGATTGTTGACGACCTGACGGAAGAATTTGTCGGGGATTTTGTTTGGCCGGCCCTCAGAGGCAACGCCATTTATGAATCGGCGTATCTCCTGGGGACATCCTTAGCAAGACCGTTGATTGCCCGGGGCCAGGTAGAGGCGGCGAAGAAAACGGGAGCTGACGCAGTCAGCCATGGCGCTACCGGAAAAGGCAATGACCAGGTGCGGTTTGAGCTGGCCTATATGGCCCTAAATCCCGAGTTGAAAATTATAGCGCCATGGAGGACCTGGGATTTCGGAGGGAGGGAAGACCTTATGGAATTTGCCCGTTCCAGGGGTATCCCCGTACCGGTGACCAAAGAAAAACCCTATTCCAGCGATCGTAACCTCCTGCATATCAGTTTCGAAGGAGGCATCCTTGAGGATACGTGGAGCGAGGCGCCGGAGGAGATGTTTGTGTTGACGGTTTCGCCCGAAAACGCTCCGGACAAGCCTACGTACATCGAAATCGAGTACGAAAAGGGAAATCCTGTTTCCGTGGACGGTGAGCCCATGACCCCGGCGAAACTGCTGGCCTGTCTCAATAAACTGGGAGGGGAAAATGGTATCGGCAGGATGGACATGGTGGAAAACCGCTATGTGGGTATGAAATCACGAGGGGTCTATGAAACACCTGGGGGAACCATTCTGAGAGTCGCCCATATTGCCATGGAATCGATTACCATGGACCGAGAAGTCATGCATCTTCGGGACGGATTGGTCCCGAAATATTCCGATATGTTGTACAACGGTTATTGGTTTGCGCCGGAAAGGGAGATGTTACAGACCCTGATTGATAAGAGTCAGAAGAACGTGAACGGGGTTGTACGGTTAAAACTCTACAAAGGAAATTGTACTGTTGTGGGAAGAAAATCTCCCTCCTCTTTGTATCATTCGGGATTCGCTACATTTGAGGATGACGAGGTTTACAACCAGCAAGATGCTGAGGGATTTATCCGCCTGAATGGATTGAGGCTGAAAATCCAGCGTCTTCTGGAGCAGGGTTGACAGATGTCTGATTGGTTTTGCTTTATGGTTCATCGGGGATTTGCGTGGTATTCGAGCTCGGTTTCAGATAGAGCTTGTTTGGGTGTCAGGTGTCAGGGAAAGCCCTGCTGAATTCCTGGATTTTAAGCTTAATGCCATTTATTGATGCTGCATATGCTCATAGAACTGAATAATAGGCATTGAATACTGACACCCGAAACCTGACACCTCGGCTCCGAAAATAAACGGTTACTTCACGCTAATTTGTGAAGAACCTGTTTGTTTAAAGGATTTTATGCCTAATAAGGAGATCACAATTCATTATGTCGTCAAAAATGTGGGGCGGACGATTTGCCCAGGAGACAGACTCGCTGGTTAATCGATTTAATTCATCCATCGGGTTTGATAACAGGCTTCATGCCTACGATGTGGACGGCAGCATTGCACACTGCAGGGTTCTGGCCAGGAAAGGGATTATTACCGAAGAAGAGGTCGTGATTATTATCCAAGCCCTCGGAGAGATCAAAAGGGAATTGGGGCGCGGGCAATTTCCTTTTACCGAGGACCACGAAGATATTCACAGCCTGGTGGAAGAGATCCTGGTGGATAAGATCGGGCCTTTGGGTGAAAAAGTCCATACGGGTCGAAGCAGAAACGACCAGGTTGCCCTGGATGTGAGATTGTATGTCCGGGATGCAGTTCAACAGGTGATAGGCCTGATCAAAACGAATCAGATCGCTTTGGTTGTCCTTGCTGAAAAAAACGTGGATATTATCATGCCGGGGTATACCCATATGCAAAGGGCACAGCCGGTTCTTTTGAGTCACCATCTTATGGCCTATTACGAAATGCTGGGAAGGGATCGTGATCGATTTGGGGAAAGTCTTCCAAGGGTCAACGTGCTTCCCTTAGGCAGTGCTGCTCTTGCCGGTACAACGTTTGAACTTGACAGGGCTTCCGTTGCCGAGGATCTGGGATTTGAGCGGGTATCGAGGAACAGCATGGATGCCGTCAGCGACCGCGATTTCGTTATGGAATTTCTTTTTAACGCCTCCATGGTCATGATGCATTTGAGTCGTCTGAGCGAAGAGCTCGTCCTCTGGTCTACCCAGGAGTTCGGATTTGCCATTATTTCAGACAGCTTTTGTACCGGCAGCAGTATTATGCCCCAGAAGAAAAACCCGGATATGCCGGAACTCATCCGAGGGAAAACAGGTCGGGTATATGGCCATCTCATGGCTCTCTTAACCACATTCAAAGGGTTGCCCCTGGCATACAACAAAGATATGCAGGAAGACAAGGAAGCCCTTTTCGATGCGGTTGATACGGTTACGATCTGTCTTGAAGTCATGGGCAGGCTATTAGGTGAGATCGATTTCAACAGGGATCAGCTCGAAAAGGCCGTGAGCAAAGGCCATTTAGCAGCAACGGACCTGGCCGATTATCTTGTCCGAAAGGGTATCACTTTCCGTGAAGCCCATGAAATTGTAGGCAAGATGGTCCTTTCCGTTATCGATGAGGGTAAGGAACTACAGGACCTGACGCTGGAAGAGATAAAAGGATTTTCCAGGCAGATAGGAGAGGATGTTTATGAATGGCTGGATCCTTTCAAATCACCGGGAAGAAGGAATATCGCGGGTGGAACCGGTCCGGAAAGGGTTAAACACGAAATTGAATCGGCAAAAAGGGAGTTAGGTATTTGAGCTGGTGGCGGAAATTTTTGTCGGTTGGCCAGGTGAACGGCAGGCAATGCGGGCGAACGAGGGGAAGGCTATTCCTCTTTGCCCTTGCGTCCGTTCTTGTTTTGTTCTGTTTCGGATGCGGAAAGAAAGGACCGCCATTTCTGTCTGAGTACCCTGTTCCGCCGCGAGTGGATAACCTGAAAGTTTCGTGGCAAAAGGGGATTGTTATCCTGGAAGGAACTGTAAAATCGGAAGACCTGGACAGAGACCGTATTACCGGGTGCAGGGTCTTCAGCGTATGGTATTCCATCGATAATCCGCCCTGTGAAACATGTCCTATTGAGATGAACACTTTTCAAGAAATCCAGGGAAAAGTGGTTGAAGGAACGAAATTCAGGTGTGAAATCGAAAAAGGAAAACGGACAGGTATAACCTACTTCCAGGTCAGGCTCATGGGCAGGGGAGG
The DNA here is from genome assembly GCA_964407525.1 of uncultured Desulfobacteraceae bacterium. GTDB lineage: Bacteria > Desulfobacterota > DSM-4660 > Desulfatiglandales > Desulfatiglandaceae > DUZB01. The sequence goes on along the minus strand of CAYOWC010000041.1, from coordinate 4,238 downwards.
TCGGGACGGCCCCCTTTCAGACAGAGTGAAACTCCAGAAGGCAGTGAAAAGTAAAAAGTAGGCAGTAGACAGTATGCAGTATGGCGCATCAGGACTTCCTTAAAAGCCTTGTGTGAAACTACACTCGTTGCTGGTTGGGCTTCGCTTCAGATGGGATTTTTGGCAAAGTTGGGATTGTCTTTGTCCAACCCCTGTGTGAGCGGCTTGTAGCCGCGACCTGTTTTGCACCCTGCTGAAGTTGGAAAACCAAGAAACCGGGCAAATCGCGGCTAAAACCCACCAAACGGACTGTGGACAAGGCCGCTCACACGGAAACATGTTACGGAACCCAGAAGTTTTTTTCTCGATCTGATCCCGCTTTTTAGCGGGAAGGCGGCGTTCGTGTGAAACAAACAAAATCAGGAGTATAAGTTCATCATGAATCATTTTAAATATATACGTAATGAGCTTTATTGTGAGGATGTGCCGGTATCAAGAATTGCCCGGGATATGGGAACGCCCGTGTATATCTATTCCCATGCAACACTCAGTCGACATTTTGATGTTTTCGATTCTGCTTTTAAGGACGTGAAACATCTCACTTGCTTTTCCATGAAGTCAAACTCCAATGGGGCTGTTCTGAACCTTTTCTCAGATATGGGGGGAGGGGTTGATATTGTTTCAGGCGGTGAGCTGTTCCGGGTATTAAAGGCCGGTGTTGATCCTGGAAAAGTCGTCTATTCAGGGGTGGGGAAACGTGAAGAAGAACTTGAATACGCTCTGGCATCCGATATCCTTATTTTCAACGTGGAATCAGCCCAGGAAATGCATAGGCTGAACCAGGTGGCTGAAAAAATGGGGAAGAGGGCGAAAATCGCCCTCCGGGTCAATCCTGATGTCGATCCGAAGACCCATCCTTATATTTCCACTGGGTTAAAAGAAAATAAATTCGGAGTCAACATCAAAGATGCCGTTGAACAGTATCGGGTTGCATCGGGCCTCAAGGGGCTCCAGGTGGCCGGGGTATCCTGCCATATCGGATCGCAGCTTACCACTATCAGCCCATTTGTGGATGCCCTGGAAAAGCTGAAGGATCTGATTGAAAAGTTGACCAGTATGGGCATGAAAATTGACTACCTTGATATCGGAGGCGGGCTTGGAATCACCTATGAGGACGAATCTCCTCCTCTGCCCACGGAATATGCTGCAGCTGTCCAGGCCGAACTTGGAGAGACGGACCTTACGCTGATTCTGGAACCCGGTCGCGTTATTGTGGGAAATGCAGGAATCCTTGTGGCAGAGGTTATTTACACCAAAATCGCCGAGGATAAGACATTCTATGTGGCCGATGCGGCCATGAACGATCTCATGCGGCCGAGCCTGTATAACTCCTATCACGAAATCAGGCCGGTTCGGGAGACCGACAGGGAAATGGTGAAAGCAGACATTGTAGGCCCCATTTGCGAATCCGGGGATTTCCTTGCGAAAAACAGGGAAGTAAAGGAATTTGAACCGGGAGAACTGTTGGCGGTAATGAGTGCGGGCGCCTATGGGTTCAGCATGTCGTCCACGTACAATTCCAGACCCCGTGCATGTGAAGTCATGGTTAAAGGCGACTGCTTTACCGTTATCCGGGAGAGGGAAACATTTGAAGACTTGATTCGCGGGGAAAAAAACCCCGATTTCACATAAGGTTGGGATTTTGAGGATAAGACAGTGGAACCAGCCTTTCAAGGTGGCTCCTAAACCGTTCATGATTTGGATCTAAAGCGAGATTTAACCCTCTATTGTTGTTTTGAGTTTCAGGTGTCAGGTTTCAGGAATGAAGCAATTTTGTCTATATAGATGTAGAACATTTTTTGCCTGACACCTGACACCTACGGGCTTTGGAACCCCATTCCTTATCCATAAACCCCTGATTATTATCTCATTTTAATATACATCTTGAAAGGGCTGGACCGTGGAACCGATTGAATTCTGGAAAATGAGTGGAAGCGGCAACGATTTTATCGTTGTTGACAACAGGGACGGCGCCATAGGGGAGAGAGATATGGGCCGTTTTGTAGAACGGGCCTGCCGAAGACGGAAATCAGTAGGGGCGGATGGAGTGATCTTTGTTGTGAAATCAGAAGAATATGATTTTGCATGGAGATTTTTCAACGCAGATGGGGGGGAGGTCGATATGTGCGGCAATGGGGGACGTTGTGTTTCCCGTTTCGCCTTTTTGAAGGGAATTACAGGGCAGAAAATGACCTTTGACACCATGGTGGGGCCTATTTCCGCGGAAGTAAAGGAAAGGGTTGTGAAAGTTCTAATGCCCGTGCCCACCGAATTGAAACTTGATGTTGATATGGAGTTTCTCAAGGGATGGAAGAGTTGTGATTTCATCAATACGGGAGTTCCTCACACGGTTGTGGGTGTTGAAGACCTTATGAACTATCCCGTGAAAGAGCAGGGTCGGGTTGTCAGATACCACGAACGATTCTCCCCTGAGGGAACCAATGTCAATTTTGTTATGAAAACCGGATTGAACAAACTGGCCATCAGGACCTACGAACGGGGTGTTGAAGATGAGACTCTGGCCTGTGGAACAGGCGCCATTGCGAGCGCCCTGGTCGCTTCCACAAAAAAAATGGTTCAGTCACCGGTCAAGGTGAAAACCCAGGGCGGTGATGAATTGACAATCTATTTTAACCGGAATGGTAATTCCTTCGATCAGGTATGGCTCGAAGGGAATACTTCCATCATTTATACGGCCTCGCTCAACGATGAAGCTCTTTGATGGTTCATTGAAAGCCAACGGCCATGACTTGTTAAAGCATTGACCATACAAATAACTACACTGAACCATAGACTGTAGGATCTTAAGATAAGGGAGATTATCATGTTTAAAGGATCTATCGTTGCTATCGTGACGCCTTTCAAAAATGGAGAGGTTGATGAAGACGCATATCGCAAGCTTATTGAATTTCATATTGAAAACGGGACTGATGGTATTGTCCCCTGTGGAACAACCGGTGAGTCAGCAACTCTGGACCACACGGAACATGCTCGCGTGATCGACATTGCTGTTGAAGCCGTCAACAAAAGAGTTCCGGTTATAGCCGGGACTGGGGGAAACAGCACGCAGGAGGCCATTGAGCTGTCGGCACACGCTAAGGAAGTGGGGGCGGACGCCACCTTGCAGGTAACTCCATACTACAACAAACCCACGCAGGAAGGACTTTTTCAGCATTTCAGCGCCATTGCAAAAGCAGTCCCTCTTCCTCAGATCCTCTACAATGTCCCTGGGAGGACCAGTGTCAATATGCTCCCGGAGACCGTTGCACGGCTTGCCGAGCTGCCGGAAATGGTGGCTATCAAAGAAGCATCGGGTGATCTGCAACAAATGGCCGAAATCGTCAACCTGGCGGGTGATAAGATCACTCTTTTGTCAGGGGACGACAATATTACGCTTCCAGCCCTGGCCATTGGTGGAAAGGGAGTGATCTCGGTAGTCGCAAATATCGTTCCAAAAGACACTTCCGATCTTGTCAGGCTCTGGGAGGAAGGAAAAATTGAGGAGGCCAGGGAAATGTTTTACAAACTTTTCCCTCTATGCCAGGCCATGTTTTATGAAACCAACCCTATTCCCGTGAAAACCTCGGTTGCACTCATGGGAATGATAGAGGATGAGATGAGATTGCCCCTTTCGCCCATGGCGCCTGCCAATCTGGAAAAGTTGAAAAAAGCTCTTTCCGCCTATGGGCTTATATGAGGAGGGATGGCTATGGTCAAAGTAATTGTTGCAGGAGCTGCAGGGCGCATGGGAAGGCGTATTATCCATATGATTTGCCAGAACCCTCAGACAACCCTTGCCGGCGCCTTTGAACGAGCCGGGCACCCTGATCTCCATGAGGATGCAGGGGTTGTGGCAGGGGAAGGAGAACTTGGCGTCAAAATTCAGGAATCCCTCGATGAAGTCATCGCCAATGGGGATGTCCTCATCGATTTTACCGCGCCGGAGGCGACCCTGAAAAATATACGTGCCTGTTCTGAACATGGGTTGTCTGTGGTTATAGGAACGACAGGTATTGTCGGGGACATGCTGAAAGAACTGGAAACCAGTGCGAAAAAGACCAGATGTGTCTTTGCCCCCAACATGAGTGTAGGGGTAAATGTCATGTTCAAAATTGCGGGGGAGATGGCCCGGATTCTTGGAGACGATTACGACATGGAAATCCTGGAAGTGCATCATCGGCTCAAGAAGGACGCCCCGA
>CAYOWC010000040.1:0-23697 GCA_964407525.1 uncultured Desulfobacteraceae bacterium | reverse complement strand
TCGAAATTCTTCACCGGAAAGCGGTATGAATCTCATTCATTCACGGGTATTGGACTTAGGGGTCTATGTCTATTTATCCATCGCCCCTGGAACGCACCGCAAAAGCGCGGATGCCGTTGCTGGAGCTGAGAATACCCCAGTCCCTCACACCCTCGTCGAAATAGAAGAGCCACGCGGTTGAGATAAGAGGCAGGCTCTCACCTGACCACACATACCAACCAGTGGTCTTCAAAAGGGGCGTCATATTGCGTTTGCCCACGCCATCTTTGTAAAGACGCTCCAACTCATCCGCAGTAGGCATCCTCCACCCACCACCGTCAAGGTTCAAACTCTCCGCCCAGGATCTGGCTTCTTCCCAGTTTGTGTCTCTATCGGGGCCAACCTTCCACTCAAGTCCAGTGCTGGTATCTTTTACAATCCCATTCGCACAAGCCAAATAAACGCTATCTTGTTTGAAAGCATCGGATGCGGGAGAGGAAAAGTGGGGATATGTCGGAGTGGGTAACTGATGCGTAGAAGCTTGTAACTGGCCTGTAGAGGCTTGTAATTGGTCAATCCGGCCTTCATGCCTTCGGGAACGCACCGCAAATGCCCGTATGTCGTTAGAGGTGGCGCGGTCGAGCCAGTAACCGTAGCCTCCGTAGAAGTAAAAGACCCAAGCATATGTGGAACATGTAGTATCATCGATAAACATCCACCATCTATTGGTCTTCAAGGGGGTATCCTTAGTTTCGCTCGACCACACCCACAATCCGGCAAACTTTAAAAGAGGCGTCATATTATTATAGCCTGCGCCTTGCTTGTAAAGGCTTTCCAGTTCACCCTTGGTTGGGATTCTCCATCCACCGCCATCGAGATTGAGACGTCGCACCCACGATCTTGCTTCATCCCAATTGGTGTTCTTGTCAGGACCAACCTTCCACTCAAGTTCAGTCTTCGTGTCTTTTACGATTCCATTCGCATAAGCCACATATACACCTTCCCGCTGGAACACTTTGGATGTGGAAGAAGGCCGGCGTGAATAAGTCGTCGTCGGCTGAATGGATAGCGTGGGGGGTTGGCTTGTATGAGTCATCACCGGCTGCTTGGCAACCTGCAATTGTTCCAATCTGATCTCAAGTTTTTCATCTTCGCCTGCATTCAGATTTACCCACATTTTCTGCATCCTGTATCCCTTTTCAGATGTTTCCACATGATAACTACCGGGATCAAGTTCGATCCCTTGATAAAATTTGGGGACAATATTCAGGATTCTTATTCTTGCATCTGTCGGTTCCACTTTCACAAACAGCCTGGGTTTTGAAACCACCGTTGGAATAGAAGCAGTCTTCCTTTCTTTTTGCTCAAGGGCCTCAATCTTTTTATTTTGTTTAAGCGTTTCCATCTTTCTTTTTGCAATGGGGGCAAAAATCCCTTTGGGAAATGTTTCAAGATACGCATCAAATAGTGCAGGATCATCGCTGTCTCTAATGGACTCCCAGAAAAGCATGTCCTTGTCAAGGGTGCTCTGGTTGACCTTCGGAGTAGGAATATCAGGGACGCTCTGCTTGACCTTCGGAAGAGGCAGAGGTATTTCTTTTTTCACCGATGCCACAAAAACAAATTCCCCGCCTTGATCCCCGGTATTCAATATGGGACGACAAAGCGGTGTCTGCTCCGAGTTATTTGCGATAACGGGGGCTATCCGGGCATAGAGTTCCTGGGTACTCAGAAAAGGCTTATCGCTTTCCCCCAATTCTTTGAGAAGTTGGTAGGCAAACACACTGTGCCCGCCGGTGCCCTGGTCAGACATCGGCGTCTTATTGCCGGAAGTCATACCCCATCTGCTTTTTTCGTGATACAGATTCAGGTAATACTTATCGTCAATTACAGGAGGCAGGCTCCGGGCCTTTCCGAAAAGCCTGCCCGAATAACAGGAATCGGAAACCAGCAGGACATGTCGGGCCCTCATGCTCCGCATCGCTTTTTGAACCTGAACATTGTCAAGATACGTCACAGGGTTTCCACCTACAGCATCTGCCGGGATCCACCAACCACCGTCATAGGTTCGATCAAGATCCCCATGCCCCGCAAAATAGATCAATACGCTGTCATTTGGCTTTGTCGATGCCGTCAGGGTCCGCAATTCCTTGTAAATGGTCTCCTTCGTGGCCTCACGGTCCAGAAGAAGCTTTACCTGGAATCCGTATTTCTCTTTTAGAACCTCAGCTATAGCTGTCGCATCGTTTATGGGCGTTTCAAGATCGGAAATTTCCGGACTTTTGTAATCGTTAATCCCGATGAGCAGCGCCTTATATTTTCCCAGTTTTCCGCTCTCGTGGCTGACATCATTGATGTTCGTTACTTTAACCGGTTTTTCAAGGGGTAACACAGCTTTTTTCGGGTGCTCTTTCCTCCCCTCCAATTTCAGTAAAGTTGCTATCCTGTCTGTGTGAACCTTCACTTTGTCAGCGGCTACAATCTCCCCGTCAACGACATTGATTGCCCGTATGCTGACCTTGAGCATTCCCTGGCCCCATAAAACATATCTCCCCGTCACAACAAAGTCTGCCCCAAGAAGCTTCCCGAATCGAGCAATCTGGTCTTGGTCAAACCACAGATCAGTACTTTTCTTGATCTCCTTCTTAATGATATCCTGAATTCTTCTCCTCTCAATAACCCTGTATCCATTATTTACAAGCGCGTCTACAATCCCGTCTTCAATATGCGAAGAGACCTCCCATTTTTTTTCAGATTTGCTCTCAATTATTCCAAAAACGGCTATTTTCTTGTTTTTAAGGATCTCCCTGCTTTCTGAAACAAGGCCTTTTGTAACCACCTCAATCCCTTCATCGAAATCGTAGGTTTGGGCTGAGATCTCTGGGACATTGATCGCACAACAAGCCAGAGTCAATCCAAACAGAAGTATCCACATGGAAACCCTATTTTTTTTGTCTCTTATTATCATTATCTTTCTCCAAGACTTTTTACTAACTGCTGGTTGGGACGGGATGGGAACTAAGGCCTCGTTAAGAGGTCGAGTGGGCAAGCAGTTAAGTCATTATCATACAAATTATAGTTTCGCAAATCATTCTATAATGGTCAAGTATTCAATTTCAATAATCAAAGCCAGGATCCTGAGACACATTACTCTAATAAGTCTGAAATCCAGAGCAAAAAATTGGAAGCCTGCGATTGTTCCATTCTGATTTCAACCCTTTTATCCTCACCTGCTTCCAGACCCACCCACCTTTTCTGTTTCCGATATCCTTTTTTTGAAATCTCCACATGATAACTGCCGGGATCAAGTTCCATCCCCTGATAAAATTTCGGGGCAATATTCAAAATCCTTACTCTTGCATCTATCGGTTCGACTGTCACAAATAACCTGGGTTTTAAAACCACCGTTGAAATGGAAACTGTCTCCCTTTCTTTTTGCTTAAGGGTTTCCATCTTTCTTTTTGCAATAGGGGAAAAAATCCCTTTCGGAAATGTTTCCAGATACGCACCAAATAGTGCGGGTTCATCGCTATATCTAATAGACTTCCAAAAGAGCATGTCCTTGTCAAGGATGCTCTGCTTAACCTTCGGGGTAGGAATGTCAGGGACTCTCTGTTCGACCTTCGGAATAGGTAGAGGTCCTTCTTTTTTCACCGATGCCACAAACACAAATTCCCCACCTTGATCCCCTGTATTCAGTATGGGACGACAAAGCGGTGTTTGCTCCGAATTATTTGTAATAACAGGAGCTATCCGGGCATAGAGTTCCTGGGTACTCAGAAAAGGCTTATTGCTTTTCCCTAATTCCTTGATCAATTGGTAGGCAAACACACTGTGTCCACCTGTACCCTGGTCAGACACCGGCGTCTTGTTGCCCGAAGTCATACCCCATCTGCTCTTTTCGTGATACAAACCCAGGTAATATTTATCATCAATGACAGGAGGCAGGTTCCGGGTCTTTCCGAAAAGCGTGCCCGAATAACAGGAATCGGAAACAAGCAGGACATGTCGGGCCTTCATGCTCCGCATCGCTTTTTGAACCTGAACATTATCAAGATACGTAACAGGATTTCCGCCTATAGCGTCTGCCGGGATCCACCAACCACCGTCATAGGTTCGATCAAGATCTCCATGCCCCGCAAAATAGATCAATACGCTGTCATTTGGCTTTGTCGACACCGTTAAAATCCGCAATTCCTTGTATATGGCTTCTTTAGTCGCTTCACGGTTCAGAAGAAGTTTCACTTCGAACGCGTATTTCTCTTTAAGAACCTTGGCTATGGCTGTCGCATCGTTTACCGGCGTTTCAAGATCAGCGATTTTCCGACCTTCATAATCGTTAATCCCGATAACCAGTGCTTTGTATTTCCCCAGTTTTCCACTCTTGTGGCTGACATCATCAATGCTCGTTATCTTAACGAGTTTATCGGGGTTTACATCGGCCTTTTTCAGGAGTTCTTTCTCCTCTTCCAATTTCAGTAAATTGGCTATCCTGTCTGTATGAATCTTCACCTTGCCAGCGGCCACAATCTCTCCGCCGGCAACATTGATCGCCCGTATGCTGATCTTGAGCATCCCCTGCCCCCATAAAACGTACCTGCCCGTCACAACATAGTCAGCCCCCACAAGTTTTCCGAATCGGGCAATCCGGTCTTGGTCAAACCACAGATCAGTATTTTTCTTGATCTCCTTCTTAATCACATCCTGAATTCTTCTCCTCTCAATTACCCTGTATCCATTATTTACAAGCGCATCCACAATCCCGTCTTCAATATGCGAAGAAACCTCCCACCTTTTCTCCGACTTGCTTTCAATTATTCCGAAAACGGCTATCTTCTTGTTTTTCAGGATCTTCCTGTTTTCTGTGACAAGCCCCTTTGTAACCACCTCAATTCCTTCATCAAAGTCGTAGGTTTGGGCAGAAATCTCTGGGACACTGAATACGCACCAGGCTAGAGCCAGTCCAAACAAAAAGATCTTTATGCAAGCACCCTTCCTTTTGTCTTTCATGATCATTATCTCTCTATATCTATTTAAACTTCCAATCCAGTACCAAGTGAGAAAAATATCCGGAAACCGCACACAGATAATAGGGGACCAATGGCACAGGATCGACTTTAAAAAATGACACAGGCAACAGGATGATCGGGAACGGAACAATCAGCATGGCCCACCAGGTATGGGTCCACCCCCGGTGCTTTCCCAGAACAGGCAGGATTACCAGGAGACCCAGAAGCGCGGCGTACTCGAATTTTCTTAAGGCAATAAGACTGAAATCCAAAACAAAAAAGAGGGAATAAAAGATATCCTGCCCACGGCTGTTCGTATCCACATCTGGGAACAATGCTCCTAAAAGACCTGTTACCAGAAAAACCAGAATGTCTACCCAGTCCAGTTGAAAAGAAAAGAAATGGTGGAGGCAGCCCAGAAAAACAGCCACTGCGGCTATTCCTCCTACAGAATGCCCTTTATAGGAGGCCACGCCTAAAAATACCCATCTTTGTCACTGCCCTTCCTTTTTCTTTGAACAGGGTTGGTAGGTTTTTCCAGGACCATCTGCCTGCAGTTCGTCTCAGTACTGAAGGACATCAGCACCGATCCGAGAATAGACCAAACAACCATCAGACCGAATGCCCAATCGTAGGTTCCCCTTTCATACACCCTGATCCCGTTTTCCGTTAATCCGTTCCAGTTTAGATCCAGCGCCCAGCCGATCAAAGGCTGTAAAATCATGGGACCCAACATAACCCCCATATTGCAGACCCCAGAGACAGTTCCTGCCAGGGATGGCGGCACGGACTCTTTTACAAAAGCGAAACCGATAACCATCGATCCCGAAGCAAAGCCGACAATGGCCAAAATGATCGTAAAGGCCCAAACGGAGAGTTCAGGCAGATAGATAAGGACGATCCATCCCACGGATGACACAATACACCCTGAAAGATACAGCGGTTTCCTTCTGCGTAACCTGTCGGACAGCCCCCCCAACACGGGCCCGGCCAAGCCCCAGGTCACCAGGAGAAGAGATGCGATTCCAGCACTTTCTGCTTGAGTCAGGCCATAACGGGATATCAAATAGGGGACACCCCATAAACCCGAAAAGGCTAATAAGGGGCCGGCAATTCCCGAAGGAGCCAGGGAAACCAGCCAGGTATTTTTATAGCGCAGGACAGTGAGCAGGCCGGAAAAGATCTGGGATGCGGACCGATTATCCGAGCCCGGTTTTGAAACAAAGGACTTATACCCTTTTTCCCCGGGATCATCCCTCACAAACACCCAGATAGCAACGGTAAGCGCCGAAGCGAAAACAGCGGAAACAAACATGACCGATCGCCAGCCAAACTGTTCAACCAGGAACCGCAGTGGAACTCCCGCCGTGACGGCGCCCACAAGACCGAAACACAGAGCCAACCCGCTGGTCATGGCATACCGATGGGGAGGGAACCAGTGGGCTGCCAGCTTTAACACGGAAACAAAAGCAACTCCCACGGATCCGCCAATGAGCAGCCGACCAAGATTTGCCAGAACAATGGATTCTCCCAAAGCGAAGAAAAAGGTCCCCAACGCCGCAACAAAAGCCCCCGCTGCAAGCAACCTCCTCGGCCCCCAATAATCCGCAAGGATTCCGGTAGGCACCTGCATCAGGACATAACTGTAAAAATAAAAGGCGGAAAAACTGCCCAGTTCAGCAGCTCCCAGACGGAAATCAGCCATCAGGTAATCGGTCATAACGGCAGGGGCAACCCGCTGGTAAAAGCCGGTACAATAGAAAGCGGCGCCAAGCCCCCAGACGAGCCAGGACAGAAGAGCCGGGGGATAACGTTTCTCCCCCGATTCGGTCAAAATTCTTTTCTTCGCCCGCACATTCATACCGCACCTTTGTCTTACACCGTCTCCATGGGGAAAACCATTTTTCCGCAAAGCTCAAGGTCATATCCCTCAAGATCTTGAGCTATATCCCTGAAGGACCGGTCCGAAAGGAAATTCAAAAACAATTGCACGCCTTTTTCAAAAAAACGCGCCTTCTGTATGAGAAAATCAAAGCGCTCCCAACGAAGATGCAAGAAATCCAGGTTAAGAAGTCCCGCCACAGCCCGGATGCCGGGAGCAACATCGGCACGACCGGCAAGCACCTCTAACCCCACATCGAGGTGGCGGGACACCTCTTTCTCATATCCCTTAATTCGCGAACCGTCAAGATTCGCTTTCTTCAATTCATCGTCAAACAACAGTCGGGTTCCAGTACCAAGAGGCCGATTGACGATTCTTAATCCTGGTTTTGCCAGATCCGCCACGTTCTGAATGTTTTCGGGGTTTCCCTTAGCCACAAGAAATCCCTGCTCCCGCTTACAAAAATTGATTATTCCAGGCAACCGTCCCATTTCATTTTCAGCAAACCCAAAATTGTATTCCTGGCCGTTCTCCTGGAGGAGGTGACTTGAAGCAATGTGACAATTTCCTTTCCTGAGCGCTCGAATCCCTCCCAGGCTCCCCAGGTTTCCAAAAACGGCAACATGGTCTTCACAGCTCTGGTTAAACAGAGACATGGCCTTGTCGAGAAGGATATCATTGCTCCCACATATAATGAGAAGGTCATGGTTGGGAGGAAAAGAATCGTTTTTCTTGGGATAGTTTACCGTACGGTTTTCCAACCACTGTTCCACAAGATGTTTTGGAAAGAGCCATTTTCCGGTCGCCTTCGTGGCAGGCAGATCCTTTTCCGCCACGAGAGTATACACCATTTTCTCGTTTATCTTCAAAAATTGAGATACTTCCTTTGTCGTAAGAAACAATCTCTTTTCCATATTCCTCAGCCTCCCGTTGCCTTCCTTCGCCCCGATTTTTTTCGGGACCTTTGCTGATATTTACGAACCGCCCTGTTGTGCTCTCTTAAAGTTTTTGAGAAATAATGGGTCCCATTATTCTTAGATACAAAGAAGAGAAAGTCGGTTTCGGATGGATAAAGAACTGCGTGAATAGAATCAATTCCCGGGTTGGCAATAGGACCTGCCGGGAGGCCCTTTTTCGTATACGTATTATAAGGCCCGGGCCGTTTCAAATCTTTCTTAGTGAGGTTACCGTTGAAATCTGCGATTCCATAGATGACCGTAGGGTCGCTTTCAAGCCGCATTCCTTTTTTCAGGCGGTTCAAAAATACACTTGCAATGACGGGACGTTCCTCAGCAGTCCCGGTTTCTTTTTCAACAATAGACGCAATGGTAACAATCTCATCCATTGTCATGCCTGATCCATCTATTTTCTCTCTGAAGGGCAGGGTTTGTTCCTTGAAACGCTCTATCATCATATGGACGATGGAGACGGGCGAAATCCCTCGGGCGAACTTGTACGTGTCGGGATAAAGGTATCCTTCAAGATTCGGCGCCTGAATTTCGCCGTCTTTCCCTTCAGGCGCCTCATGGACTGAAGACAAGAACGCTTCTTTGTCGCAGAGACCTTTCTCATGCAGAAGATCTGCAATCTGCTTCACAGTAAAACCTTCGGGAATCGTCATGGAATACGACAGGATATTCCCTTTGATCAGCGTCTCCATGATTTTGACGGGCGCCATATGGGAACCAAGCCTGTACTCACCAGCTTTAATTTTTTTGTCATTGCCATTGAGTTTCCCCCATACAATCATGGGGTACCGTGAATTGACAATTCCGTCCCTTTCAAGACTCGAAGCCACCTGTTTCAGAGTAGAACCCTCTTTCACAATAAAGAGCTGATCCTCTCTAATTTTATCTTTCGGGTTCACAAGAAGATGTGCAAACCAGGCAGCTACCCCCCCCGCCAACAGGCACAGAACAAGAAAGAGCACTATGGTTCTCTTGGCGGAAAGCTGAATCAAACCCCTCTATCCTCACATTTTTTTCAGAAGCTGGTTGGCGCAGGTGAGCATCGGATCCCATACCGGCCCGAAAGGGGGCGCGTAAGCCAGGTCACACTGGCTAAAGGCCTCAACGGTCATACATTGGTGGAGGGCAACAGCAACGGCATTAATTCTGTGTGCAACGCCTTCTTTGCCGACCATCTGAGCCCCAAGGATTCTTCCAGAAAGTCGGTCACCTACCATCTGCACATACATGGTGCTGGAACCAGGATGGGCGTGTGCCCTTGACCGGCTTTTTATGACCATCTCTACCGGGTCAAAACCGCTGTCCTCCGACTCTTTCATACAAAGTCCGGTGCGAGCCACCTGAAGATCAAAAACCTGAAAAACGGCAGTACCAGCCACCCCCTCTAACGTAACCGATTTCCCGGTAACATTATCGGCAACAGCCCAACCTCCGCGATTGGCTCTCAGGGCCAGCGGAATCCAGGTCTTTTTCCCTGTGACCACATGCAACGCGTCGGCGCAATCTCCGGCGGAATAGATATTTTCGTCGGAAGTCTTCAAGTCTCTTGCCACGGAAATCTCTGACGACGGTCCCACAACCAGACCCGCACGTTCTGCAATATTGCTGTTGGGCCTGACCCCAGTGGCCACCAGGACCATCTGACCAACCAGATCCAGACCATTGCAATGGACAATCAAAGATTCGCCTTTTCTTTCAATTCCATGTATTTCAGTGCCCGAGTGCAAACGCACATGCTGGTCTTCGATTTCAGACCGAACAACTGATGCCATCTCCCTGTTCATCCATGGCAACAGTTTCGGTCCCGGCTTTACCATCACCACATCGATATCCCTGGCCCTGAGGCTCTCGCACATTTCCAGGGCAATATATCCCATCCCAATAATAACCGTTTTTCGAACAGGGGTACTTTTGATAAAATTCTTTATCTTCCTACCGTCTTCCAGGTTCTTTAAAACGAATACGCCAGACAAAACCATTCCGGGCAAATCCGGGGGCAAGGCGGAAGCGCCCGTTGCGATCATAAGTTTATCGTAAGAAACGTGAAAAAGTTCCCCCCGAGAGTCCACTCCGGACACAACCCGTTTGCCGGGATCAATCGCGTCAACCCTGTGCCCGGTTCGCAGATCGATCCCCTGTTTTTCCCTGAAAGCGGGAGCATGACGGACAACAAGATCATCCATGTCTCTGTCCGGATCAGCAATATTGTATGGCATTCCGCAAGCGCTGTACGAGACATCCTCAGACTGTTCCAGTACGACCACTTCAAGATCAGGCTTGTTTCTTTTTGCGCGGCTTGCGGCGCTCATCCCCGCGGCATCGCCGCCTATTACAACAAATCGCATCGTAGATTCTCCCTTACCTTTACTTTGTGTTTTTTCAACCTTGAACCGGAAACTCTAAACCGGAAATAATTACGGCCGGAATTTTTCATACCGTATACAGCATCACAAGGCACCTTGTTGGATCATTGGACAGACTCTTTAGTTTATGCGGAATATCCGAATTAAAATGGATGCATTCCCCTTCTTTCAGCACGTGTACCTTTCCACCAAGAGTAAACTGAAGATCCCCTTCCATAACGAAAATAAACTCTTCCCCTTCATGTTTGTATTCTACAGGCTTGTGGTCATGCTGGGATTCAATGGTGATCATGAAGGCACGCAGATGGTTGTTTTCAGCCCCGGGAGTAAGGGTCTCATACGAATAGCTCTTCGTACGCTTGTAAAAGGCCTTTGCACGCTGATCTCTTATGGCCGCCTTTTCCTCTTTGTGAAGGAATGTCCCGGGATCAATGTCCAACGCTCCTGCGAGGCTGACAAGGAAGCTAACAGGAGGAGAGATCTCATCGGATTCCACTTGTTCCACAAACTCGGGAGTTTGCCCTGTAGCCTTTGCAAGGGCTTCCACCGACCAGTTATTGCCTTCCCGCAAGCTCCTTATTTTTTCACCAAAACGGCTTTTTCCAGATACTCCTTTATCTTCAGACAGAACATCCGCCAGCCCACGCATCACACTTTGTTTGATCCGGGCCGTGAGCAAGGGAAGGAATGTCCTGGCATCCGCGACAATCCCCAAATCGGCAACCTGGAATATGGACGCATGGGGATCACGATTTACCGCCACGATGGTTTTAGCATCCATAATACCAGCAGTATACTGAACAGCACCTGAGGTTCCAATGGAAAAGAGAAGATCGGGCCTTACCGTCTTTCCCGTCTGCCCTATCAGGCGCTCTTCCTCCACCCAATGGTGGAGAACAGGTGGCCGTGTCGCTCCTATTTCGCCCTCGACTGCAGAAGCTAACTCCCTGGCAAGTCCAAAGCCTTCCATATCTCCAAGGCCGGCCCCACCGACAACAACCACCTTCGCCTCCTCCAATTTTTTCTCATCCCCCGGTTCCGGCGCTAACGAAAGAAGCGTTGCCCTCCGCATTTCACCCGAAGCCGCCAGGTTTATACGGATAACTTCACCAGGATCACCCTTTGCTTCAACCGAGGAAAACAAATTTGCCTGTATGGTAGCAAACCCTGGTTCATGGATATCGCTGAATGAGATTTCAGCCATAATTTCCCCACCCCACGCAGGGCAAGTGCCAATGATTTGTTTATCCTCCATACGCAGGTCCTGGCAATCTGAAATCAGTCCCGCACTGCATAAACGAGCAGACATGGCTGCCATTTCCCGCCCGAATTCGGTGAGCGCAAAAAGAACGAGTGCAGGACGCCGTTCCTTGACTGCTTCTGCAAGAGAAAAAGCACAAACATCGGCCCCATACAAGGTCAGGCTGCCGTGCTTTATGACATAAACCCTGTCGGCGCCATGGACCAGAAATTTTTCAATGGCCTTTTCAGCCAAAACAGGAACCAGTCCGGAAGTGTTTTGCAGCTTTTCTTCGGAAACATCAAAAAGCACCACAGCAGCCTTTCCGCCTAGCGGTCCCACCAAATCACGTGCTTTTGAAAGAGCCCTGAGACTCAAATCGAAAAACTTTTGATTTCTCAAGTCCCCCATTACCCAAACTTCATTTGCGACATCTTTTTTCATATGGTCATTCCCAATCATCCATTCTATTTTTTTTGCGAACTGGTGCCCATCCATTAATGGTACATTGGGCACTGCGGGTTTCCAATTCAGAAATGACATTTTCGCAAGGTCAAGTCTCGGATCCCGCGCTTTCTGCGGGGGAAAACAAGGGTTTGTGCGGAGACGTACGATAGTACGTCGCACAAGTCTCGGATCCCGCGCTTTTTGCGGGGGAAACCCGCAGTTTGACGCCGAGATTGCGGAAAAGGGCCATTTATGGATGGAAACGAACTACCGATCAGACTCATCAAAGACCTTTTCTCTGTTGATTCTTGATTGGAACCTATCCTCTAACCTGGAACAGATGAACCTGCTGATCTCATCTATCTCATATCCAGCCTGGGAGTACTGAATATCCATAATATCCAGATAAATCCAGGGAACAGCAGGATACATATCCTTTTTTTCATTCAAATTAACGGTCAGATACACATTCTTATCCAACAAAATCACAGTAAAGTCGGTTTCCGGGCATACATTGGACACAACCTCCGCCGCATTATGGGGTGTGATTACCAAAGGGCGTTTGTCTTCTACATAAAACGCCAACTCATTTTGAAGGATGGCATCCCAAATGGTATTCAGGGATTTTTTTCCAATCCCTTTTAAGGAAAACCCGGAACAGGCCTCTTTTTCCAGCAGCTCTCGCGTCCGAAAAAGGATATCCGCCTCAAGTTTCCTGAAAATTTGCACGAGATCTTCTGTTGGTGCAAAACCGAATTCCGACAGCCCGGAAGTTTTCCCATCAAAATCAAATTCCCCGATAATTGATGGCAGCACGGCAATCTTAATCGCATCGGCTTTTTTCGAACCTTTGGAAAAAGAACATCGACACTCCCCATACTCAGCCAATTCAATCATCTCCTGCGAAAACGAATCCCGGTTCACAGCGCCGACCCTTACCAGTCCCTTCACAAGGAAAGGAGATTTCAGGTAATCAAATAGACGTGGTTCCTCGTGTAAAATATCTCTTAGGAACCGCATTTCATCAGCTCTCAGATTCACCGCTTCCAGATCCTGATTCGACATCTCCACTTTAGGATTCATGAGAAGATCCTCCCTGCGGATGAGCTCTTCCAGGTTGATCTTCTCTTTCTCATTGATTTTTTTCAACAACAACAGTCTTAAAGCTACGATTTCAGTTGCAGGGTAGATGCTCGCAAAATCAAATTTGCCTTTATATTGACTCAAGGTCGGGTCATAATGGTAAAGAACTCTCGTTAAAAACTGCAGGCCCGGATCGGGTACAATCAGGTCCAACTGGCTGGCATCTGGATCGGTCATGATATCCGAGATTTTCTCATAATCCAGTTTTTCCTCAAATCCCCGGGTCGACCACTCTTTCTTGAATCTCGGGTTTCCCGTCTGGCCCAGAACGATCTGCAACAGGAACGAGAGGACCTCCCCGGCGTACTGATTGGAAGGAGAAAGGCCGCAGGAAGGAACGGTTAACGTAGTATCTGAGGTGTTTTTCACACCGTTTTCCGCCTGCCCCCGCACGGGCAGAAATAAAATGACTGCAATAAACCCTGCAAAAAGAATTCGCTTGTTCATTTTCCTCCCGGTTCTCCTGCTGTGAACTGGCATAACCCCAGGGGAACCTCTTTATTTCAGGCCCTACGTGAAGCATCAGGGCACCAGAAAAGCGACGAAATATTCAGATTAATTTTTAATAATAGTAGGTTAATACACACATGTAAAATAGAAAAATAATTTCTCAGCAATTCTCATTTTGAAAGCCTTCTCAATTACTATTTGAATGGCATTCGCCTGATAAATTCCCCTTTTCTAAAGGGGAACTTGACTGCTCCCCCGTTTTGCAAAGGGGAGCTGAGGGTATTTTTCCGAGTGCCTTACCAAACGGAAGTAGGGCAAAACCCATTCAAACGAGAATGTTTTTTCAAGATGACAATTGATGAAAAGACCACGAAAAGCTTGATATCCTTTCAATTTTGAATATAATTATACAAATAGTGGCAATGAGGGGACAAGGAGTGGTCAAAACTCTTCTCGAACAGATCCCTGTAACCACGTCTGGAAATCGAACGCAAAGCGAAAATCACGGATCCGGAAAGAGCGAATTCGGCCCACAGTAGTACAGTCCAGACATATAGTTAAACTAAATGGAGTAAAGTTTTGCCTGAAATACCGAAAGAGGACCTTGTTCTCGACGATGATGCCAAGAAGCTGTATGAACAGCTTGGGGGCATCGACCAGCGGGAAAGGGGTGACGAGCCTTCGACCAGAGCAAAATTGCTCTCAGATCCTCTGGGTGAAGAACAGGAATTCATGGATTCATGGCGCATGGCACTGGTGGATCTGGTATATGCACTGGCCCAGTACCTGTCTAAAATTAAGTTTCATGGATCCCAATCCATCGTACAGGATGAAATCGAGCTGGTGATCTCTGCTCTTTCAACCCTCCATACCATGTCGGAAAAGTCAGAGAGGGTCCTGATTCGCTATCGGGGCATGCGTCTGCCGGATGAAGGCATCGATTTTGAACGGCTTGATTATTTGGTAACCTGCGGGGAATTTTCAGTAGATCTGCCCATCATAAAGGCGTTGGCCAAACGAAAGGGAATTGGCATGTCTCACCTGCCGGGAAAACTGAAAGCCGCCTTTGATCGCTTTCCATCACTGGAAATCAATTCCGTTTGCTTCATTCCAGGAAAATGGCGCCCACACGAAATGGATCTCATGCGGCGATCCCTTAAGGTGGCAGCCCTGTATTTTGGGGCCTATAAAGCCCCGGAAAATCCCAGCGAAAAGGTATCGGTCGAAAATGTCCCATCCGTCATCTATAATGACGAGGGTATGCCGGACCCGAACTTGTCTCTTCTGGCAGGCGTGAATGCTTTGAAACCCGAAACCATGCAATCCTTGCTGGGACAACTGCGTAAACTGATGAAGAACCCCGATTCAAGGGCGAAGCTGGAGCAGTTTGTGAGCGCCTATGATGCGCTGTTTGCATTCAAGAAAATCAGGGAGCAATTACACAAGCCCCCTATTGAAATTAACAACTTGAGCCGCTTGATGGTGGATTGGGGGGGTGGCGCTTTTACTCGTGAAAAAAGTGAAATGGTTCGCACAATTGCAAGTAAATATGGGCATTCACACGAAAAGCTGGCACAGACCGTTGACAGTATTTACGGAAATGACTTCGCCATGGTCAGTCCTGAAAACCTGAAGTTGCGTCTTGGCAGGGCCTCCGATCTTCTGGATTCCGTAAACCAGAAAAATCAAAACCCGGCGATGGAAAAAGAAGTGCTGACAAATCTGGAAACCAGACTATCACAGGTCCGGGATGATGTTTTTGAAAGTCTTGGGACAGATGAAAATGAGTCCGGGACGGAAGATGGAGAATCCAGTTCCATCCGTTATATATTGACCCAGAAAATAGAAGACCTGTTCAGTTTTTTCAAACGGCGTGCGGTCACCAAGAAAAAGATCAAGGACATAATGGGCAAAGCCATCAATTTCGACAACCAGGATTATGAAACGGTGGCCAGAGATTTTAATATTTCACTTGAAGAAGCCAAAATTCTCTTGGAATTATTGAGAGGCTGTTTTGATGATTCCGGTTCATTTCTCCGAAATTCGTTTGAAAAAAATATTCCCGAGATGGCGAAATATGGCGAAAAGATTTTCGGGTTTTTATGGCACTATCTTAAAGAAACCCTGAATCGAAAAGACCGCGTGGCATTTTTAAACTCCCTTCAATCCTTGATTTTTCACATGAACAAATCGCCTGCCGCACTCCGATTTTTATTGACGGATTTCTGCGTTGTGCCGGGTGTTGTGCGTTTTTCGGATCGAAACGCCTTGATTATAGCCAATGTTCTGCTTCGAAAATACAATATAGAGCTTTATAACGACATTGAGATTACGCCTGAAGAGGTGCTTTTGGTAAGGGAAGGCCTGAGTCCGGAATCCGTCAAAGCAGCAGGAGACGTTATTGACTCCCAAAAAGATGCTTTTTTCGAGAAAATCAGGAGCATTCACAGAGAGATGCTGAATACGCTTCAGAAAAGTTCAGGAGAAAGAACTATGCCGCTACGATTCCTGCTGTCACTGGAACGTGAATGTTTCTTATTTATGGCCCTGATCGGCCGCCCCCCCGGCCATACGGTCCTGAGAGGCGCAGTCAAGACCTATGGAAATCCCAAATCGGAGATATACAAAAAAGAAAAAGAAAAGGGGTTTAAAGAGGCTTGTCTAAAGCACCTTCGTGTCGCCGTAAGAGGGTTATCCAGATACGAGGACGAAAATGATCTGATGCTTCTTAAACAGGTCAGAGCAATGGAACGGAATTTCATGGCTCTGAAGAAAAATGCAGATTTCAGGAATTCCGTTAAAAAGACAATGGAATGGATCGATTCGGCCATTCAAACCATTTCAGACCGTAACACCACAGGTTGATATTTCGGGATCCTTAATCTTTGCCGAGTGTCTAAGGACCCATCTTTTTCGGTTTTCTACCCTGACGGCTTTTTGTTGCCTTAATTTTGTGCCCCTTCTTCTTGTGGGGTGGCAAACTCCATCCCACAAGCTCCCCATTCTCTTCGAATATTCTGCGGGGGTGTAGCCTCTTACCACATTTCGAGCAACGATAAATTCGATCTCCATCAGAAACAATATCTTGTTGATCACACCAGTCGTCCATATTCTTTCTCACAAAAAGTCACCTTAAAAAGTTCATGCAGGGTCTGATAATAACACGTCTATAAATTCCGCAACGGCTTAAAAAGATATTCCAGGCCGTTTACCTTAATCTCATAAACCATACGCAGCATATCACCCAATTGTCCAGTCGGAAATCCTTTTCGGGAAAACCAAACCACATAAGGCTCAGGCAGGTCAATCAAACGCCGCCCTTTGTACTTGCCAAACGGCATCCGTATCTTGGCTAATTTAAGCATGACTTCCGCATCCGGTATACACTCATTTTTTTCTTTCAGTTCCATTAAAGGCGTTATCGTATAAAGTTGGTGGCGATTTTAGTGGGTCGGGGAGGTGCAGGCACTTCCTTTCTGCCAATTTCCATCACCTTCATCAGCCACGCCATATTACTGCCAAGCACCTCCATGATCTGCTTGCCCTCGCCATCCTGTTCCATCTCACCGGGGTTCATGCCATGGGCCACGTTCCAATAGTTGGAACTGGGCATGATCATTTCAGAATAATTAATATAATGATTCAAAGTATCTACAGTGGGAATCCCACCGGATCGGCGCACCGCAGCAACTGACGCACCCACTTTGTGACGAAGCAGGCCGTCATTCGAGGAAATCACGAAAAAAGCCCGGTCCAGGAAAGATTTCATGGTGCCTGCCACACCGGAGAAATGAACCGGGGATCCCAAAAGAATACCGTCGGCAGCTTTCATCTTCTGAATCCATTCATTCACCGGATCATCTTCAAAAGCACATCTTTCATTTTGTTTTTTGGAACAGGTATAACAGGCTACACACCCCTGTATCTTTTCTTTCCCCACCTGGATCATTTCGGTTTCAATACCCTGTTTCTCCAGTTCACCAAATACCGTATTCAGAGATCCCGCTGTATTCCCATTTTTCCGTGGGCTCCCGTTAAATGCAACAACCTTCATCATCATTCCTCCTTAATGTCTTTGTTTAAAATGCAAATAATTTTGCAAACCTCAACATAGAGCCTCCATTATACCCATTCCGGAGGCTCAAACAAATTCACGGTGTCTAATCCATGGTAACATGTTCATTCATTTCGGACAGATTAATCTCCGTTTCGCCTGTTTTATCAAATTTCAAAGCAAGATTCTGAAAATCCTGCGTGTCAATTTTTGCCTTAATCCACTTGCCCCAGTTTTCTCTTTGAGACGAGATAATCGCATCAAAATTTCCAGATGGTTCAAAACTGGATAAAGCCTCATCCTTTATCCAAACACAATAATTACTCTTTTTAACGCCTTTTTCAGAAACAACAAAAAAATATCGAAAAGTTGAACTTCCGGGTTTTAATCCTTCCTTAATCTCAAAATTTTTGTATGTCCATTCTTTCTGCATTCTTTCCTCCGCTCAACTTTAGAGTAATTGAAAAAGTAGATGATTAAATTTCTTACAATCTCATTGAAAATATAAGCATTAAATAAATTAAACAAATGAAAAAGGCGTCTACACCTGCAACATGCGTGTCGCGGTCTTAACTCCCCGACCCGTGCCATCAAACGCGGAAAAAAATACAGGAGATCCCGGATGAGTAGGGGTTGTGCGGAAAATAGAAGTTAGATCACATGACAAAATGGATACCATCTATAAACCGCAAATGTATCAGGTCCCATCTGCTGTTAACTATCTCTCCAAAAATATTGACATCTCATTTTATTTGTGTTTTACATCTGCCATTCGGCATAGTAATCACCTGTCTCCCCCTTAAATCCAAGCCAAACCCATATTCATGGTGAAGCCAACAGCATGACCACGGTAAAGAATCACACCGCATGCTTCATTCTTTCTGTCCCATCAAAGGCAGGTCCACCCATCTATCCGCAAACCAAGTAGAAATCAGGCATCCGACAAGCCCTTCCATATTCGGGAACGGACTCCCCAGTATGGCAGCTTATCCAGATATTATTGCGAGAATATTCGATAATAAAAGAACAAAGATATGCTTTGTAAACCACAATGATGCGGTGGAATTCGCAAAAAATGCAATTAAAAAGTCACACTATCCAATAGTTTGTGGTATAAGAGTGGCATCATACTCATGGCACTAATTACCCAAGAATTAGTAAATGCTAACAAGGCAAATGTACTTGGACAGCAAGAAGCGCCGCTCGTTCCTCGCGCTGCTTTTTGCTGCCGGTGATTTGGGACGGTTATGTGTATCCAATCCATTCAAACCTTCACATAATGACACATGAAATCAAATACAGGTTGGGCGAATATGTCATCATAGAGCATGGGGACATTTTGCTGACTTGGGTATCACATGCCGCTCTAGGGGCGCAACTCAGCGGAAGATGTTTTATAATTGGCAATATTCTGCTAATTGGACCAAAGGAGCATGAAAAGGCTGGATTTTTGAAATTGGAGTTTCACGAACATTTAATGAAATTGCCTCCTTGGGTTAAAACTACATTTTATTGTTTTGCCTCCTCCATTCTGAAATTTGACACGGGGCAAAGCATTATTAATGACTTGAAACAACATACATATATCCATAAAAAAGACAACGAGGCTGTCGACACAAAAGATCCTGGCATCTTTCGACTCGGACGGTATAAAATCACTGTTGACAGAAACAACATCATTTCCTGGCAGACCATTGGAGAAGTGAACAGAATAATAAGCGGAAGATGCATTACCGAGTCCGGAATCTTTTTTATCGGTCCCAAAGAAAACGAATATGAAGATGGACAAAGCCGGAGGGATTTTTTTGCAGGTCAGAAATTACTTAGGCAATGGAATAAAACTTTTGCATGGGGGCATTATCGATCTCTTATGAAATGCATGGAACCTGAGCGTCGAAGATCGTATGCTGCTGTTTGGACGCCAGGGGATCAGAAAGCCAGTATAAAAACCGAAATGCCATTTCTTCAAAGCCAAGAGTACTCAAGAGAATGGTTTCATGAATATACAGCACCAGGAAAAGAGTGGTTAAAAACGACATGGCATCGAATTGTAGAGTGGGATGTCTGGAAGCGTTTGGCTCCGTTATTTATAGCCGGTGTTATAAACGCTTTTCGATTTTCTGTGTTCCTCATCGGGAAATGTGCCTCCATATCCCTTAGGGTAATAAAACGTTTTCGCTCATACTACAAATAGGAGGGGGAATACCATGAAACTAAATATAATCATCCTGTTATCAGCTTGCTTGTTGTCAACTTCTTTTTTACAAGGCGCTTTTGCCGATCATAACGATGACCATGAAAAAAAGGACAGCAAATATCTCGCACCTGTAAACAATGACACATTCAAACAGGAATGCGGGGCTTGCCATTTCGCTTATCAACCGGGCTTGCTGCCATCCAAATCCTGGGAAAAAATCCTTTCCAACCTGCCGTCCCATTTCGGCGAAGAAGTTTCATTGGACGATAAATCCAAAAATATTATTGGTGAATACCTCCAGTCATATGCTGCCGAACATTCATCTGCCAAAAGAGCAAGAAAGATTTTGAAAAGCCTCAGGGGGCAAACACCGTTACGAATTACGGAAACACCTTACATTCAAGAAAAACATCACGAATTAGATTCAAGTATTTTCAGGAGAGAATCCATCGGCTCCAGATCTAATTGTATTGCCTGCCATCCTACCGCCGAACAAGGCAATTATGATGATGATTTCGTGAAAATATCAAAATAACAAAACATCACATAACAATGCTACTGCACCTGATCGCGAGTACGTCGGCAGTGCTTCACGACACAGGTTAGTAGGCGCGGCAGGTGAGTAGCCCCGTTAAGAGGCAAAACCGATATAAACAGCGGCTATACGGATTCTGTCTGGTTGCAGGTGGATAATCAGATAGGGGCTCAAGGGAGAAGTGTCCGATTGGGGAATTGCTTGGATGTCCATCCGCCCGGTGTCTATGGGTGGGCAAGTGATACCGATGATCCAATTACCATCGAATTGAAGCATAGTGGAGGTCACACGATCCGTATTCAACCACGTCAGACACCTCACCGGATCGATCAAATCTGGCTGAGTCGGACTCAACCTCGAATTCCAAACACGCTTAGACCGATAAGATGAAATATACCCATTCCGGAAGCTCAACGGGACAGATGCCATCTATCATGCCTGTAAGTTATTGTCTCGTCTATAGGCCCGCAACTTTTTTGGGTTTTTTACGACCCGCATGCCATCCCCTTGGAATGACCTACCATTCATAGAAGGTATATCCCAGCTTATTCCAATTCCCTTCGGTTCTTACCACCTTTTCTCCTCTGAAATAAACCCAGAATACCTGCTTTCTTATGACAGCCCCTATATCGCCTTCCACGTTAATCCCATAGGCCCATTTTTCTTCCCCCCCTTCTTGGTTTACGAAATCTGGTTTCCCCAGAGCGACCGTCACCATTTGCTCTGTCATGCCTTTGGCCACTTTCCTGGCAGCCACCGCCTGTACCGTTGTCTGACCCCACTCGGGATACTGGTTGTCGATTTTTTCGGCGCGGCGATTCTTCAAACCGCAACCCGCAACAACTATTCCCAGCAAGAGTAAGATCAGAACGTTCTTTATCCTTTTCATTTGTACCTCCAGTTCTCTTTCCGCTTTCAGCCCACTGTTTCTACGAAGTAAGCTTCGTCCCACAACCCGGTGTTCACCTCTGGAGATACAATAAGACCAGGAAACCGCTCAAGAATTGCTACCTCTGATAACGTTTTCAACTTTTGGGCCATATTATGCGGAGATACTTTCCCATCCGACTCCACATATAAATGGATATGGTCCGGAGCCAACCAGAGGAGGCTGGCAAGACCACCTACTGCCTCACTACAATTCGCAAAAGCTTTACAGATGGTGTCAACAATAGGTACCGGCTCTGCAAAGGCTGGCCTTCTGAAAAGCACGTTCCAGACAAAATGGTACTTGATATCAAGTATCACATCATCAGGATTACGGGCCAGTTTTTGGAGAGCTAACGCCCTTTGATATTTTATCTTATCGGAATCAAGCAGTTTTTCCAAAGAGCTCTCCGCAGACTGAATTTTGGGTACCGCTGGAGTTTCTTGCCCGGATCTCACAACCAGTTTCAGCAAAGGCTGAAAAGCATGGCATTCAAAAAAATTTGAATCCTGTGTTGACCGATTTAGGTCGCAAAGTATTTCTTCTTGAAAATTCAAATTATGGCAAGAGCTGCACCCACCATGAATGAATGGCTTGGATGATTTAGCACACTCCAGGCATTTTCCGGGAAAATCATTTAGAGATGAATCTTTTTCCAATTCCATTGCTCCTGCTATAATCTTTTTGCGAATTCGAGGGTGAACATCCCCTTCCGACCGGAAAAAGATGGCTGGAGGTGAATAAGAAGGGATATTTCAGTGGAGAACCTTTTCATCCCAGTCATCATCATCGTACTCTTCGTCCAGAAACAAACCGGACATCACCATCGCCTCATGGGCCGTTTCGACAATATCTTCATCATCGGATAAGGTCAGTTCAGCAAGAATCTCTGCAGCCTCTTGCGGACGAATGTTTGCCACTGCCTCAATGGCCGCCAGCCGCAACCATTTGTCCGTCAGCTCACTGGAGGCGAGGCTCGCGATGTGCGACCAGGCGGCATCGATTCCCCAGTTTCCAGCAGCACAAACCGCCTCATAGTGAATATCCTCATTTTCGGATTCTAACGCCTCCAGGATCTGGGTATCGAACCCCCGAACATATCGCATGCAAAAGACGGCGGTGAGCCGCCATAAGCCGTCGGCGTTGGAATACGCATCACGGATTACCTCCGGGTGCCACTCTTGCGGAGCCCGCACCGAAACTTCCAGAATTCGACGCCGCACTTCCATGGGAGCATCAATATCCATGTAGAGCTCCCGGAGTGACGCCTGGATTCCGTGAAATGTTTTTTCGGAAATGGGCACGTCTTCGGGATCTTCAAACTCATCGATATAGGCAGTTTCTAAAATCGGCCCCAGAGATATAACCGCCCTTGCGCGGATCGCCTCCGATTCCTCACCGTTTCGCACAATAGAGATCAATGCAGCAGCAAGTTCATCATTGATAACGGTATAGTCACCCGCCAGCCCTGCCGCCATCAGGCGATCGGCTTTATCCTTCTGGTTATCGCGAAGAATTCCCAATAGCATTTCGTCCGTATCTTGAGGCCATTCCCAAGGTGGTGTTTCTTCCAAAACTTTCAAGTCCATTTTCTTCCTCCTACGCTTCATCTTGTCTGATGAAAAATTTCCCTAGAAGTTCCAATTCGTATTTACTTGTCAACAATAAAGCAACCTTTTCTGCCCTCCATTTTACGAGATTCGTCAAGGTCAGGCTTTTAACTCGGCCAACGCCTAAGCTAAAGAAAACACGTTTTCCTTAACTTACGAAAAGTTTAAGGTAACTTTCGAAGGCATACGACCGCCAACGCTTCTGACCGGTGGTTTCCACCAAAATATCCAATTCGACTAACCCCTTTGGGCCGCCAACCAGGGCATTGCACACACTAGAAGCGAAACTGCTCACATCAGTGACTCGCCATTCACTCATCCGCACCCCCAATTTCTCCATCGCTCGATGTATCCAATCGGTCTTCGATTACCTTCCACCTCCCCACCTTCTTGCCACCGACACGTCTCAAAATACCTTTGGTTTGCAGCTTATCCGTATTGTAGCGCACGCCGGCTTCACTCAGGTTCAGTCGTTTAGCCAACGCCTTTCGGGTGATACCCGGGTTTTCTCTGATGATGTCAATCACTGCTTTTTCGGTTGGATGAAGTTCCTTATGGATAGTCTTATGGATAGTCTTATGGATAGTGGTTCGCTCCTTTTGGACGGTCTCTTCACCCGGCTTTTCCAAAAATGAAGGCCGGTTAAAGGCAACAATGAACAGACTCCCGATTTCGCGAAAATCGACGTCCGGGGCATATCTGAGGATCAAAGGCATGCCACGGCCCCAGGCTTCCACCATTTCAATACGGCGAAACAGATCGGCAATCAATGGGTTACGGCGTTGGGAAACATTCCCATTGCGCAGATCCTCAATGGTGAGTTTGCCGTACAATGTACCGGGGTTGCGGATCTCCACCCGATCTTTGAATATGGCCATCTGAATGTAATCAG
>CAYOWC010000039.1:0-24464 GCA_964407525.1 uncultured Desulfobacteraceae bacterium | reverse complement strand
GCCCTCGGATTTGCCATGGTCGGTATCTTTCTAATCGTTCGTTTTATCTAAACCTAAGGAAAAGGAGAAAATTATGGAAGCAGCCACTGGTCTCATTGGGTACTGGGTAAGCAACTACGCTATAAAAATTGTTATTGCTTTATTGATTTTCCTTATTGGGAAGTGGCTTTCGCGGAAGCTTTCCAAAGTTCTGGGCAAAGTCCTCCAAAAAAACAATGTGGACCAGATTCTCGTCAAATTTCTGGAAAGTATTTCCTACTATATCATGCTGATTATGGTTCTCATTGCGGCGGCAGGGCAGCTGGGAATATCCACCACATCTTTTCTCACCGTTTTAGGCGCTGCGGGTCTTGCTGTTGGCCTGGCCTTGAAAGATTCCCTGTCAAATTTTGCATCCGGCGTCATGTTGATTATGTTTCGTCCCTTTTCGGTAGGGGATTTCGTCACTGCCGGAGGCGCCACGGGGACAGTAGACTCTGTCAATATCTTTAATACAGTGCTCACGACCCCTGACAACCAGAAGGTGATCGTTCCCAACAACAGCATTACCAGCGGTAATATCACCAATGTGACAGCAAATCCTACCAGACGCATCAATCTCGTAATTGGTATCGGCTACGAAGACGATATTCCAAAAGCCAAAGGGATCCTGATGGAAATTATAAAATCGGATGAAAGGGTCCTCAGCGAACCGGCCCCGTCCGTGGCGGTGTCGGAACTTGGAGACAGCAGCGTCAATTTTGTTGTTCGTCCGTGGGTGAAGAGGGGAGATTACTGGAATACACTTTGTGATCTGACCGAACGGATCAAGCTTACCTTTGATAAAGAAGGAATCAGCATTCCCTATCCCCAGCAAGATCTACATCTCTTTAATGAAAAGAGTTCGGATGCTTGACGCGAAAAACAGTTTTGTGTTTCATAGGCGCCTGGATCGTGATTTGCCCACGGCCGTCCTAGCCGAAGGCGTATGGATTACTGATCAAGAAGGTAAAAAATATCTGGATGCCAGTGGTGGACCCATTTGCGTCAATGTGGGCCATGGCCGCCGGGAAGTGCTGGAAGCGATGGCTTCTCAGGCAAGCCGTGTGGACTATGTGCATGGTCCCATGTTCACCACCGAAATTGTGGAGACCCTTGCACAACGCCTTAGTTTTCATGCGCCTGCATCCATTGATCGATTCTATTTTTGCTCCAGTGGATGCGAAGCTATTGAAACCGCCATGAAACTGGCTCGTCAAATTCAAATGGCCCGTGGAGAGTCGGGCCGCTACCGGGTTATTTCGCGCTGGCATTCCTACCACGGTTCCACCTTGGGGGCGTTGTCGGCAACAGGAAAGCCGGGGATGCGGGACCCGTTTATTCCCATGCTACCGCCTTCCATTCATATTCCGCCACCATACTGCCTACGTTGCTATTACCATCTCACCTATCCTGAGTGCCATATCCGTTGTGCCCATGCATTGGATGAGGCGATCCGGCTTGAAGGCAGGAACACCATCTCCGCCTTTCTGGCTGAAACCATTCTTGGTTCCACTATCGGTGCCGTGGTACCGCCGCGAGAATATTACAGTATTATTTCCGACATCTGTCGGGAAAACGGGGTTCTTCTGATTCTGGATGAGGTTATGTGCGGCATGGGCCGATCCGGGACATGGTTCGGGGCTGAACACTACGGGGTTGTGCCCGACATGATCGTTCTGGGCAAGGGGTTAAACGGGGGGTATGCGCCTCTTTCCGCGGTAGGGTGCAGAAGTTCCCACTTGGAACTGTTGCGGCAGCACTCCGGAAATTTTATCCATGGGCACACCTTTTCCCATCATCCGGTGGCTGCTGCTGCTGCACTTGCCGTGGTCGATCTCCTCGAAAAGGAAGACCTGGTGAACCGGGCGCACGATCTGGGAAAATATCTGGGAAAAACTCTGGAAACCGTTTCGGATCACCCGCATGTGGCGGAGGTGCGGGGGATCGGTATGATGTGGGCTGTGGAATTCGTAAAAGACAGCGAAACCCTGGCTCCTTTTCCCAGAAAGATGAAATTGACGGAAAAAATCTTTGATGCACTCATGGCCGTTGGGGTGATTACCTACAAGTGCGCCGGTTTTTCAGAGGGTGACGGGGATGCCATTATGCTGGGGCCTCCTTTTACCATCCAAAAAGAGGAGCTGGATCTGGTGGTCGAAGCTATTGTGCCTGCCCTTGAAAAAGCGCTTCATGCCCTTTGAATTTTGAATGAATTTCACCTCTACCGCAATGCACCCCTTCTATATTGTTATCGATCTGAAGGTCCACATTTTTCTTGGCAAGGCGCCCGGGAGTGCTGTCTGATAGTTTCTGATTCCTCTTCCTCGCTCCTCTCTATCCATAAATAGACTCTTAGAACGTCAAAAAAAAGTTCCTGTAAATTCATCATTTGAGCTTGACAATAAAAAGCTTATGGCCTAAAAAAAGGTAACGAATGTTCATTAACCAAATGGTGGAACATCGTCTACAGAGGCGGGCGCGTTCATGTCTTGCTTCACGATCATCCCCGCCTAGGCCGCAAAGGTGAATGCCTCCTTTGCGTATGGGCGATCCCTCCCCCCCTTGGGGCTGATGGAAAAACGATTTTCCGTGAACCCCTGAAGAGTAAGAGCTTGACACAAATCCCGTTCGGAGGTTTAAAAAATGGACAAGGTCTGGATGAAAAACTGGCCCGCTGGCGTCCCGGTGGAACTCAAGTATCTGAAAGGCTTGAATCCGATCTGCAAATATCTTCGCCTCCATGCTAAAGAAAACCCCCGCAGGATCGCAATTAACTATTACGGGTATGAAATTACCTATGCCGAATTGGACCAGTTAACCAACCAGTTCGCTTCCTTTCTTACGCGTCAGGGAGCGGGCAAGGGTGACCGAATTGCCCTGTACATGCAGAGTTGCCCTCAGTATGTTATCTGCCAGTTGGGTGCCCACAAGGCAGGCCTTATCGTGGTGCCCTGCGGCCCCATGTTCCGAGCCTGGGAACTGGAGGAAGAGCTCACCCAGACCGGCACAGGGATCATTGTTTGCCAGGACGAACTCTATCCCAACGTGAAAGAGGCGAACGGCAAATGCCACTTTAATCAGATTGTGGTGACTGGTTTTGAAGATTTTCTTCCCGCCAAGCCCGCCTTTCCAATTCATGAGAGTATGACGGCTCCCAGGGTCTATTATCCCGGGACTATCGAGCTGCTGGATGTTCTCAGGGAAGGAGACCCCGAATACGTATCGCCCCACATCGGCATGGACGACGTCTGTCTCCTTCAGTTCACCAGCGGGACCACCGGTCTTCCCAAGGGGGCCATGCTTACTCACGGGAACCAGCTTTACAAATCCGCCGCTCAAGCCCAGACTTACAAATACCGGCCTGATGACCGGGTGCTCACTGCCATGCCCATCTACCATATTGCAGGGATGCTTTGGGGTTTGACCGCCCCCGTATACGCCGGATGCACCATGGTCCTCATGAGTCGTTTCGATGCGGCAGCCATGGCTGCCGCCATCAATAACCTCAAGTGTACCAAAATGTACGGCACCGTATCCATGAATGTGGAAATGATGAACCTGCCCGATATTTCTTCTTATAATCTCACTTCTTTGCGCATTAATCCGGCCACCAGTTTTGGGATATTCCTCACCCAGGAGGTGGCGGACAAATGGCAGGAGGTTACCGGCGGTGGAATCATTGTGGAGGCGGCCTACGGGCTTAGCGAAACTCATACCGGCGACACCTTCAGCCCATTGGACAAACCCCGTATAGGGAGCGTGGGAATCCCCCACACGGATACCGACATCAAGATCATGGACTTTGATGATCCTGCCCGTGAGTTGGATCCGGAACAGGTGGGCGAGATAACCGTCCGAAGCCCGGCCGTATTCAAAGGCTACTGGGAGCGGGAGG
Organism: uncultured Desulfobacteraceae bacterium; assembly: GCA_964407525.1. Taxonomy (GTDB): domain Bacteria; phylum Desulfobacterota; class DSM-4660; order Desulfatiglandales; family Desulfatiglandaceae; genus DUZB01. The sequence goes on along the minus strand of CAYOWC010000039.1, from coordinate 20,548 downwards.
ATGCCACTCGGGAAGTCTTGAGAAAAGGCCGTTTGTACACCGGTGACATGGGCCGTTTTGATAGGGATGGCTATGTCTATTTCATGGGCCGGAAGAAGGAAATGATCAAGGCTTCCGGTTATGCTATCGCACCGGAGGAGGTGGAAGGCTTTCTCATGCGCCATCCGGCAGTGGAGCAGGCGGCCTGCATTCCGGTTCCCGACCCGAAAAGGGGGGAAATGGTCAAGGCTTTTCTTGTTCTCGCCTCCGAATTTAAGGGCAAAATCAATGAACAGGAGATCATTGACTGGGCCAAAGGTAAGATGGCTGCCTACAAATACCCCCGGATTATCGAATTTCGAACGGAACTTCCTAAAGGGGTCACAGGTAAACTGTTGCGCCGGATTCTGCGGGACGAAGAGGAAGGAAAAGAGCATCAACAAGGTTGAAGACTTGTGGGCCTAGGCCCTTAAAGAGTTCATAAACGGGCGGGCCGGGTTTGGGACCCGGGCCTTCACTGGAACTTAAAACTGCAATGGAGGGAGCTATGACCGAAAAGAAAAGAAACACAGGCGGATTTCAAAATGACATGGACCGGCGCGATTTCCTGAAAAAAAGCGGGGTGATGACCGCAGGTGTGCTGGGGGCGTCATTGTTTAGCCCACTGGGTACTCCGTTTATCTTTGCACAGACAAAAGAACCCATCAAGGTGGGCTTTTGTGAGGTGCTCAGTGGGTTGTTTGCCGGTATAGGCACCGCTGAGCAGAAAGGAGCCCAACTGGCCGAGAAGCACATCAACGCCAGCGGTGGTATCATGGGTCGCCCCCTTCAGGTGATCTACGAAGATACCCAATGCAAGGCCCAGGATGCAGCCCGGGTAGCCAAACGCCTGATCCTTGAAGAAGGCATTGTGGCCCTGCACGGAGAGACCTGTACCAGCGTCACCAAGGTGCTGAGCCAAGTGGCCAAAAAATACGGCATTCTGCACTGGGATTACGAGGTGGACGGAACATCGACTTACAAAGAGATGCACAAGTTGGACTTTCGTCTGGGCGACGATGGACCGACCCAGATGCGGGGGATCGTGCGTTTGGCCGAAATGAAGTATCCCAATTTCAAGAAGTGGGCGTTGCTGGTTCCGGATTACGCTTGGGGGCACGACTGCATGAACGATTTCAAGGACGCCCTGAACAACTCCACGCTAAAGGGCGGTGAGGTGAAGCCATTTATTCACAAATTCGGGGAAGCGGACTTTTCCAGTTATATTCAGCAGATTGCCGATTACCAGCCGGATGGCCTAGTGGGCATTTCCTGGGCTGGTGACATGGTCACCTTCCTGCGTCAGCAGAAGCCCTACAATCTCTACAAAAAGACCGTTGGCTTCCAGTATGGCAATTCAGTGGGTATCTGTAAAGCCATGGGAGAGCAGATGGTGCCCATGTGGAGTGGAATGGACCAAGGACACCCCTCTTTGCCGCCGGGTAAAAAGTTTAACGAGATGTACCAAAAGGCCTACGGCGAATGGGTGAGTGAAGACACGGCGGCCTGTTACTATGATTCCCTGTACATCCTCAAAAAGGCCATAGAGAAGGCCCAAAGCACCAAGCCCATTGAAATGGCCAAGGCCATGGAGGGTATGGAATACAGTGGCTATGCGGGTTGGCTCAAAATAAGGTCCATGAGCCATCTTCCCATTAAGACCAATTACCACATGGGTTACATGGGGCCGGTACCCAATGCTCCTTACTGGCTGGCCACCGAGATTGTGCCCATCCCCTACGGAAAGGTGATGGTCACCGACGGAGAAGCAAAGTACAAATACGGTATGCCCATCCCATTCAAATCCTGAACCGCTGCTGGATCGGCGTCCACTTGAGAGTCGGGCGCCGATTCGGCCTACACCATTCCTTCAGGGAGCAGAAAATGGCCTACGTCATTAACGGCTTTAGCTTTGCCATGATGCTTTTCGTCTTGGCCGCTGGGTTAAATATCATCCTCGGTTTTTTAGGCGTATTGAACTTCGCGCACGGGGCTCTGTTCATTCTGGGGGCCTATGTTACCTATTCGGTGGCCCAAATGGCGGGCGGATTCTGGCTGGCCCTGATCATAGCACCACTTGCCGTCGGGCTGTTCGGAATGGCCATCGAATTTCTGTTTTTGCGCCATCTTTACAAACGACACCACGTATATACTATTTTGCTGACGTTTGGGCTTATCCTGGTTATCTACGACATGATCAAGATCATCTGGGGTGCCGATGTCAAGACCGTGGTAACTCCTGAACTTCTGTCCGGAAGCTTCTTGGTTTTCAATCAGATCGTACCGCGCACATCGGTTTTCATTATCGCCATGGGGATATTCACCGCCGTAGGTCTGTGGTTCGTCTTCCAAAAGACCACCTTTGGAAAGATATTGCGGGCCATTTCCCTGGACCGGGAGATTGCCGGGGCCTTGGGGTTCAACGTGGCGCGCCGAGGAACCCTGGCCTTTGGTCTGGGTGCCTTTCTGGCCGGTCTGGCCGGGGTGATGGGTTCTTTGAAACTGTCCATCGCAGCCGGCGTGGATGCGGAATTCCTCATCTACAGCTTTGCTATTGTTGTGATTGGCGGTGTGGGCAGTTTCATGGGTACCTTTTTGAGTGCTATCCTGGTGGGCGAGATGTGCGTGTTGGGCAATGTTTTTCTGCCCGAACTCTCCATGAGTTTGGTGTTCGTGTTGCTAGTGGTGTTCCTGGTCGTCTATCCCCGGGGTATGTTTGGCCGGGAGATCGAGCAGATGCATGTTCCGGTGGTTCCCTACCTGGGAAATGTTTCCCAGGCTTTCAAAAAGATCTCCGCCACTCAATTGTCCCTGTTCTCTTCTGTTCTGATTCTCATCCTCCTGTTGCTGGCTCCCTTGGCACTCCCCAAGTACTGGACCTATTTGTTGGCTGAAATTTTGGTCTTCGCCCTGTTTGCCATCAGCTTTAACGTCCTTTTCGGGTTCACCGGAATGCTCTCCTTTGGTCAAGCCTCCATCTTTGGGGCTGCAGCGTACGGCATATCCCTGATGCTTATCCATGTGACCGGTTCCTGGTGGCTGGCCTTTGGTGCAAGCCTTTTGATATCCACCGGGGTGGCGGTGATCATCGGCCTCTTCAGCATTCATCGTTCGGAAATCTATTTCGGCATGCTTACCATGGCCTTTTCCATGCTCTTTTACAGCGTTATCTATAAATGGAACTCTGTCACCGGAGGCGCGGACGGCCTTTCAGGCATTCCCAGCCCTGTGCTTGATTTCGGATTTACACAACTGGAAATCTTGTCGCCTCTAAGCAATTACTACTTCATTTTGATCATTGTATCCATCAGCTATTTCTTACTCCGCATGATCCTAAATTCCCCTTTTGGCCAGGTTCTGCTGGCTATTCGGGAAAACCCCACCCGCACTGAATTTTTGGGATTGCCAGTGAAGAAATACAAATTTATCGCATTTGTGATTGCGGGCTTTTTTACGGGGGTCAGCGGTGCTCTGTTCGCGCCCTTTGCGGGTACCATAGACGCCCATTCTTCCCACTGGTCCAAGTCCGGTGAGCCCATATTCATGAGCCTTATCGGAGGTATCAGCACGCTTTCCGGGCCTGGGCTTGGGACCCTTTTCTATTACGTCCTTAACAGTTACATTGTAGCATTAACCGAATATTGGCAACTGGTTATGGGTTCCATACTTATCATCACCGTGATGGTATTTCCAATGGGGATCAGCGGCTACGCCAAGAAATTCCTTTTGTCTTTCAGGTCAACCCAAAATCCATAGACAAGACGGAAATGCTTAACGATATGAAAATACTAGAAATTCAAGATGTGACCATGAGCTTTGGCAAGATGCACGCTTTACTGAACGTGAACTGTTTGGTGAAAGAAAACGAACTGTTGGCCGTCATCGGACCCAACGGGGCCGGCAAGACCACCTTCTTCAATGTGATTACCGGCCGATACAAACCTTCCCAAGGCCGGATCTTTTTCAAAGGGGAACGCATCGACGGGCTGACCCGGCCGGAAATTATTAACAAAGGTATTGGCCGTTCTTTTCAGGTCGTGAATCTGTTCCCTGATCTCACTGTTTTTGACAATGTAAGAATCGGAGTTCTCTCCCACCGTAAAGAGACTCTACGTCTTTTCAAAAATGTAGACAGGCTCAAGGAGACGGAGACAGAGGTTTTCCGTATTTTAGACTTGGTTCATCTACGGAACGAAGCCGGAACTGTAGCCGATGTGTTGTCCCATGGCGACCAGAAATGTCTCGAAATGGGAATGGCCCTGTCTAACCAACCTTCACTGCTTCTACTGGATGAACCCACAGCGGGGATGGGGCCAGAGGAAACCGTGCAGGCCATTGAACTGATCAAGGAGGTTTGGAAAAAGACCGGAGTTACCATCATATTTACCGAGCACGATCTGGATATGGTCTTTGACATCTCCACCCGTGTCATGGTCCTCCAAAGCGGCATGGTAATAGCAGACGGCACGGTTTCGGAAATTCGCAAAAACCCCACGGTAAAAGAGGCTTATTTGGGAGAAGAGGCATGAACGAACTGGATCTTCACGACATCAATGCCTTCTACGGCAAGAGCCACATCCTCTTTGGGGTTTCCTTGTCTGTGCAAAAAGGCCAAGTGGTGGGCCTCATCGGCCGAAACGGAGCGGGCAAATCCACCACCTTTAAGAGCATCATCGGTCTGGTGCCGCCCCGAAATGGTACCATTAACTTTGAGGGTCAAAATATTGCCGGGCTGCCCAGCCATCAGATCGCGAAAATGGGCATCGGATACGTACCAGAGGACCGGCGGATCTTTTCAGATTTGACGGTTATGGATAATTTGGAGATCATGAAGACAGTCCATCCCATGCTGGAAGACGGATGGACCGTGGAGAGAATATTTGGCTTGTTTCCTAAGCTGAAAAAGTTGAGCAACAACCGGGGCATGGATCTAAGTGGCGGTGAACAGCAGATGCTCACTATTGCCCGGACCCTCATGATCAATCCTTCCCTGTTACTGTTAGATGAGCCCACAGAAGGCCTCGCCCCCCTTGTGGTCAAAGAAATAAAGCGGTTAATCCAGGAAGTTCGAAAACACACCACCATCCTTCTAGCTGAGCAGAATCTGAAGTTTGTGCTGGATCTAATTGACCATGGATATGTCATTGATCAGGGCAGGGTGGTCTTTGAAGGCACGGCCCGAGAACTCAACGCTGACGAGCATGCCAAGCAGAAATATCTGGGGGTTTGACAGCAGAAGATGTTTATCAGAGTGGCGGCATCATCTGAGAGAGGAACAACGCCTGGTCCCCCGCGTGGGTTGGCAAACCATTTTAAAAGGGACATCTATGTCTGAAGAAAATTTGTATCTGAAAATCCTCGAGGAGGAACAGGGAGTCGTCAGGGTCACCCTTGACAGGCCCCAGAAACTAAACGCCCTCAATCTTGAGGTGCTCAAGGAATGCTGCCGTGTCTTTGAGGCTTTGGACCTGCGCGAAGATGTTCAGGTGATCATTGTGGACAGCGCCGGCAAACGCGCTTTCATCGCTGGAGCTGATATCGAACAGATGGCTGGAATGGGCCCCCTGGATTTTCGCCACTACACCTCCTATCTGCGCCGTCTGGCCCGTGTCATGACCAGCAGCGAAAAAGTGTTTTTGGCGGCGGTGCGGGGAGTGGCCTACGGCGGCGGCAACATCATGGCCATGAACTGCGATTTGGTTTTTGCCACCCCGGAGTCCCGCTTCGGCCAACAGGAGGTAAATCTCGGCATTTTGGGGGGGCTTCCTCGGCTTATGCATCTGGTGGGAGCGCGCCGCGCTTGGGATCTGGTGATCACTGGTCGTACCATTTCAGCTGCGGAGGCGGAAAACATCGGCCTTATTACCCGCTGTGTGCCGGAGAAGGAATTTGACCAAGTGGTGATTGGGTACGCCCGGAACATTGTCAAAAAATCGGCAGTGGCCGTGCGGTTGAGCAAGGCTTTGAAAAAGATCGCCGAAAAGGTTGATCTGGACACGGCCTATGAATATGAAAACGAACTGATCAGTCTCTGCTTCGATAGCCGCGATACGAAGAAACGTTTGAGCGAGTTTGTGGAAGGGAAAAGTAAGTGATGCCAACCCGTTCAAAAGCCGGTTTGCAGAAGGCCAAGATGCTTAATGTTGCGAGAAAGCTGTTCTGGGATAAAGGGTACAATGCTACGGGCATGCGGGACATCGCGAAAGCCTATGGATGCAGGCCGGCCAATATCTACAATTTCTTTGTCAGCAAAGAGGAAATACTCTGCCAGGTGCTTCGGGAAGAGATGGAAAAAATTGTAGATCCGATTCGTCATATTGAAGACGATGAAGAAACTCCTCCTTTGGAACAGCTCAAACATATCATAAAATGGCATCTGAAGGTTACATTAAGTTACAGACGATCCGCAGGCCTTTTGTTTGATTCGAGTCTGGACAAATTGTCGCCTCGCAAACGGGAGGAGATTGTAGCCTACCGAGATCTTTACGACCGAATCATTAGAAAAGTACTTCAGCGAGGTGTAGATGCGGGATATTTCCAGGAAAAAAATGTCAAATTTGGAGGTTTCATGGTGGCTTCTATGATTACTCGCAGTAGGGTCTGGTTTCATCCTAAGAAGGGAGCTACCGTCAACGAATTGTCTGACTTCATTTTTGATTTTACCTGCAATGGTCTCATGGGCGCAAAGCTTTTCGAATCTAATAGGGACGAAGTTGAAGCAGGGAATCATTCCATACAACTATCCGGAAACGGGACAGCTTTTTAAGGGTTTCCCAAAATCGTAATTGAGAAAATCCTTAAGTGGTTTATTTAATCCATTTATCTATAGTTATTTTTTGGCCGAGGAGTTGCCCATTATGGAAGATGTTTTTATCGCCAGTGCATGCAGGACAGCAATAGGGAAACACGGCGGTGGTCTCAGGACTCTGAGCGCCCTGGATCTGACTATTCCCGTCATGCAGGAAGTGATCAAGCGCGCCGTTATTGACCCCCAATTGGTGGACGATGTGATCTGGGGATGCAATTATCAAAAAACCTACCTTGAAAACAATCTGGCGCGAGTGGCTGCGGTGAAGTCGGGTATGCCCACTTCTGTGCCGGGTATCACAGTGCATCGGAACTGCACGTCATCCATGTCTGCTGTGCAAATGGGATATTATCAGATCAGATGCGGAGAGGCTGATGTTATTCTGGCGGGTGGCGCCGACAGTATGAGCAATGCCTCCTATACGGTTGATAAAATGCGATGGGGGTCCAGGATCGGACATGAGAAGATGAGAGACTCCATGTGGGATTCCCTGACCAACCTGGGTATTGGCCCCGCCATGGGGGTCACGGCTGAGAACCTAGCCGATAAGTACGGCGTTAGCCGCCTGGAGCAGGACGAATTATCTTTACTGAGTCATAGACGGGCTATACGGGCCATTGATGAAGGTCGATTCAAGAAAGAAATCTTTCCATTAGAAATAAGGAACCGGAAAGAAACCGTTTTATTCGATACGGATGAGCACCCCAGACGCGACGCTACCCTTGAAAGCTTGTCAGCGCTGAAGCCTGCTTTCTCAGATGAAGGCACTGTCACAGCCGGTAATGCATCGGGCATCAATGACGGAGCCTCCGGTCTGTTGATCATAAGTGGAACAAAGGCGAAGGAACTGGATGTGCCGATTTTGGCAAGGATTGTTTCCACGGCTGTGGTGGGGGTGGACCCTGATTTCATGGGTATCGGTCCCGTCTATGCAACGGAGAAAGCATTAAAAAAGGCCGGAATGAATCTCGGTCAAATGGAATTGATTGAAGTCAACGAAGCCTTTGCCGCACAATATCTGGCCTGCGAAAAAGCTATGGGCCTGAACCGGGAGATCACCAATGTCAATGGTAGTGGCATTGCCTTGGGACATCCGGTGGGCTGCACCGGAACCAGAATCATAACGACGCTTCTCTACGAGATGGAAAGGCGGGACGCCAAGAACGGATTGGCAACTTTATGCGCCGGCGGTGGTATGGGAACTGCACTCATAGTGGAGAGATAGTCAGTCCGCTCGCGAAGATACCTCGCTGTGAAGGTCGAGAGCCCAGCCCTTTAAAGGTGGTTATTGAAACTAGGTAATAGTTCGGGATTATAGATGAAAATCGGTTTCGGAGCATTTAGGTTTCAGGTGTCGGGTGTCAGGAATAGGGTGTTTCAACAAATATTAATGGATAGAATTGCTTTATTCCTGAAACCTGAACACTGACACCTGACACCCCAAACAGCAATAATAGGTTAATATCCTAAGCCTTATCTCCAAATCGGTCAGGTTAGGAGTCCCCTTGAAAGGGCTGGGTTGAGTGCCTTACCCCAGATCGAGGATATCTCTCGCCTCATCCGGCGTTGCAACCTCTCTACCCAGTTCTCCGCTTAAACGGACCACCCTTTCCACCAGGTCTTCATTCCTTGCCAGTTGTCCTCGTTTGAAATAAATATTGTCTTCGAGGCCCACTCGTACGTGCCCCCCCATGAGTATGGCATGCATTCCCATGGAAAGCTGGGCGGGCCCGACGCCTGCCACTGTCCAGGTGGCATCCAGGGGAATGGTGTTCTTTAAAAACACCAGATTTTCAACCGTGGCAGGCATGGCGCCTCTGAGGCCCATGACAAAATCAAAATGAAGCGGCTGTTTGGCAAGGCCCCTTTCCGCCAGATCAACGGCATTGCTGATCATCCCCAAATCAAAAATCTCCATTTCAGGTTTCACGCCGTATTTCACCATATCTTTTGCCAAGGCCTCAATGAGATCAGGGCTGTTCTCATAAACCGATGTAGGAAAGTTGACGGAACCGGTGGTCAGACTGGCCATCTCGGGTTCAAGCCGGAGTCGCTTGCAACGGGCCTCGTAGGTCATCCCGGCGCGGCCCCCGGTGGAGATCTGAATGATCAGGTTTGTTTCGTCTTTTAATCCGTTGTATATTTCCTCAAAAAGGTGATAGTCGGTAGATGGGGATTCATCTTTGGGATTTCGCGCATGAACATGGATAATCGACGCCCCGGCCGCCTCGCAACGGATGCCGGTTTCAATGATCTCTTCAGGGGTAATGGGGACATGGGGGGTCTGTTTTTTTTTGGGAAGTGATCCCGTGGGTGCAACGGTAATCATCAATTTTTTCATTTTTTTATCCTATGAATTCTTAGAAACAAACAAACGGCATAGATGTTCGTAAAAAGTCAGAGTTCCGGCAGGGATTGAACTTTTAAAGCTTTTAAGAGTTGTGCATAAACCCATCAAAGACCATCAAGGCCCAGGTTTTTCAGGGTCTCAGTTCCAGGACAACCATCATCTGTCCATCCGCGAAGTGTGTAATAATCAGGTAGCATCCTGTCCAGCTCGCACACATGGCCTTTGGCTGGGCCGTCCGGGAGGGGTTCCTCCGTAATCCGTTTCGGAAGGGTATCATCCTTGGCGCCGAACCCCGCCCTTTTCAGGAAAAGCCTTTCCAGACTGATGATTCGCTCCCCCGCCTGCACCAAAGTGTCTACGTCATATTTCGCGCCAGTGGCGGCGTTGAGCAGTTTTAAAAGACCGTCGGGGCGGATGTCTCTGGTGGGCGTCACCAGATTTCGAACGCAAAAAAACACGCAGAGTCCGGCAGAATCGATGAGCGCAAAAACATCTTGCCAGTCTTTGACCAGTTGAGCTTTGCCCTCAAGTTCCAGGGGATCTACGAGCATGGGGACCCCGAGCAGTTCGATGTAGGCCGGGTCTCCCCGCATATGTGTTGCACCGATATTGCTGGTGGCATACGCGAGACCCATGCCTTTTTCTCCCCTCGGATCATAGCCTGCAAATTCCTGGCCTTTCGAAACAACAGCCAGATCCGGACATCCATGAGCTGTTGCAAGCTTGAGGCTACCTTTGGCCAGTTGTTTTCCAAAGCCTTCTATGGCAGCGGTTTTCCGGCACATTTCAACGAGGCCCTCGGCATCTCCAAATGGGAGGGGACGTCCTATTTCAGATTCGCTCAGAATGCCCTTTTCGTACATTTCCATGGCGCAAGCCACGGTAGCGCCCATGCTGATGGTGTCCATGCCCATCTCGTTGCATATGTAATTGGCCTTGGTCAGGGCTGCCAGATCACCGATCCCACAGTTACTGCCAAGGGCATAGACGGTTTCATATTCCGGACCTTCTCCTTCCCCCTGATAAGGTCCTTCTTTAATTCGGGTCATACGTCCGCATGCGATGGGACAACTGAAACAGGCGACAGGTTTTACCAGAAATTTTTCGGTGAGGGCTTCTCCTCCGATATCTTCCCATTTCTCAAACGTGCCCTGCTGAAAGTTACGAGTGGGGAAAACACCTGCGTTCTGAGTACCGATAACCGTAATCGCAGTGCCGTAGGTTCGAAGCTGCGGAGGTTGGCCTTTGAGGTTCTCTTTAAATTTTGCAGCATAGGTTTTTACGTGCTTTTGAAAAGAGACCTTATCGGCCAACGGCACTTCCAGATCGCCGAGTACCGCCACGGCTTTCAGTCCCTTGGCGCCCATCACGGCTCCCACCCCTGATCGACCGGCAGCGCGATCCTTGTCATTCATGATACTGGCAAACAGCACGCCGTTTTCTCCGGCAGGCCCGATGCAGGCAATTTTTGCTTTTTTATCGGTCTCATTCTTTAAAATATCAGTGGTCTGATGAGTGTCTTTTCCCCAGAGATGTTTCGCACTCCTGAGTTCAGCACAATGATTTGTGACATAGAGATAGACGGGGGTATCGGCGCAATCTTCAAAAATAATGCCGTCAATCCCGGTCTTTTTGAGCATGGTTGGAAAATGCCCGCCTGAATTAGAGCAAGTGACGGCCCCGGTAAGAGGAGATTTGGTCATTACCATGTAGCGGGCCCCCGTAGGAGCTGAAGTTCCAGTAAGCGGTCCCGTCATCATGATCAGTTTGTTCCCGGGTCCCATGGGATCACACATGGGATCGACCTCCTCAAAAAGGTACCGCATGCCCAGACCCCTGCCGCCGACAAAATCGTGCGCCCATTTTCGATTTAAATCCTCATATCGAACGACACCGTTTTTTAAGTCAACTCTCAGAATCCTGCCCATAGTTCCCATGGCCCAACGCCTCCTATTTGTATTTTTCCTAATCATAACAGATATTAATTTTCCTTGCAATTTAAATATGATATAGGCTATTTATTGTGCATGATAAAAGCAGAAAGCGGGGCGTTAAACAAATGAACATCAAGGTCAAGGGATATGCGACGTTGAGGCGGTTTACCGTTCACCTCCCAGCCGGGGGGAAACTGACCGTTCCGGATAACGCAACTGTGGCATTTGTTCTGGAAAAACTTCAAGTTCCTCTGAATTCCGGAGTAATCACTATGATCAATGGCCGTCACTGCACTCTGGGCCGGAATCTCCAGCCTGGAGAGGAACTGGTATTTTTTCCGCCGCTTGAGGGAGGATAAATGGCGATACTGTTTGGCCGTACAGGTCAGATTTTTAAAGAGAACTTCAGTCTAAAAGACTGACGGATTTCCCCATCTTTCCAGTTCCCTGTCAATTTCAGCCTCAGCCTCTCTGGCGCATTCCGGGCAGTAAGAGGATGTTACATCTATTCCCCCTTTATCCCGGATATAGCTTTCGAGTTCCAGCCATTTTCCGGTACCGGGTTCCCTCCCTGAATCGTCTCTTATTTTTTTGCAGACGCAGCAAACCGGTAAAATATTCTCATAAGATTTGATTTTCAGGGCAAGCTCGAATTTTTCAAAACATTGGGATACTCTTGTCCCTATTTTCAAGGGTTCACATGGCTTTAGAATGTAATCATCGGCGTCAGAACGTATTGCTTCAATAGCTGAATTTAGATTGCCGTAGCCGGTAAGAATAATGACCATCGTATCAGGACTGACTTCTTTGGTCTTTTTCAGCATACCAATCCCATTGATTTTTTCCATGGCCAGGTCGGTTATGACCATGTCAAAACTCATTTCATCCAGCAATTCCACTCCTTTTTCGCCACTATCGGCAGTGATAACCTCATATCCTTTGTTGGAAAGATACTTCCCTATCCCGTTGAGGACAAAATAGTCATCATCCACAAGCAAAATTGAGCGTTTTCTCATGGCTATCCCTCCTTGTTTTCAAAGTCTACCTCCATATCGGCGTCTACCCCGATATCGATGCCAAGCTGGGCAAATCCGGCAGCACATTCAGTACAATATGTGCTCTTCATTTTCAGCCGCGTCTGTTTCTGAATATAGTTTTCAACCGGTATCCATTTTACAGGGTCATCTCTCTTTAAATCCAATTCTTTGATTCTTTTACACCTCCTGCATATGGAAAGCATGTTTTCATAGATGGCGATTTTTCGCTTTATTTTCTGTTTCTCCATGCACTTTTCAACCCGGTAATGTATTTCTTCAGTTTCGCAGGGTTTGAGGATGTAATCATCCGCACCATGTTGAAGGGCTTTAATTGCTAAGCGCATATCGGCGTGTGAAGTAAGGATGATAACCATGGTTTCAGGATGATTTTTCTTTGCACTTTTTAATACTCCAATCCCGTCAACGGGACCTCCTTCCAATCCTGTAATGACCAGATCAAATCTATTACTATCCAATAATTGAATGGCTTTTTGTCCGTTTTCGGAGACTGTAATTTCATAGCCTTCATTTTCGAGACTGTTGACAATGTCCCCTCGAAAAAAAGGATCTTTATCCATTAATAAGAGACTTCCTTTTCTCATGACAGCTAACGGTACCTGTTTTGGGTTTTATGAAATCAGAGCTGTTTGTTTCCTAAAAAAAAGAGCCAGGTAATCCCTTTTTTCCGGGAAAACCTGGCTTCTTTGTCTCTTCAGGCAACCCGGCTGTCTTTTTCAAGACCCGCGGCTTTCCGTCGCCACCTCACGGTGGGTTTGGCTTTGGCAAATAAGAATTTATGCCGTCTATTAATAAACAACAGCAAACACAATCCCTATTCTAATACTTTTTTCTTACATATACAAGGGATTCCTCAATGGCCGTCAGGGTCAAGTTCAGGTCTTCTTCCGTGTGTCGAAAGTTGATATAGGAATGGTGGTACGGTGAGAAGAAGAATCCTTTACGGATGAGCTGCGTGTAAAAATCCGTACGTTTGCTTTTGTATGCCCCTGTTTGATCTTTTTCAAAAGTGATGTAGAACATGGGGGCCACGCCTGTTAATTTGGCTCCCACATCATATTTATCAAGGAGTTCCTGGATTTTCTCCATGAAGCGGCCGCCTTTTTCCCAGATATTCTCCAAAACTTTGTCCCGCTCCAGGATTTCTATGGTTTTCAGCGCGGCCACAAAGCCTTCACTGTTCGGGAAAAAGGTTGACGAAATAAAAAGCTTGCTCTCGGCTGTCATCATGACGTCCTTCTTACCGGTCACGACAGAAATCGGGTAACCGTTGGCAATCGCCTTTCCCAGCACAGTCAGATCGGGAGTTACGCCGTAAAGCTCTTGGGCGCCGCCCATCCTGAGTCTGAAAGCGGTCCGTATCTCATCATAGACCAACACCGCACCGTATTTGTCTGCAAGATCTCTTGCGCCCTCAAGAAATCCGGGGGCGGGCTCCTGCATCTCTTGATGGTTTGGATGGCCGAACGGTGTCATGATGATTGCAGCGGTCTCATTACCATGCATTGCCATCAGTTCTTCCAGCTGATCGAGTCTGTTGTATTGAAATTCAAATACATCTTCATAAAATTTGGAAGGAATACCGCCTTTCATCTCAATACACCAGTCATGCCAGCCATGGTATCCACAACGCATGACTTTGATTTTGCCGGTATAGGCTCTCGCAATACGAATACTTGCCGTTGTGGCGTCGGAGCCTGTTTTCAGGAAAATACTCATCTCGGAAGAGGGTACAAGTTCGGTCAGTTTCTTCGCCAGCGTATTCTGGAAGATTTGTGTCAATGTGAAACAAAACCCCTTTTCTTTGATCTGTTTGCAGACGGCGCCATCAACCTCTTCCTCACGGTAACCGATGATAATAGGGCCGTAACCGCAAAGAAAATCGATGAATTCGTTGCCGTCCACATCCGTCAGGCGGCACCCTTTGCCGGTTTCAAGAAATATGGGGTATTCTCCTTCGATAAAATCACCGGGCTTTCTGGCCCCGAGAACACCTCCCGGAACCAGTTCGCACGCTTGTTCGAAGAGTTCCAGGCTCTTGGTGATGTCTAATTTTTTCGTCTCCTTCATGGAAGGTCTCCTCATTTATTTTCCAGGCTCAAACATGGATGAAATTTTTTCCGTTTGATGGATCCTGGCCCCTCTCTTTAAGAATGCGGCAAGAAATGTGTCCGGGTCAATGCAGCCTTCAGGCGCTACAACACCTTTTACGGTTACATCGCCCGCATCCATCATAAGGGATGCAATAGAGGCGGGAAGCCCAGTCCCCGGGGCCATCCTTCCTACCATATCGGCTGTGTACGTTACCTTTTTGCCGTCTCTTACTCCTTTGACAATGACTTTTAAGCCGGATGACTGGGGGCCGTTGTCCCTTCCTTCAGGAATGGTTTCCCATATTTTTAAAGCGAGATCATAAGGAGTGATTTTACTTCCTTTGACGTCAACGGGGTCCGTCCCCAAAAACCCGGTATTTTTTTGTTCTTTGATCAGTTCATCCACCCATAAGGGGATAAGGGCGCCTTTGATAATGACATTTTTAACCCCTTTAATGTATTTGGGAAGGGTGAGTGGCTGGGGATGACCCACGTAGCGGACATGGCAGATACCAAGGGGTTCAAGAAATTGTTCCGCCGTTTCTTCGGTTCCGCCTTCCACATAAACCAGTTCACCGCCTATATACTGGGGTATTTTCCCTAAGGTCATATGAAGACTGTGATCCCAGGCGGCCCCTCCAAGTTCCGCAATGCTAACGACCCAATAGAGATAAATTTCATCAACACTGTCCAGACGGTCCGCGTACCATTTCACCAGGACATTGTTGGTCCCCGGGTCGGATCCCATGCCCGTAAGAACGGTAATGCCTGCTTTTTTAGCCATTTCATCTATCTCGGAATTGAAAAGGATTTCGGTTCCCTCGTAATCATCGCAGATGTCAATATAGTTAACTTGTGCCTCAACCGCGGCCTTGGCTACCGGCACCGCTGTTTTATAAAAGGGGCCCGCGCAGTTGATGATAACGTCCAAATCCTTAAAAGCATTTACCATGCCCTGATGATCGTTTACATCCATCTTTATCAGGGTGACTTTTGCACTGTCGCGTAATTTCGGCGCCAATCTTTCCGGGTCCGGATACAAGTCTCCAATGACCACATCCGTAACTGGTCCCTGTTTTATCAGGTCCCGGGCCACCCCCTGCCCCATACCTCCTGCTCCGCCCAATACGAATGCGCGCATATTTTACTCCTTTTTATTTATGCCTTCGTTGTTTCCGTGGAGGTTACAGTCTCCACGGCTTCGATAATCTTCTTGTAGCCGGTGCAGCGACAGAGATTAGATGAAACGGACCGGATAATCTCTTTCTTGGACGGTTCCGGGTTTCTGTCCAGCAGGCCTTTGGCGGTAAGTATCATGCCCGGAGAGCAGAATCCACACTGGACCGCACCTTTTTCCATGAAACTTTCCTGTAGAGGGTCCAGCTGCGATCCGTCTGCCAAACCTTCGATAGTCGACACCTCGGAGCCGTCCAGTTCGGCGGTCAACACGATACACGATCGCGTGGGAATTCCATCGAGGAGCACAGTGCAGCTCCCGCAGGCGCCGAGCCCGCAACCCTCTTTGGCGCCGGTCAGTTCCAGTTGGTCTCTTAGGGTTTCAAGCAAGGTTTCGGAGGGCTTGACATCTAATTCCTCAGTCTCTCCGTTTACCTGCAATTTGACTTTGTATCGCTCCATCACTTTGCCCCTTCCATTATCTTGTTGAAAAGCCTTTCGGCCAGCACGGGAATCATCCTTTTCCTGTATTCCGGTTCGAGGACCGTATTCCCAACAAGCCTTACCTGTTTAAGGACGGCCTCGACGGCCTCTCCGATTGCTCCGCGCAAGGGTGTTTTTATTTCAACCACATATGGCTTGGGCCCAACCGCTCCTACGGCTAATTTACCCGTCCCGTCCACGAGTGAAAACGCCACACTCATGAGAGGATAGTCTATGGCATCCCGGACCCGCAGCTTTTCATAACCTCCGGTGCTCTGCTTTTTTGGAATGAAGATTGCTGTAAGAATTTCACCGGGTCGAAGGTTGAAGGGCTTGGCTGCCTCGTTGGTATAGATGCCCTCCAGATTGAGGCGTCTATCCTCATCGGGACCGGAGAGTTCGATCTCCGCAGAGAGCGTACACAAAGCGGGGGCATTGTCGCTGCAATAATTTGCGAAGCATCTCTTGGCGCCCGGGACGGCATTGCAAGCCTCACCGCCCATTTTCAGACAAAAGCCCTTGGTTCCGCGCCAGAGTTCCGACTGGTTATAGAAAAGGCATCGGGAATTTTGAAGCAGGTTGCCGCCGATTGTACCCCTCATTTGAAGGGATTCACAAGAAGTCGCCTCGAGCGAAGCCTCGAACACGGGAAAGTAGTCCCGAATGAGGTCGTTCCGTTTGAGGTCGAAGATCCGCGCGAGGGATCCGATTTTGATCCAATCGCCTTGATCCTCTACCCTTGTGAGCGAGGCAACGCGTTTCAGGTCTATGACGGTTTTGGGTTTTACCAAGCCCAGCTTTATGCGAGGAACCAGATCTGTCCCCCCACTGAGATAAACGGCCTCACCTTGGAATTCACCGTAAAGGTGAACGGCTTCCTTAACATCTTTTGGGCTCTTAAATTCAAATTTTGAAGTTATCATGATTACTTCCTACCTTTCGCAGCATCGAGAGCCTTCATGACCCGGTCCGGGGTTAGCGGGAACTCGTTGAGGGACACTCCCAGAGCGTTGTGAGCTGCGCAGACTACCGCGCTGTAGGCGTTCATGCGCGTTGTCAGGCCTCCCTCTTTAGCTCCGAAGGGGCCCTCCGGGTCGTTCGATCGGACTATCACGGTTTCGATTTCAGGCATATCGCAGGCGAGCGGCACTTTGTATTCCAGCAGGTCGGGGTTCAGCAGCTGGCCTTCGGTCCATCGGGTCTCTTCAGTGAGTACTGCGACTCCGGCTTGATGGATTGATCCTTCGATCTGTCCTTCCACCGCCATGGGATTGATCGGGTTTCCACAGTCGTGGGCAGCGACAAAATGTGGGATACGTATCTGCCCCGTCTCTTTGTCTACCGTCACTTCCGCCACCGAGCAACCGAATGAGTAGGTCCCCGCCATTTGACCGTACGGTTTTTTTACCCACTCACGGTCGAAATCGATTTTCGGCATATAGGCGCCGGTAGCGGCGATAGGTTTCCCTTGAAAAAATGCTTCGCGGACAATCCACCGCATGGGCATGGTCTTCGAGGGGTCTGTTTTCGAGATGATGGTTCGATCCTTCAGGTCGAGGTCTTCCGCGGGATGGTTCAATTTGGCCGCGGCGAAGCTCAGTATCTGTCGCCTGGCTTCTTCACACGCGCGCTTTACTGCGTTTCCTCCTACGAACGAAGCGGCCTGTGAGTAGGCTCCGGGATCTAGATTTGTCGTCTCCGTATCCGCATTAACCAGGTTAATGTCTTCAACAGGGATCCCTAAGACCTCGGAGGCTATCTGTACCGCCATGGATTCATTTCCCATCCCTGTGTCGCAGATGCCCGTCACGATGGTTGCCTGTCCGTCGTCGTTGATCTTGACGTAACACGCGGACCCGGACCTGAACCCCATGGGAAAGCCGCACATGATGGCAACGCATCCCATGCCGATCCCCTCTCCATCCTTGAGTTTGGCCCGTTTCTCCGACCACCTGGCCTGCTCGGCCGCCCGGCGGATCGGTTCTTCGAGGCCGCCACTGATGATTACGGATTTGGTGGCTGTTTCTTCCCCGACTTTGAGCCCATTTTTGAGCCTGATCTCCATGGGGTCCATTCCCAGTTCCCGGGCGATCATGTCCAACTGCATTTCGTTGCCGCCGAGGAAAGCCCTGCCGTGGGCTCCGTACATTCCGCGGATGCCCTTATTGGTGATCACGCGATATCCGTTGTACCTGACGTTTGGAAATCGATAGGCTTCTTCGTAGACATAGTAAGGAATCGATGTGGCGATCGGTCCGGTGCTGCTGTAGGCCCCGCCGTCATACACAACGCGGAATTCCTTGGCCATGATAGCGCCGTCTTTCTTGACCCCTGTCTTGATCGTTGCCTTTATGTCGTGAATCTGTCTTGTACAGGCGGCGTTTTCTTCCCGCGTCAGGACAAGCTTGACAGGACGTTTCGCTTTTATGGCCAGTAGAGAGGTTACGAGGTCTCCGGGAGATACTTCGGAGCGAGCGCCGAAATGACCTCCCACGTTGATACGTCGAACCCGTACCTTATTGAGGGGCATTTTCAGCAGATTAGAGAGGGCCTTGGCGCGTACATGGGGCCCTGCGTTGGGCATCCAGAGATCCAGGTAACCATTCGCATAGGAGGCGACAACCGCGTATGGTTCCAATGTTGAGTACGCCTCACCTGCGGCCTGGAAGGTGTCTTCCCTTACGAGATGCGCCTGTTCAAAAGCCTTGTCTACTTCACCCACCTCGATGTGAACATGAACGTTGATGTTATTGGCGTATTCCTCATGAATCAGCGGTGCGCCCTCTTTCATGGCATCCTGCGGATTGAAAACTGCAGGCAGGGGTTCATATTCCACTTGGATAAGATCGAGGGCTTCCAGCGCCGTCTCCTCATCTACGGCGGCGACGCCTGCCACATCCTCCCCAATGTATCGGACCCTGTCTATCGCTATCATTGGATGGTCCTGAGTGTATTTGAAGACTCCCCATTTGACGCCGTGCGCATCGGCTGCCGTAACAATGGCTTTTACGCCGGGGAGCTGCAGTGCCCTGCTTGTATCGATATGGTGAATTTTTGCATGCGGATGAGGGCTTCGCAGCACCTTTGCGCAGAGCATCCTGGGAAGTTTGACGTCGGCCGTGAAGCTCGCCGTTCCGGTTACTTTGGCGAGGCTGTCCGTCCGTGTCATCCGCGTGCCTACAATGGTGTGTTCCCTGTCCATAAGATATCCTTTTATACTACGTATGATGATAAAAAATTCCCTTGATTTTAAGTGCCAAGTATAAGGATATTGCTTTTGTGGGTCAAGGCTAAAATGGTTGCAGCAGCAATAGTCATTATGAACCCCGATGGCCTTATCTACGATGTCAGCGGCAAAGATATCCTGAAAGTAGCCCCGGATCCGGGTGTGTTTCTGACCCCAATGGTTCCTTTGTGCTCCTCAATGATCCTGTTGCAGACAGAAAGGCCTATCCCCATTCCCAGCTTCCCCTTTCTCGTATAGAAGGCGTCAAATACGCGATGTAAGGCATCTTCTGGGATACCCGGCCCCGAGTCAGATATTTCGATCACAAGAAAACCTTCTTTTGTGTTCGTATTAATCCATATCTCCCCTACGGGAAGACCAGTCTCTTTCCGATTGTCTATCACGGTTTCTGCGTCAATAGCTTCCATTGCGTTGTTGATCAGATTCAGGAAAACATGTTCCAACTGTTGGGGTGAGGCCGTCAGATAGATCGATTCCGTACAAAGGTTCAGGTGGCTTCTAATGCCGTTCTGGCGGAGATGTGTCCGGAGCAGTGCCATCGTGTCTTTTATAATTTCATGTATGTCAATTTTCTGTTTTTCTTCGTGGCCGGGTCGGTTTAAATCCAGAAGTTTCCTGACCGTATTTCTGATGCTATCGAAAGCTCCTTCCAGGAGGTTGATATTTTCAACCATATCTTTGCTGTCTGCTTCATTGCTTTTCATGACGTTCAGCAAGGCGGTAACTCCCTGAAGGGGAGAGTTAATCTGATGGGCAATGGATGCCGCCAGTTGCCCTGTTGCGGCCAATCGTTCGGATTGGATGATAGATCCTTCGAGTCGCTTTCGTTCGGTGATATCCTCGCAGGCGCCAACCCATTTGGAAGGATATCCTTGACTGTTCGAAACAGGCATTGCCCTGTCTATCCAGTAACGCCAGGAACCGTCCTGTCGTAGAATCCGATATTCCTCGTGCATACGATCTCCAGAGATGCGACGTTGATTAATGGAGTGTATGAGGCGCGCTTGATCATCTGGATGAATTTGCTTTACCCATGCTTCGAGGGTTCTAGGGAAATTTTCGCTCTTAAAACCCAATGAACCGTCGATATCGCCAAACCATTCCAAACGATCGGACTCCATATCCCATTCGTAAATCAGGTCTGCCGAAGACTCTGCAGCCAATCGAAAGCGCTCTCTGCTTTTTTTCAGCGCTATCTCGGCTTTTATCTGGTCTGTTGCATTATTCAGGATTACAATACACTTTCCTGCCTCTTCCGGGATCCCAAAGAAATCCATCGTTACCTGGTATCCTCTCAGAAACAGTGCTTTTGTACGGGAGTACTCTTTCCCTTCTTTGTGCCCTTCCTGGAGTTGTTCTCGTATCCACTGGTGGTCGTTCTGCG
>CAYOWC010000038.1:1352-24819 GCA_964407525.1 uncultured Desulfobacteraceae bacterium | reverse complement strand
TCTGAGCATGGTCTACTCGCGAATTGATGAAAATATCACGTTAATCCGATGAGCCAGAAAACCAATAGATTGTAGCCCTGAAAATTGCTCCAACTGACTTTTTACGAGAATATCAGCCCTGAATGTTTTGTCAGGATAAATCCTGCTTAAGGGGGATGAACGAGATAAAAGAAAAAAGTTACGGGGCATCCATCCATAAAGCCAGGAAGTAGTTTACACTTTGTTGTTTTTAAAGTTACCAACAATTCTAATTTTGAAAAAACCCCTCTGTGGGAGGGCTCTTGTCCACAGTCGGTTGGGTGGGTTCCAGCCGCGAAAAGTCGTGGCAAGATGCCACTCACACAGTCTTTTGGGATAAAACCGAGCTCATAATGAGAATTGCTGTAAAGTTGCTCTTATTAGTGAAAACATATTATTAGGAGAATTATGCCCCGAAATCCCAGTAACCTTTCCACAGACCTTCGCGGCGTTAAGGATTTAACGATTGACGCGATTACCGGTATTACCGATATCGTAGAATCATTACATAAGACCATATCCATAGTTTCACGACCCGGTACACCGGAAACCTGTCGTACAAAGGGGATGACGGGAATGGTTTACCGGAATATCCGTTCGGTTACAGCATTGGTGGGGACTGGAATCGATGCTTTACTCAGCCGGCTCACTTTGGATCTAGGAGAAAAAGATTTATCCCCCGGTCGTGAAGCCGTTGTTTCCGCATTAAATGGTGTTCTTGGGAATCACCTTGTCGCAAGAAGAAATCCGCTTGCCATCCCCATGCAGTTTCGCCGTAATGGAAAACCATTAAACGAACAATTTCTTTCCGATGCGATCCAGCGATCTAATGGCAGATTGGCAATTATGGTGCACGGTGCATGCATGAATGATATGCAGTGGAACAGACAGGGACATGACCATGGCGTAGCCTTGGCCCGTGATTTGGGATTAGCACCGGTTTATGTTCACTATAACACGGGACTTCACATTTCCGAGAACGGCAGAGAACTTACTCATCTTCTTGAAACGCTTATGGCGGTATCTCCCCAACCGACAGATATCTTTATTGTTGCCCATAGCATGGGGGGACTTGTTTCCCGGAGTGCCTGCCATTATGGAAAATTGCTCGACCATACCTGGATGAAACTTCTTAGAAAGCTAGTATTTTTAGGCACGCCACATCACGGGTCGCTATTGGAGAAAGGTGGCAATTGGATTGATATTCTCCTTCAAATAAGCCCGTATAGCGCCCCTTTTTCTCGTTTGGGGAAAATCCGGAGCTGTGGCATTACAGATCTACGTTATGGCAATGTGTTGGACGATGATTGGAAAGGATGCGACAGATTTGATTTTTCAAGGGACCAACGGATGCCCGTACCCCTGCCGGAAGGCGTGCAGTGCTATTCAATGGCTGCGACCACCGGAAAAGAAACCAGCATGCTCGGTGATCATCTTATTGGGGACGGCCTCGTAACAGTAAATAGCGCTTTGGGGCGTCATAAGAATACAGCGTTGAATCTTTCATTCCCGGAAACCCGGCAATGGGTTGGCCGTAATATGAACCATCTGGATCTTCTCAATCACCCGGAAGTCTATGAAATCATGAAAAAGTGGTTGGAAACTTAGGGCCTAGGTTACCACAATAAAGGTATGTTTGGTGGAGTGATTGTTGAAGATCAACCAAACATATGAAACGGAGCCTCATGAGCTGTTTCTATTTGACACCCAGTCCCCATTGAGGGAGAAAATATGTGAAGTATTGGCGCCAGGAATGCCCGGATCATTTATTTTGGCTGTAGGCGAAAAAATATCTTGACAATCAGAACCCAATCGTCGACATTTACAGTATTAATGCAATAAGAAATTGCGTTTTCAAGAAAACTGAAGAGTAAAATACAATAAGCCAAGAAGGCTGTTCCGGGTGTATCCCTGGGTCGCTTCCTTGGCTTTTTTTTTGTTGCTGTTTCCGAAAGATATTTCTGCGGGCTGACAAGGGAGACCGATCGCATCGGTTCAAAATACACCGGCTGTCTCAAGATTGACGGTACATTGTTTTGTTAAAACGACAAGACTTTAAGGAGAAAAAATCATGAAGAAATTTTTGTTTGGTTTAGTTTTAGGTTTGTTTCTTTTCAGTTTGGCCCACACAGCTATGGCCCATTTCGGGATGCTCATTCCGTCGGACAGTATGATTATGCAGGGGGACAATAGAACCGTTTCCGTGATGTTGTCCTTTTCTCACCCTTTTGAATGTGTGGGAATGGAATTGGTGAAACCGCAGGTCTTCGGAGTTATGGCCAACGGCAAGAAGCAGAATCTTCTGGGTTCTCTCAAAGAAACCAATGTTATGGGCCATATGGCCTGGCAAGCCGATTACCTCATCAAGAGACCAGGGGTCTTTATGTTTTACATGGAACCGAAGCCTTACTGGGAGCTGGCAGAGGATTGCTTTATCGTCCATTACACGAAAACCGTTGTCACCGCCTTTGGCGATGATGAAGGCTGGGATCGGGAGATCGGCCTCAAGACCGAGATCGTCCCACTTTCTAAACCGTTCGCTCTATATGCCGGAAACATTTTTCAGGGGATCGTAAAAATGAATGGAAAGGCGATTCCCTATGCCGAAGTTGAAGTCGAATACTACAACCGGGACAAAAAGATGGAGGCGCCCACCGAATATATGATTACCCAGACGATCAAGGCGGACGGCAATGGCGTGTTTGCCTATGCTGCGCCAAAAGCGGGTTGGTGGGGATTTGCCGCCCTGAATACATCCGACGAAAAGATGAAGTATGAAGGACAGGATAAAGATGTGGAGCTTGGAGCGGTTCTCTGGGTTCAATTCGTGGATTGGAAAAAGAGATAACTCAGGGAGGAAGCGGCTATGCGACCAATGAAAAAGATGCGTTTTGCTTTTCTATGCGCGATCCTGGGCGTTGTTCTTCATTCTGGCAACGGATTTTCTTACGAAATCAACGAAATGTTTTCGATTGGAGGCGTCATGGCCGGGATATATCAGTATCAGAACATTACGGATTCGCCGGATTATGAGAATGAAGGCAGAGGGGTCCTGGTTTTTGAGCCAGAGATCAGTTTTACTCCTACCGAGAACGATGAGATCTTTACGAAGTTCGGATTTGGGGCGGGGAACGGTTTGAATGGAGAAGGTCGGTCTCCCTTTGCGCTTGCCCCGTGGGGCGGCAATGTGCAGGATGACTATAAGGACATCAACGGCAGAAACCGGGACTATCTGCTCACGGCTTGGTACAAACACGTTTTTGAGTTCAGCGGAAATCATACGTTGGGGTTGACAGGCGGCATCATCGACGCCACGGACTACTTAGATGAAAATGCCTTCTCCAATGATGAGTATACTCAGTTTATGAACGAAGGTCTGATAAACGGCCCCAACGCCTTTTTACCCTCCTATGACATTGGTGGGGCCGTGGAATGGGAGATCGGCAGCTTTTCCCTAAGAGGCGTGGCCATGGCCATGGGGAGCAATGGGGAAGAAGGGGAGTTTGACGAACCCTATAATTTCTTTGGGATTCAATTTGGCTACACTTTGGATTTCGGTCTTGGGGAAGGAAACTACCGGCTGGTTTTGGATACCACCAGCAGCGATTTCAGCAATGTGGCAGGTACCGAAAAAGAACGGATGAGTTGTGCTCTAATCTCATTTGATCAGCAATTAGGGGAGGTCTTAGGGGCGTGGATTCGGTTTGGAAAGCAGGACGATGCCGCAGCCGCCTATTGCAAGTATATCTATTCCGGTGGCCTGAATATCAGTGGCAAGCCGTGGAATCGTGAGCTGGATAATATCGGGATTGGCTATGCCCACCTGGGGGGCGGCAACATGGAGGTGGACCACACCGACGTGTTTGAGGTCTACAGCCGTTTTTCCCTGAACAGCATCTTCGCTGTCACCGGGGATATTCAGTATATGAAGGATTCCATGAAAGAAGGAGACAGCCCCAATGGTTGGATTTTCGGGGTTCGACTTACGGCAGAATTTTAGGGTATTGGAGTGAGGACTCCTAGTTTTCGCTCAGCCTTCATTGGACATGCGGGGTGAAGGATCAGTGTACAGACTTTCGTTGTACATTTGCCGGTTTTGTTTTATATAGGGTTGTATTATGCATATCTCTGAAGGAATTTTATCCGGGCCGGTCCTGATTTCAGGGGTTGCCCTGGCTGCTGCCGGAACCGCCATCGGGCTGAAAAAACTCGATTTTGAACGCATTCCGCGTGCAGCGATTCTTGCCGCCGCCTTTTTTATAGCCTCCCTGATTCACGTGCCCGTCGGTCCCTCAAGCGCCCATCTGATCCTCAATGGGATTGTGGGTCTCATATTAGGGTGGGTGGCCTTTCCGGTCATCCTTGTGGCCCTGGTTCTCCAGGCTGTTTTCTTCCAGTTCGGCGGCATCACAACCCTCGGCGTCAACACGATGATCATGGCTCTGCCCGCCGTATTCTGTTATTACCTTTTCAGGGTCCTGGTGTGTAAACAATCCAGGATTGCACTGCCGGCAGCTTTTGCGTGCGGGGCGTTTTCGGTCTTTCTTGCGGGAATCATGGTCGGTTTGGCACTGATCTTCACGGAAGAAAATTTCCTGAAGGTGTCTTATCTTGTTGTGGCCGCCCATGTTCCCGTGATGATAATAGAAGGCCTTATTACGGCCTTTTGTGTGACCTTTCTTAAAAAGGTACAGCCTGACATGTTGGTGGGGTAATTGTTTACGGTTTACAATTGCCAGTTCACGGTTGGAAAACAGAGACTGAAGCAGATCGATATATCGACGCATTGGAGAAAAAGATGAAAACGTTTGGCTCAATGAAACGTTACCGTTGGAATGGGATTATCGCGGGTTTGGCGAGCCTGGTCATTTTTTGCACGCTGCGGCCCGGTTCCGTTGAGGCTCACAGAGTGAACCTATTCGCATGGGTGGAAGGCGACACTGTCCATACGCAAAGCAAGTTCAGCGGAGGAAAACGGGTAAAAGAGGGAGAGCTAATTATCTACGATCTCGATGGGAACCAGCTCCTCTCTGGAAAAACCGATGACCAGGGGGAGTTTTCCTTTCCCATACCTGGAAGGGTCGGTATGAAGATGGTTATTAAGGCTGGCACTGGCCACCGAGGCGAATGGACCATCCCCGTCGATGAGCTTGGCGGTGTTTCTGAGCCAAAGGTGGAAGCAGCCGCCTCTGTAAAAAATGTACCCGAAAAACCGATAGAGCAGGTGTTCATATCCGGCGTCGACCGGGACGAAATCCGGCAAATTGTGGAACAAACTCTTGATCAGAAGCTGAAACCTGTATTCAGCCTTCTTGTGGAGACCAGGGAAACAGGTCCCTCGCTTCGGGATATCCTGGGGGGTGCGGGCTATATCCTGGGTTTGATGGGGCTTGCCGCGTATATCCACTTTCGCCGCAAAAGCTCTGAAATCGAGCCAGGGAAAAAGGACTGATCGATCTATGTTGCAGGAGATCTTTTCCGCGGGAACCTCCCCGATTCACCGACTCGATCCACGGTCAAGGATTGTCATGGCTGTCCTGTATGCCTTCGTTGTGGCCCTGTCAAACCAATTTTCGGCCCTTCTTGCAGCCTGCGCTTTCTCCTTTGTGCTGGCAGGAATATCCCGACTGTCCATTCCGGATCTGGCCAAACGGGTCGCCGTGGTGAACGGTTTTGTCTTTTTTTTCTGGCTCGTGGTGCCCGTTACTTATCCCGGTGAAGCGCTTTTTTCTCTGGGGCCTTTGACCGTCTCTCGGGAAGGGGTCCTTGTGGCATTTCGTATTACCTTGAAATCCAACGCCATCCTTCTCGCGTTTATCGCCCTGGTTGCCACCAGTCCCGTTGCTACCCTGGGGGCCGCCCTCGGCCGGCTGGGCGTGCCGGGAAAAATCGTCTATCTGCTGCTATTGAACTATCGGTATCTTTTTGTCGTGGAAGAGGAATACCATCGGCTGGTCAGGTCAGCAACCGTGCGCGGGTTTCAGCCTTCCACGACCCTGCATACCTACAGGACCTTCGCCTATCTGGTGGGTATGCTTTTCGTGCGGGCTTCGGAACGGGCGGAGCGGGTATACATGGCCATGCTCTGCCGTGGGTTTTCCGGAAAATTTCATTCCCTGCAGACGTTTTCATTTTCCGGACGGGACTGGATCTGGCTGTTTTCTATGACAGTTATGTTAGTGGTCATTGGGGGACTTGAATGGGTGAACTGAAAAACATCATAGAGCTTGACAGGATCTGCTTTTCCTATGAAACCGGCAAACCGGTACTGGACAACCTGACATTTGCTCTTCCCAAAGGGGAAAAACTGGGGTTGATCGGCTATAACGGGAGCGGTAAGACCACCTTGATGCACATCATTATGGGGCTCCTCAAGCCTTCGTCCGGCACCATTGGGCTTGTGGGAAAACCGGTTGAAACGAAGAAGGACTTCCTGGAACTCAGACGCAGGATCGGATTTCTTTTTCAGAACGCGGACGATCAACTTTTTTCCCCGACCGTCCTGGAGGACGTGGCTTTTGGTCCCCTTAACCATGGCATAAGCCCGAAAAAAGCTCGGGAAATGGCCATGGAAACCCTGGAACAATTGAACCTGCAGGGATTTGAAAATCGAATCACCCACAAACTGTCCGGGGGTGAAAAAAAGCTTGTCTCTCTTGCAACGGTGTTGGTTATGCAGCCTGATGCCCTCCTTCTTGACGAACCCACCACCGGTCTGGATGAAGACGCCCGGTTCAGGATCGAGTCCCTCCTGAATCGCCTCGACATCAGTACGGTCATTGTTTCCCACGAGTATGATTTTCTGGCTAAGACCACAGAGAAAATATACAGCATGAAGGCAGGCCGAATTGTCTTTGACGGGGATGTGAGCTCCCTCCATGCTCACTTGCACAGACACCCTGCTGCAGGACATCCCCATGATCATGGGAAGGGTGGTTTTAAGGTTTGAGAATGAGGGACATTATTCGATCAACCCTGCCATCTATGAGAATGTCAACCTTCCACCGCCCCTGCATCATTTGACGTCCTGTCTGTAGTTCAGACCAGAACGTTTCTTTTTCTCCCCATCCGCGCAGATTAAACGTCTCCCGTTTTGTCTCTTTCCCAGAAGGATGGTTCCATACGATTTCCAATTTATGGGGCGTTTGTAAGATCTGAGTCTCAATCCACACATACATGGTGTCCCCAAGGGAGAATTCTTCTTTCTGATTGAAAGGCGAAGGTGGAATACTGTCCAGCAACAAGGTCTGGTTGATGATGGTATTGAAGGGTTCCGTAGAAAGGTTTCCGGATGTTGTTGGAACTTGAGGTTTCCCGGTAGCGGGTATCTTTGAACCTCCTCCAACTTGAACACATCCCGTGAGATCAGTATCCCATTCATATCCTTTATTACAAACATATTCCGAGCCAACAAGATGGGCATTAGAAGGAGTATGTTTTTCTACACAGCCTTTACTATTTGCCCTTGGATCGTTCGGCGCGCAAACCTCATTGGGATAGCAGGTACAGGCTTCGGAATTATTGCAGTTCATCCCTTTATCCGGTTCACATCTGCCGGGTACAATGGGAGCACCCCTTGTGAGCGGCTTCATCTCTACTTTGTCTAAGAAAGTTTCCGTGGGTAGCTGTCCATTGAGAACCCCACGGGCATCTTCAGGCGCTATAGTGATTTGGAGAATCTGGCCGTCATCAAAATGCTGGTGAATGCAGACGTTTTTTTGAGCAGGCAACCTGTTGCTTACGGTTTGTGTGATCTCAGCTATCCTCACAGCCACTTCGTCAAGGGTGTTGAATTCGGATATTCGTTGTAGATAACTTATCAAAACACAGTTTTCCAGTAAGGAGACCTCTACTTTTTCTAACCCATAGGAAGACAAGGCTTGAGACGCGGCTTGTACGCCTCCCTGTGCAAAAGCGATTTTGCAGAACACTCCGACACTGAACAAGGATGAAATGACTGCAAAATAAAGCATCCACATATTGCAATTAATTCTGTAATTATTTTTCATGTCCTGCATCTCCTATGGCTTCAACCTCTTTTCAAGAGGATTTATTCCAAACAATATACCAACGTCGCCCCAATACGTCCCGCCATTGCGAACTAAGAAATCACGCATACTGTTGTCGTCTAATGAGTGGCATGCATGGATGTAGGCATAATCAAGCCCACAGTCCCAATTTGGGTCCAGCAATCCTTCCTGGATCGCCATTTTTCGAGCTTCCTGAGCGTTGATTTTATAGAGCTGCTGATAATTAAAGCTTGTTGCATTAAGCACATTTGTTTGGAGGTGGTTTGCAGTATTATCCCCTCCCAAAGATGGTTTATTCGTTCCCTTGGCCTCGTCTACTAATGATCCCCCGTGACCAAAGAATGCGATGGCTTCTGTTGAGGGTCTTGCCAGATACTTGGCGATTTGGTTGGCATCAGGAACCCATAGATATTCCTTTTTTTTCGGCAGATATGTGCTTTTGCCAGATAATTTAACTTCTTCAATGTGGTATTTTTTCTTTTTGAATTTTTCCCGGATGAATTTCAACTCGTTACCGGCAAAGTATTGATGCCTCCAGGTATAAGCAGGGTCTGCATTCGTTGTAAATATAACGGCCATTTTAGGGCTGCAGTTGGTTTGCTTGTTTCTTAATTTATTGAGAGGGTCGCATACCTCTTCCGGTTTACACGGACAATCTTCCGGGCAGGTAAAGCAGTCCTCATAATATTTATCTTGATCAGAATATTGCAGAACCCCATCTCCGCAGCCTGAAACCAGGATCGCATCATATCCAGGATCATACCCCTTCCAGGTAGAATGACCCAGATTTTCGGCTTTCACCTCTATTTTTAATTTTCCCTCTATTATCGGTTTTCCGGCGGTTTTCTTTCCCCAGGGAAAGGTACAAGAATATTTGCCGGATGGATCCGTGACGCCGGAAGAACCTATCGGCGTTTTGCCCGATTTTAAACGAGTGGCGGTGATTTCCAAATCGGCGTTTTGAACGTCTATGCCACTGCTGTCGGTAACGGTAATAGTGCATTTTACCTCTTCGCCAATAGAATAATTCTTTTTGTCAGTACGTATTTTGACGAGTAATTTTTTCTTTCCTACACTGAAGGTTGTACCTTGGTTTTTATCTGGGTATCCTGAATAGGTTGCCTTGGCAATAACCTTGTAAATCATTGGATTGGAAGACGAAGGAATTGGAAACGGAGGACAGGTATAGTCCCCGAATGGGTCAGTGGTGGCCGTAAGCAACGTACCCTCGACATTAACCACCACGGCGGCTCCATCTATTCCTCCTTTTTCATTCTTCACACTCCCCTTGATAAGCACGGTTTCCCCGGGAGAGTAGGTCTTTTTATCAGTGGTAACGCTGACTATCATCGCTGCCTGTACGAGTACAGACGTAGCCGCTTTTTGGGTCTTCCCGCATTTTCCGTCTGATACCGACACGATTATTCTATAGTTCCCCTCGGGTGGATTTTTCCAGTTTACCGTGTCGGTTATTTGAGCATTGCCGGTGCTTGCTTTTCCATTCCATGCCGTCTGTATCGTTTTTCCCTGAGAATCGGTGGCTGACCATGTCATGGTGAGTGGATCACCCTCCGGATCCGTGGCTTTGGCGACCAGTGTGATGGTCTGGGATGGGGCGGCTTTCGGGGGTGAAGCCGTCAGCGTAATCTTCGGGCAATTATTGGCTGGCGGGGGAGGGGGAGGCTGGATTGTAAGGCCCAGGCAGGGAAGCGCTGCTATTCCCTTGATGATCTTTTCAACGGTCGGGTCCTGATTCCCGGGAGCCCCGCCGGATCGTCCAGGGTAACTGGTATAATAGGACAGAGCAAACTGCCCTTTATGAAGCAGATAGTAAGGTCTCTTTCTGTCGTCGGTTTTGTATCCTTCATCCCCGAAACCCAGCTTTATCATGCCGGATTTGGTCTGGCTTTTTACGGTATCGAATCCATACTCGTGAATTTTCTTGCTCGCATCTTTGGGGACCAAATATTCGGTCAAGGTTACGCTCACCGATCGACTTGATGCAGCCCCCTGCCACCTCATGGAAAATGTTCGAGTGCCATCTTTATTTGATGAGGGCCCGCTTTTAGTGAGAAGCTGGTCGTTAACATCCCCCAGTTCTCTGGAAGTGGGGAAGACGGACCAGATCTCGGCATCGGTGCAAGGCTTCTGGGCACTTACCGTTGCCTCCGTGACAAGGAAAAGAAAAAGAATGAGCATGGATGCCGCTGGAAGCCTTGAGAGCAACACATGGTTCATTCTGCACATGATTTTGCGCCCCCGTTTGATGTTTTACATTCTTGCCTATTAAACCACTTGTCATTTTGCACAAAAACCCCATTTGAATCAAGAATAATTCCGTAAATATACACAATAGCAGTCCAAAGGTTCTGTTGTCAAAAATCCCTTGACATGGTGTCAAAAAGTGGTATCGTTTACCCATGAACCGCAGCCACCGAAAAACCCTGGGTGCCGTGTTCGCCAATCCGATCTCCGGCAATATTGAATGGCGAAGGATCGAGGCATTATTTAAGGCTGTGGGCTGTGATATCATAGAGGGCAGTGGTTCCCGAATCACAGTTTTACATAAAGGCCGTAAGGCTGCGTTCCATCGCCCGCATCCCGGCAAGGATGCTCTCCGGTATCGAGTAAGTGCAACCCGTGATTTTCTTGAACTGATAGGAGTTACTCCATGAAAAATGCCATGACCTATAAAGGCTATGCTGCCCGCGTTGAGTTTGACGCTCAGGATCGTATCTTTTTTGGCCGCCTGGCTGCTATTCAAGACATTGTCACCTTTCATGGCAAAACAGTAGATGAGCTGGAAGCAGCCTTCAAAGAGGCGGTTGACGACTACCTTGTCACCTGCGCCAAGCTGGGAGATAAGCCGAACAAACCATACTCCGGCAAGCTGACCTTGCGCATTTCACCGAGCGTTCACGCCGCTATTGCCACCGCAGCCGAAACCAGCGGTAAAAGCCTCAATAAATGGGTTGTTGATACGCTGGATAAATCTATCCAGGCACTTTAAATTTTCAGAGGCCATTGGTTCTTGGACTTTGCGCTATGCGACCGTAATGGAGGGAACTATGCAGACGACGATGAACTGGAAAGGTTACATTGCCACAATTGAATATGACTCTGCTACTGCAATAAGAGAGAATAGATTCTTAATCAATGGGTTAGCGAGACCCTTGAGCAGATTTTGCATGTGACCTGAAACCTGACTCATCCAGATTTTCCCACTGCCTGTTTTTGGTAAACTCCGCCACCGTCTTCTGTTTTCCTTTTTATCTCTGCTTACTGCTTAGTCCTTACTTTTTACTCCTCACTGGCTACTCCTCCACCAGGGTCAGAAGATTCTCTTCCACCGCTTTGAGCTCGGCTTCCATTTTTGCCAACTTGTCCCGTTCTTTCTGAACGATGTCGTCTTTGGCTTTCTCGACAAAACCTTTGTTGGAAAGCTTCTTTTGGGAACCTGCCATTTTCTTGGTAAGATCGTCGCGCTGCTTTTTGAGGCGGGTTCGTTCTTTTTCCACGTCCACTGCTCCCAGCACGAAGATCTCCAGGTTGCCTACCACCGCCCTTGCCGCGTCGCCGGCCGGGGCGTCCTGGTCTGAAAGCTCAAGGGATTCCAGGTTGGTTATCTGTTTTACAATGCCCAGGAGGGGTTCGAATGAAGCGTCTTTAAGGTTACCTCCACGGATGATCACCTTAAGGGGTTTTCTGGGAGACAGTCCATGTTTGGACCGCACGTTTCGGATTTCCCGTACAATATCCTGAACGGTGCCCATCCGTTTCTCCAACTCTTCTTCTTCCCATTCGGGGGTCCGTTCGGGCCAGACACCTTTTACCAGGATTTCGGATTGGGGAAGTGGGGCCGAAATTCCTCTCTCGGGGGCAAGTTCGTTGAGGCTTTGCCAGAGGGTTTCCGTTATGAATGGGACAAAGGGGTGCAGTAGACTCAAAACCCGATCAAGCACGGTGGCCAATACCTGGCGTGTGCTGGGGGCTTTGGATTCGTCGGCCAGATTTCCCTTGATCATTTCCAGGTACCAGTCACACAGTTCTCCCCAGAAAAAGGAGCGGCAGGCGTTGATGGCAGCCGATGGATTGTATTCTTCCAGGAGGCTGTTGACTTCCTGAATCGTTTTAGAAAGCCTCGAAAGGATCCATCGGTCGGCCTCGTGGAACTCAGTGACATCCCTCGGAGTAAACGAATACCCTTCTAAGTTCATAAACGCCAAACGGGCGGCGTTCCACAGTTTCGTGCAGAAATGGACTCCCACCTCAAATCGCTCGCTGATGATCTTGGCCGATGGGATATCCTTCATGGTGCCGGTCACATCAAACTCTTTCCCTGATTTGGGGCAGATGTAGGTGAAAATGGTCTTTCCATGTTTTGCTGCGCCCAGGTCCACCAACTCTCCGGTAAAGGGACTGACGGCCTGGATGGGAAGGCGGATATCCTGCATGCCGGTCTGGAGCTCGCAAAGAACATACCGCATGGCATCGGTGCCATACCGCTCGATAATGTCCACGGGGTCGATGCCGTTCCCCTTGGATTTGCTCATCCGCTCCCCTTTGCCGTCCAGGATGTTGGCGTGGATGAAGACGTCCGTGAACGGCACGTCACCCAGGTTGTAGAGGCCCATGATGATCATGCGCGCCACCCAGAGGGTGACGATGTCCCGACCCGTGACAAGGCAGGAACCGGGAAAATAGGAGTCAAGGCAGTTGGGAGCGTTGCCGACGGCGCCTAAGGGTGTTTGACCGTCTTCCACCTGAGCCGTCTCCGGATCGGGCCATCCCAGAGTACTGTGGGGCCACAGGGCGCTGGAAAACCATGTGTCCAATACGTCCGGATCCTGCTCCAGTCCTTCGGCTTCAAGTAGCTGACTACATTCGTCCAGGGCCTGGTCGTCTTGAAGGCAGACCATCAAGTTAGCTGTTTCCTGGATGTCAAAGGGATTCTCTCCCTTCTGGATGATCTGACTGGTTCCGTCCGGCAGACCGATACGAATACAGATATCGTTTCGGGACAGGAGGGGTTCCAGTGCATTCAGGGTTCGATGGTACTCTTTTTCGTTGACCTGTTTTTTCCAGATGGGAATGCGATGTCCCCACCAGAGTTGTCTGCTGATGCACCAGTCACGCTTTTCGCCGAGCCAGTTCAGGTAGGTCCCCGCGTACCGATCCGCGTCCGGATGGAATTTTACGTCGCGGTCGGTGGCTGATTTCCACTCCCCTTCGGCTGCCTGGATAGCGGCCTGGGCCATTCCCGGGGCCACGAATCTTTTGTCTGTGTCGCGACCGCAGACGATTCCATCTTCCACATCGCCCATACGAACAAACCACTGGAGAGACAGGTAGGGTTCAATGGGGGTTTTGGAACGGTCGGAGTGTCCCACGTCCACCTGGCGGTCTTCCACCGATTCCATGAGGTCTTGTTTTTTCAGGTCTTCAAAAACCAGTTCGCGGGCGGCAAACCGGTCCATCCCTGCATAAGCGCCCGCATTTTCATTGAGTGTGCCGTCCGGGTTGAGGATGTTGATGATTTCCATTTCCTCTACATGTCGCTGCCACACTTCATAATCGTTGGGGTCGTGCGCCGGCGTGATTTTTACGCAGCCGCTGCCTAGCCCTGGTTTCGCCCAGGGGTCCGTGATCAGGGGAATGGGACGGTTCTGCAAAGGCAGAAGGACCTGTCGGCCATTTCGGGCCATTTCCGCAAGGCGAAGGAGTTGGGGCAGGTGGGTTTCTCTTCGTTTTTCAAGCCTTTCTATCTCTTCCTTCAGTTCTTTTTTGTCTCTTTTGGGCGCCGAATCCAGTTTGTTGCGTGTCTGGAGAATCAATCGTTCAAGCTCCCCTTGCGGGTCCGGATGGCAGGCCACCGCAGTATCTCCCAGCATGGTTTCCGGACGCGTGGTGGCCACCACCACATATTCCGGATCACCCGGTTCGGGATCGATGATCGGATAGCGCATATACCAGAAATGGCTGTCCACGGTCTCGTAGATGATCTCGTCGTCCGCTACTGCGGTTTGAAGATGGCAGTCCCAGTTGACGAGGCGTGTTCCCTGGTAGATGATCCCGTCTCGGAACATAGAGAAAAATGTGTGTCGAACCGCTCGGGCGCAGACCTTGTCCATAGTGAAACGGGCACGGTTCCAGTCGCACGAACAGCCCATGGTTTTCAACTGTCCGTAAATCCGCTTCTGGTATTCTTCCTTCCACTGCCAGATACGTTTGACCAGAGCCTCACGGCCAATATCGTGCCTGGTTTTTCCCTCCAGCTCAAAGAGCCGTTTTTCAACGACTGCCTGGGTGGCGATCCCTGCATGATCGCTGCCGACCATCCAGAGGGTGTCGTTTCCCATCATGCGGTGCCATCGGATCAAGAGGTCCTGCATGACATTGTCCATGGCGTGTCCCATGTGCAGAGCGCCTGTCACGTTGGGCAGGGGCATCATGATGACATATTTCTTTACTCCGGGTTGGGGAGTGGCCGCAAAGGCCTTTGAATCGAACCAGAGTTCGCTCGTGGATTTTTCGGCTTCAGCCGGGTCATAATGTATGGGTATCTCTTTTTTCATAAAAATCCTCTTCCTGTTTTTGCAGGGCTCACAGCGTACTGGTTCGGCCCGGTTTTGATGATTTCAATGTTCTCTTACGGCGTATTCTTACCATAAGATTTACACTGAAGGTAGTTTTTTCTCTGGTCGCCTTTCAATGGCGTTTTAAGATGGACATGGCCTTTGGAGTGTGTCAAAAATGACGTTGCGATTTTGATATACATTTTCATCCTTTCAGGAGGCGGGCTCAGAATACAGACCTCGTCAAATAGTTAAGTGGTTGAGTTGTTGAGTTGGAAAATAAGCACGTGAAATCAACACATTGCCTATTCAAATCCATCGGGTGTCCAATTTTGAGGTGAAATGGATAACTTCAAATAATAATAACCACTTACCTACTAATCTACGCGACCACTTAACGAGGTTTGGAATATGTTTTCACTGAAATCTTTTCAGAAGAAGTATGAGACGGAACCTTCGAATCTGACCGTAGGGGGACGGAATTTCAAGTTTTTCGTTCCAGTATCCCTTGACAGGTTTGTAGATGCAGATGATATTTTTCGCGAGTTTCCCCTTTGGGCGAAGATTTGGGATGCGTCTATCGTCTTGGCGGACTGCCTTGCGAGAATGCCGGTTGACAAAACCAGAAATGTCCTTGAAATCGGCTGTGGCATGGGTATCGCGGGCATTGTTGCGGCTTCTTTCGGGCACCGGGTAACCCTTACCGAGTATAATGACGATGCGCTCAATTTTGTTCGCGCTAACGCCCTCGAAAACCTGACACAGGAAGGATCTTTCCCGGAGATCCGAAGGCTAGATTGGAATAGTCCTGAAATAGCCGAACCATTTGATATGATTGTCGGATCTGAAGTGGTGTTCAAAGAAGAGGATTTTGAACCTCTATCCAGGCTTTTTGATCGTTGTTTGAAGCCTTCGGGTGAGGTTATCCTGGCTGAGAGGGTCAGGGAGACGAGCATTGGGTTTTTCAGGAAGATGAGCGAACCATTTGATATCATGGCGAAGAAAAAGGTCCTTCGTTCCGAAGAAGGTGGCGAAGTGCGGGTTATCCTGGCGAGAATGAAATCCAAAAGGAGATGATGATCATGACAAAAAATCGTACTCTCGAAGCGTTTATTCTTGGTGCGTTCATATGCGTTGGTCTGGCGTTGTTAGGATACCTCATTGCGGATGGTGTCTTGAAAATAAAGGCATTAGACAGGACTGCCTCGGTAAAAGGCTTGTCGGAGAGAGAGGTCCAAGCGAACATTGCCATCTGGCCCATCCGTTTTGACGTGGTTGACAACGACCTGAATAGTCTGTTTACAAGTATTCAGGAAAAAAATACCGTTATTGTCGAATTTCTGAAGAAAAGTGGATTCAAGGAAGAGGGGATTTCGGTCTCAGCT
Organism: uncultured Desulfobacteraceae bacterium; assembly: GCA_964407525.1. Classification (GTDB taxonomy): domain Bacteria; phylum Desulfobacterota; class DSM-4660; order Desulfatiglandales; family Desulfatiglandaceae; genus DUZB01. The sequence goes on along the minus strand of CAYOWC010000038.1, from coordinate 8,811 downwards.
CCCGCCATCATTGACAAACAAGCCCAAGGGTATTCCAATTCAAGGGATATTCAGTTCAGGTATTCCGGTAATTCAACAGTCAGTGTATATACTGACAACATTGCTCTGGTGCGAAAGACCATGGACAAACTCCTCGATCTTGGCAAGCAGGGGATCGCTATTTCCGGGCAGAATTACCAGGCACGGACGGAATATCTTTTTACCGGATTGAATAGTATTAAACCGGCCATGATTGAAGAAGCGACAAATAATGCACGCGAAGTTGCCGAAAAATTTGCCAAAGATTCAAACAGTAGAATCGGGAAGATAAAAAGGGCTACTCAAGGTCAATTTTCCATCAGGGACAGAGACAGCAACACACCCTATATAAAGAAGGTGCGAGTCGTTTCAACGCTGGAGTACTATCTTGCAGATTAGATGGCTAATTTGTTTCCATCCATAAATGGCCCTTACCTTGATTTATTGGACCGGAAGGCTTAAAATAGCGCCAGAATAAAAGGTAGGGGGTTTTGCCGATGGGCGAAAACGAAATGAGAATACTTACATATCCGGACCCGGTACTGAAAACCAGCGCCGGGCCTATTGAAGATATTGATGAAGAACTCCAGGGAATTATCGACCGGATGATTGAAACCATGTACGTCGCCCCAGGCATAGGCCTTGCGGCAAACCAAGTGGGTTTGCTCAAACGGGTTATTGTATTTGATGGCAGTCCCGGAGAGAAGGGTCAAAACCCGATGGTTTTGATTAACCCTGAAATTACCCACAGGGAGGATCATATCAAGTGGAACGAAGCCTGTTTGAGTGTGGTCGATTTCACTGCTGATGTTACCCGTGATGCCTGTGTGACCGTTCAGGGGGTTGATCGTCACGGCAAACCCGTGAAGATCGATGCGGAAGAACTGCTTGCAGTCTGTCTGCAACACGAAATCGATCATTTGGACGGGACGCTTTTCATTGACCGTATCAGTAGCCTGAAAAGGGCATTGTATAAGAAGAAGCTCAAAAAAAAGAAGATCGAAGAATAAGGGATTGGCTCATCGCCGATTAACGTGATATTTTTGTCAGTTGTCGAATTGACCATGCTCAGATTCCAGATGTCAGGTGTCAGGTGTCAGGAAAAAACTGGGTCGCATTCACAATACTCAACGTAATAACGAATAGTTACTCTCATTACAACTAGAAAATAGGAACAACAGGTACTGAAACCTGACACCCGAAACCTGACACCCCTGTTCCGGAAAAAGGGTTTCTTTACGCCAACCCGCGTTGAGCGAAGGGATTTTACTGCATGACGTATTTGTCCACCCCCCTTCATGGAAAATTTCTGGTTCGTCCGAAAATTGTCTTTATGGGCACTCCGGATTATGCCGTTGCATCTCTTGATGCCTTGGTGGAGGCTGGGTATACGGTTCTTGCCGTGGTAACCCAGCCGGACCGGCCAAAGGGGAGAAGTAAAAAGCTTGTCCCTCCGCCGGTTAAACAGGCTGCCCGGGGTATGAACCTTGAGGTGCTCCAACCGGAGAATGCGTCTGATTCCGAATTCTGCAGGATTATCGAAGAACTCCAGCCTGATATCCTCGTGGTGGTTGCGTTTGGGCAGGTACTTAAGCGTGCGCTTCTCGACATTCCCCCTTGGGGAGGGCTCAATATTCACGCATCGCTCCTGCCGAGATACAGGGGCGCTGGACCGATCCAGTGGGCGATTATCGACGGGGAAAAACAGACCGGACTCACATCCATGGTCATGGAAGAAGGCTTGGATACGGGCCCGATACTCCTGCAGAAAAAGGTTCCCATCGGTCAATGGGAAACTGCCGGGGAACTTCACGACAGGCTTTCGATGCTGTCGGGAGACCTGCTTCTGGAAACCCTTGGAAAGTTATCGGAAGGCCTTTTGATTCCGCAAACGCAGGATAGTTTGCAGGCAACCTACGCCCCTAAAATAGACAAACGTATTTCTGTGATTAACTGGCTGAAGCCGGCGAAATCCCTGGCCGCCCTGATTCGGGGACTTGATCCGTTTCCCGGTGCAGCCACTTTTGTCGGAGAGAAAAGGATTAAACTTTTTTCGCCCCGAGTAGTGGATATGAAATCGGAAGAACCGGTGCCGGGAATGGTCCTTGACTCTTCGCGGGAAGGGGTTTTTATTGAAACGGGCAAAGGAGTACTGGAGATCAGGGAAATGCAGGCGACGGGAAAGAAGAGGCTGCCCACCGATGCTTTTCTGAGAGGTTTTCCTATGGAAAAGGGGACTGTGCTGGGGAAAAGTTTATGAGTGATAAGGATATTGAAAATGGACCCACCAAAGTTGCTTTCCCTCAGTCATCTCAGGGCGACCGGTTAGCGCCGGTCGTGGTTGAAAGACCAAAAAAGCGCATCTTTATCTTTCTGCTTCTGATTACCTGTTTGGTGCTTGTGGGCGGCGCCTTTCTGCTCTGGTGGGTTCCCTATGTGGGGTTTTCCAGCATTCACCCCTACCTGCCCCTTATCGTAGGGGTCGTTTTCGGGGGCATCGTCTTGTTTTGTCTCGGCGCCGTTTTGACCCTCTTTTTTACCATCATTCGAGGAAAGAACCTTTTTTTTAACAGGAAGATCAGGGGTGTCGTAATTCGCTTTCTTTTCCCGCTGCTGGTGGGGGTTGGGAAATGTTTCGGAATCAAAAAAACTGAAATTCGCCGGTCTTTCGTGGCCATCAACAACCAGCTGGTTCTTGCTGAAGCCAGGAAGGTGAAACCTGAAAAGCTCCTCATCCTTCTCCCCCACTGCCTCCAGTTTCATGAATGCAATGTGAGAATTACCGGGGACGTGACGAACTGCAAGGCGTGCGGAAAATGCCGAATAAAAGACCTGGCGGCCCTGGCTGAAGAGTACCATACCCCCATTGCAGTGGCTACCGGCGGCACGTTAGCCCGAAAGATTGTAGTGGAAAAAAGGCCGGAGATCATTATCGCAGTGGCCTGCGAACGGGATCTCTCCAGTGGTATACAAGACAGCTATCCTATCCCAGTTTTTGGCGTTTTCAATAAAAGACCATTTGGTCCGTGCTTCGATACAGATGTGGATATCGATCTTGTGACAAGTGCCGTAAAGACCTTCGTGGGGCGCTGAGATGCCAAGAAATATAGCATTGTCGGTTCTCAACAGTTGTGAGAATGTCCCCGGTCTCCATGAACGAACTCTGGAGGCGGCCTTTGGTCTGAATCCTCGCCTTGACCAGAGGGACAGAGCCTTTTCCATGCATCTGGTACAGGGCGTGCTGCGCTGGCAGATAAAGATCGACTGGATGATTAAACAGTCCGTTCGTTTCCCTTTTACGAACATTGAGCTTCCCGTCTTAAATATCCTTCGCCTTGCCGTATACCAGATTTTCTTCATGGATCGGGTTCCCGAATCGGCGGCTGTCAATGAAGCGGTCAAACAGGCTGGAAAGCTGCGAAAGAAAAACCTCAGGGGTGTTGTGAACGGCATTTTGAGGAATATTTGCAGAAAGAAAAATGACATGATTTTTCCGGATGCAGGCCGTGATTACAGTCTCCATATGGCCATTATCTATTCCTATCCTCTGTGGCTGGTAAAAAAATGGAAAAGAGAATATGGGGCGCGAGAAGCGGAGAAAATACTCCGTGCTGGAAACGATATCCCGGGACTTTTCATTCGAACAAATACTCTCAGGACGGATCGTCAGAAACTTGAGGAGATCTTGCAGGAAGAGGGAATGGTTTGTTCTTCAGATCCCTCCAGTCCTGAGAGTATTGAAATAACCCGTTTGAAAGGGCAAATCCATAAGCTGAAGTCGTTTAAGCAAGGGTTGTTCCAGGTGCAGAGCCGTCCTGCCCAGATATGCTCTCACCTCCTTTCTCCTGAACCCGGGGAATCCGTACTGGATGTCTGCGCTGGATTTGGTGGAAAATCCACTCACATGGCGGCACTCATGGAGGACAGGGGGTTTGTTCTTGGAATGGACACGAACCGGGAGCGAATACAGGGCATGGTGGACAGTGCGGGGCGGCTTGGAATAGGGTCGATCAGCCCGATCGTTGCAGATGCAAACCAAAATGTTCTTCGACTCTTGAAAAAACCGTTTGACAAGATCCTGGTAGATGCTCCCTGTTCCGGTCTCGGAGTCATATCAAGACATCCGGATATCAAACTTGTCAAAACCGGTAAAGACATCGGTCGTCTTGCCGATTTACAACAGGCTATGCTGAATAGGGCTGTGGCGCTCCTCAAGTCTGAAGGGAGACTTCTTTACGTCACCTGCACCATATCGAAAGAAGAGAATGAGGGCAATGTTGAACGGTTTCTCAAAAAGAATCCCAGCATCGCCTTGGTAGATCTTCGGAAATGCGCTCCCGAGTGGGTTCTGAATATGGTTGATACAAACGGATTTTTTCGGACTCTGCCCCATGTTCACGGGATGGAAGGGTTTTTCGGTGCCCTGTTTACGAAGAAGTAAGAGCAATGTATCGAGGGAATGAATGAATAGATTGTTTTCTTTTTTCTGTACGACGCCCCTTTTCCTGGAAGAACTTCTTGTGGAGGAACTGGTATCTTTTGGTGCAACTTCCGTCAAAGAAACAAAAGGTGGCGTTTCTTTCCAGGGTGGTTTGGAAACGGCATACCGGGTCTGCCTGTGGTCAAGGATTGCCAACCGATTGTTCCTGGAAATTTCGGAATTCGATGCCGGGTCCAAGGAAGCGCTTTATGAGGCTGCTTTGGGGATTCCATGGGATGAACACCTTACAGTGGATGGGCTCTTCAAGGTGAGGTGTTCCCTTTACCAGTCCGAGTTTAATCATTCGCAGTATGCTGCTTACGTGGTGAAAGATGCCGTATCAGACTATTTTAGAAGCAGGTACGGGAAAAGGCCCTCCGTTGAAATTGTCAGGCCGGATGTGGTGATGAATCTCTACGTTCAAAGGGATAGGGCGACACTGAGTCTTGATCTGTCGGGAGAAAGCCTTCACAGGAGGAATAATAAAGAACCCGGTGGGATAGCTACCCTGAAGGAAAATGTTGCTGCGGGCATTCTATTGAGAGGCGGCTGGAAGGAAATTGCAGAGCGGGGAGGGGCTTTTGTCGATCCCATGTGTGGTACAGGCACGTTTCTTCTGGAAGCGGCATCTATGGCCGGAGATATTGCTCCCGGCCTTTTCAGAGACTATTTCGGGTTTTTAGGATGGAAACAGCATTCACCGATCTTGTGGGAAAAACTTTTGGAAGAAGCCCAATCGAGGAGAGAAATAGGGAAAAGAAAAATCCCTGCCATAGTAGGGTTTGATATCGATCGGCGCAGTGTGGCTTCGGCGATGGAGAATGCCGGAATTTCGGGGCTTGAAGAGGCTATCCAAGTAAGAAGAAAAGCCATTGAAGAAATTTCCTTTGCGGAAATCAAGCCCCTCCAGGCAGGTTTGGTGGCCGTAAATCCGCCCTACGGCAGACGAATCGGAAAGAAAGACGACCTCCCGGACCTGTATAGGAAACTGGGAACGGTGCTATCAGGAAACTTTCCAGGATGGCGGGCATCTCTTATTACTGCAGAGGAAGAACTGGCCCGGAACACGGGACTTAAAGCGGATAAGGTGAATGTCCTTTATAATGGTCCCATAAAATGCACCCTGGCGCATTTCCATCTGTTTACCGAAAAAGAAAGACGTCATTTGAAGGAAAAAGAAAAGGCCGGCCTGAGTCCTGGTGCGCAGATGTTCTCCAACAGGTTGCAGAAAAACTTCAAGCGGCTCAAGAAATGGGCTCGAAAAGAAGGGATCTCTTCTTACCGGATCTATGATTCGGATATGCCCGAGTATAATGTTTCCGTAGATTTTTTCGAGAATAAATGGCTTCACGTGCACGAATATTCGCCTCCGGGAACGGTTGATCCGAAAATGGCTGAAACGCGATTTCGTGAAATCGTCAGTGTGCTTCCCCGGGTTTTGAATGTGGATAAGAAGTTTATTTTCTACAAGAATAGAAAAAGGCAGAAAGGAAAGTCTCAGTATGAGAAGATCGCCTCCTCAGGGGAGTTTTTTACCATACGGGAAGGAGGGAATAGTTTCCTGGTCAATTTTACCGATCACCTGGACTGCGGTATCTTTTTAGACGGCAGGATGACAAGGGAACTCATTCGGAAACTTGCCAAAGGAAAGCGGTTTCTGAATCTTTTTTGTTACACAGGGACGGCAACTGTCTATGCAGCGGAAGGGGGTGCCGAAACAACCACTTCCGTCGATCATTCAAACACATACCTCTCCTGGGCAAAGAAAAATATGTCCCTGAACGGGTTCAGCCGGGAGAGTCACCGGTTTTTCAAGGCAGATTGCCAGGCTTGGCTGAAGGAAGACAGGCATCTTTACGACCTCATTTTTCTAGATCCCCCCACATTTTCCAATTCCAAAGCATCCCGGGATTTTGATATCCAGACTTTTCATCCCGAACTTCTCAGACTTGCCGCCTCCAGATTGAATAAAAAGGGCATCATCCTTTTTTCAAACAACTATAAGCGATTCAAAATGGATTTTGAAAAACTGGCGAATTTCAATATCGAAAGTATTTCATCCGGGACGGTTCCCAACGATTTCAACCGCAGTAAACATATCCACAATTGCTGGAAGATAGAAAATAGAAAATAGAAATTCGAAATTCGAAATTCGAAATTCGAAATTTGAAACTGGTGATTTAGGTGGTGGAAGAAAATGAAGCCTATTTACGAATTGGATGTATACAGGTTGGCTGAAGAGCTTTCCGGTATGATCTGGTATGCTTTTGAGGAATGGTCAACCAAAGTGCAGAGAACCGCAGGTTACCAGATCATACGATCGTCTGATAGCATTGCTGCGAATCTTGCTGAAGGTTATGGGCGCTTCAGTCCTGCTGACCGCAAGAGGTTTTATTTGTATGCAAGAGGTTCATTTGAAGAAACCAAGGCGTGGCTCCGCAAGCTAATCCGTCGCAAGATCATAAGTGATGAAAAAATCTCAAATTACACATCGATCATTGACGAACTGGGTCCAAAATTAAATGCTTTCATAAAAAGCACTAAATGATCAAGATGCTCATCCTTTCTCAATTTCCAATTTCCAATTTCAAATTTCAAATTTCAAATTTCGACTTTCAGGCGCTTTGCACCCGTCTTTTCCTTTTTCTTCGAACCATGTAGAAGCGCGTAAAAATGATGAGGACGGGAAAACCAAGGAAGAAAAAATTATCCATGGCTCCGGACAGGAAATCGGGCATGAAATAATAGGTGACACCGGCAAGAAGGAGGCTTGTACGAAGGGCCCGACCATACCCTAAAAAAGTGAATACCCTCAAAAAGGTCAGATAGCAGAGAGCCCAGAAAAGAAACAGCAGCAGGTTTCCAAGGAGCCGGTATTCGGGTGGTACATGGGTAAAAAGGGCCTCCATCACCTTTTGCGGGCCGGAACTTTTGTGCTCGAAGCGGATCCTGGCCACCTCG
>CAYOWC010000038.1:0-1252 GCA_964407525.1 uncultured Desulfobacteraceae bacterium | reverse complement strand
AACTTTTGTGCTCGAAGCGGATCCTGGCCACCTCGCCGATGGTGGCGTTCTTGTCAATATATGTTCCTGCAGGAATCAAGGGGTCGAGCGTAATGATAGCGCGTTCTTTGTGCAGGGTATCATTGGTTGTCCTGAATGGAAGCTGCAGGGTGGCTTTCACAAGAAAGAAACCTCCCCAACACAATGAAAAGAAGCATACGATAAGTAATAGTTGAAAAAGACCTTTCCTTAGAGTCATTAAAGTACCTCCCCAAAAAAAATTGAAGTCATATTAGTCTGTTATCCGAAAATTGTGATAGAAGTCTTACTACCTGGTTGAATGTGGGTTTGTGGTAGAGGCAGGCCACATGAGAAATGGGTGCTGTCACTTCCCGTATCCAGTTTTCCGGTGCTGCTGCAAGAGATTCGGGAGGCAGCACCATATTGTCTACCGGAGAGTAGAGGCTTGCACACGGTGTCTGAGACGGAACTTTGGTGGTCGCCAGTTCTTTGATCAAATCACTTCCGTAGGAAAGACTTTGCGCCAGTTTCCCCAAACCGAAAACCGCCATTTTACTTCCTTTAAATGGTGTTCCAAGGGTAATAATCCCTTTGACAGCCGGTCCTGGAGAGCCGTCTTTTCTGCCGGCATAGGCTTTTGCAAAAAGTCCGCCCAGGCTGTGCCCTACCAATAAAACGGGTTTTCCCTTCTCTAATGTGCCAATCTCTTTAAGCCTTTGAGCCAACTGTTGCTCTATCTCTTGGAAAGAGTGTCGTCGGCTACTGTAGCTTATCATATAAATTCGATGGTATCCCGCATTCTTGAGCCGGAGACGGAATAGGATCCAGGCACTTGCATTATGATAGATACCATGAATCAGGACTACGGGGGGGAGGGCGAAATTCCCTTCAGCGCCTGATTTCCAAAAGGATTTGAATAAACCGAAAGGGAAAAACAGGATGACAAGGATCTGGCTCCAAAAGCCTGAAAAAAGCCCTTTGAGAATCCATGACATCATTTTTCGTTCGGATTTCCGTTGCACCTCAAGCCGGTAGCCGCTGTTGCCCACCTCGTACCAGAAAAGGGCGTATGTGGCTAATGGGAAAAACAGCAGAATGAAGAGAATTAGAAAAAGAAATATGGCAAGCATGGTTCCCCCAGCATGTGTGTGAAACGGAAGGAACGTGGAAGTAATAAATCCCTCAACTATGCATCATAACTTCAGGCCATTTTCGCCCGATATGAAATCACAAAAACATTGAAATAGCGACA
>CAYOWC010000037.1:19087-25018 GCA_964407525.1 uncultured Desulfobacteraceae bacterium | reverse complement strand
GGCCTATTCTTATGTTACAGCTATTTGGTGTCAGGTGTCAGGTGTCAGGTGTCAGCCCTGCCCTGGATATTTTCAGAGGGATCTGATCAAGACAGGAACTGACCCGCTGGGCGTCCTGACGGTAAAAAAGTGGAAACCCCAGATTCCTGAACACTGACACCTGACACCTTTTTTGCCAACGGTTGCGATTTACAACCGTACAACCTGGCTGACAGGTTCAAGGTTCATAGGTTCAGGGTTCCAAATAGTCATTTCCCTTTGAACAACCCTTTTCGTTTCTGCATGAAGGCCGCCATGGCCTCAAAGAGATCTTCAGAAGGCAGGATCATAGATGATCTGGCCGCATTGTACTGCAACGATTGTTCGAGCGTAGCATCCTCATCATAGAGAAGCACCTCTTTAGCGCCCTGAACGGCAAGGGGAGGATTTCCGGCAATCTCCTCTGCCATTTCCAGGGCCTTTGCAAACAATGCCTCCTTGTCAGGATACACATCATTTACGAGATTGATTGTCCTTGCTTTTTCGGCGTCAAAACGGTGCCCCCTGAAAGCAATTTCCCTTGCGTGGCCCCGACCCACGATTTTAGGCAATCGTTGAAGTCCCCCCACATCGGTAATAATAGCGAGGGTCGCCTCCGGTAGGGCGAATACCGCATCGGCAGAACAGATCCTGATGTCGCAACAAACGGCCAGTTCAAGACCGGCGCCAAGGCAGTACCCGTGTATAGCCGCAATAGTGGGCTTAGAAAGTCGCTCCAGGCGATTATGGATTTCCTGCGTTTCAAGGACCATTTCAAAAAACGCCAATTTCTGGGATGCTCCGGGCGTACCGCCGATGACAGACATCAATTCGTTCTCTGGCCCCAGGTCAAGTCCAGCGGAAAAAGCCTTTCCTTCTCCTCTGAGAACAACAACCCGCGCTTCTTCGTCTTTCTCAGCCATTCCCACGGCATCCCCCAGAGACTTCCAGAGTTTTCCGTTCATGGCATTTCTTTTCTCTGCTCGATTCAGGGTGATGAAGGCCACATGGCCATCCCTGTGATAGGTTACCATCTTCGTCCCAGTCAGTTCTTCGCTCATAGTCTGCTCCTTTTTTTCGGCTCATGTCGGGTTAACGTGATATTTTCATCAATTCTCGAATAGACTATACTCAGATTCCAGGTGTCAGGTGTCAGGTGTCAGCAAAAAACCTGGCCGCAATCGTCCAATTCAACATAATAACAAATAGTTATGCTTATTAGAACCAGAAAATCAGGAATAGTAGGTACTGACACCTGACACCTGAAACCTCGGTTCCGAAAAAAGGGTTTCTTCACGCTAATCCACGCTGAACCCTATTTTTCCTCTACAAAATCATCCCCCCGGCTTTTTCAAGGACAATGGCAGCCTCTTTTCCCATCCTGTGAAGCAATTCCGAACAGCGTTGTATCATACTCCTGCCTGTTTATCAGCTTCTTCTTGATCTTCTTTTGACCCCGAACATTTCTGTAATTTCCGTCTTGAACATGGGAACCTCTTATAAGATAATCTCCAGATCTTCCAAAGGATACGAAACGCAGGCATGCACGTATCCGAATTTTCGATCAGACTTTCGCACAAGGGCACCGGAAGGCTGAAAAACTTTACCGGATATCACCTTTACCCTGCACATGCTGCACTCCCCGGACCGGCAGACTGAAGGAACCAGAACACCTTCTTCTTCCAGGGTGGTTATCAAGGGAACCCCGGCTCTGGCTTTGACGATGTCCTTTCCTGCTATTTTCAATTCAAACAGGTCTTCCTCTTTTACATCCCGGGGCCATCCGGGATCATGAGATATTTGAAGCGGCGCCCCATAGACCTCCCGCCTGATCTTCCGATCAGGAAGACCCATCTTCTTACATTCGGAAATACAGAAATCATACAAACCCTGCGGTCCGCAGAGATAAAAGGTTTTTCCATCTGTATTTTCCAAGGTTCCTTTCATCAGATCAGCGGTGATCAAGCCGCTAACTCCCTCGTATCTCTCCGAAGGGTTTTCAATAACCGGAACATACTGAAACGCCTTGAACCGGGAGGAAAGCAAGCTGAGCCGCTCATGAAAAATGGCATCATCCAGATTCTTGATGCCGTAGAAAAGGGTAATCGTACGGTCCAGACCCTTATCTGCCACTTCGCTAATCATGCTCATGAACGGCGTAATCCCACTGCCTCCGGCAATACAGACCATCTCTTTGTTATGAAAAAGAGGATTGTGATAGAAATGACCGGAGGGACCCGACCCAACCAAAAGATCTCCTTTTTCAACATGATCCAACAGATAATTGGAAACCAGTCCACCTTCAACCCGGCGTACCGTAATATCGTAATAACCAATCTGGTTGGGTGGTGAAGAAATGCTGTAAGGCCTGCTGGTCCTGATGCCATTTACCTCCACAGACAGCGAGACATATTGCCCTGCCAGAAAAGGCGGCAAGTAGCCATCTTCAGAATTCAGTCGCAGTGTTTTAGTAGAAGGCGTTTCCGTTATGATATCCTGGACTCGCAGAACCAGTTTTGCCGGGTGGTAACGCTTGATGAGCAGTTCAACGGAATGGCTTTCCACTGAATAGCCAACCCCGTATTTCCGACTGTATTCCCTCTCCTTCACGATACCTTCATATCCATCGAAATCTTCGAAAATTCTTTTTGCCATTTCTTCCCCCTATCCCTTTTCGAGCTTTCGAATAATCGTTTTGGCTGCCGACAAACCGGTCTCAAGCGTGGGCTGAAAACCGCAGTCTCCCACCCAACCGCCGGCGAAATAAAGCCCTTCAACGGAGGAATATCTTCCCGGTTGAAAAAACATGGAGTCTTTGGTGTACTGCTCAAATCCGTAAATGGCCCCAGCTGGGTGTCCCAGATACCGCATATGCGTCAACGGGGTCGCGACCTCCAGTTCTTCCATATGCTCACGTACATTCGGATAGATCGCTTCCACTCTTTGAAGCATTTCTTCTGCACATTTAAATTTTGTTTCATGATACCGGGAAGGGGGAATGCTCAACCAGGGTTCACCATATTTGAGGGTTACAATATTAGCCTGTGAAGTTCCAGGCGCCGAAAAATCGGGATCAGCCACATCGTAGCAGCTCGACACCATGAGCTGATCACCGATTTCAATCTCCCTCATCCGGCTGAGGACCCCATCATCAAAGTTTATGTTTTCCAGAAAAAATGTCGTGGTTTCGGTAATGCCCATATCCTTTGGATCACAGTCAAACCCTGCGAACAAAGTGAAGGCCGAGGGACTGAGGCTCCGTCCTCTCATTTCTCTCAGTGCTTTCTCCTCCACATGGTTGGGATCAATAAGCTGCGTGTAGGTGGACACCTGCGAGGCATTGGAAACAACAAACCGGGTGGGGATCCGCTCCCCTTCCTCCGTAATCACCCCTTTCACAGCACCATCTTCCACAATAATTTTTTTTGCGCCGCACTGAAATCGGGCTGTCCCACCGTAGCTCTGGAAACGGTTTAGCATGGCATTGGACAGGGCCTGAGACCCTCCTTTTATATGAAACGGCTTAAATTCAATGTAGACGAAGAAAAGCATGGCGAGGTAAGGGAATGCCAAACGACTGGGTGGAAGTCCAACATACCCCCAGTATACGGAAAGAACCGCTTTGAGCAACGGATCAGAAAAGAAAGTATCCAGTACTTCACTCCCCGTCTTGAATGCATATTCGTACAGGACGGGGAATTTCTCCCGTGAAGGGGCAGGATCTCTGAAATAGAATGCCCCTAACATTTCCTGGGCATATTGATAGCAGAGATCAAAGAACCCAATGATGGCCTCTTTTTCATTCGGAAACCTTTCTTGCAGAGCCATAACAACCTGGTTTCTATCGGCCTTGAGCGTCAGGTTAAAACCATCGCTCATTACCACACTATACAGATCCGGCATCTCCACAAATTCCAGGTCGTCCAAGATTCCCAGGCTGCCCAGCGCCATTCGAAGGGGGCCCGGTTTCTCCACAGTTCCCATGCCGCTTAACTGATGAAGGGCCACCTCAAACTCAAAACGCCCTCTGCAAAAACTGGTGGCACATCCGCCCGGAACATTATGCTTTTCCAGGAGCAGAACGTTGAGCCCTTTCTGAGCAAGGGCTGTGGAAGCAGTAAGCCCTCCGTTTCCCGCTCCAATGACGACCGCATCATATCCTTCCATATTTCCTCCGTTTTACGAAAGCGTTATTGCTTCGCCTTTTCCAACTCCATCTCCCGCAGTTTTCTCCTCAGCACCTTTCCAACCGTACTCTTAGGAAGCTCATCCATGAATTCAATAAATTTAGGAACCTTGTAAGATGCGAGTTTTTTCTTGCAGTGGGCAATGATTTCTTCTTCACTGAGTTTTTCTCCCGGTTTCACGACAACAAAGGCTTTGACCGTTTCTCCCCGATACGTATCGGGGATGCCCACGGCACAGGCTTCCTGAATAGCAGGATGCTCATACAGAACTTCATCAATATCCCTCGGATAGATATTGTACCCCCCGGCAATAATCAAATCTTTTTTCCGATCCACAATGAAAAGATATCCATCCTCATCCATGTATCCAATATCGCCGGTGTACAACCACCCATCTTGAATGGCATTTTCCGTATCCTCGGGACTTTTGAAATACCCAGAGGTGACCTGGGGACCCTTGAGTAGGACTTCTCCCGATTCACCCTGGGGCATCTCTTTTTCGCCGGTTTCGACATCCACAATCCTGCAATCCGTATCAGGTACCGGAATCCCCACGCTTCCCACTTTCACCTTCCCCCGCCAGGGATTTGCATGGGACAGGGTAGCGGTTTCCGTAAGGCCGTAACATTCTACAATCCCCGCACCGACGGATTCTTTCCACTGGGCAATGGTTTCGAGAGCAAGAGGCGCGGCCCCTGAAAGACAACCTTTGACAAAAGAAAAGTCCGTTTTGGAAAAATCAGGATGATTGAGGACCCCCACAAAAATGGTTGGAACGCACGGAAACCAGTCCGGTTTAAATTTTCTGGTCATTTCAAGGACAGCTCCCGGCTCCGGACGGGGGATCAAAATCAAAGTAAGTCCCCTGTATATGGCCGTGTTCATGCCTGTCGTGAAACCCGCTGTATGAAAAACAGGAAAAGTCCCTAAAAGGCTTTCCCTTCCCTCTACCACATCGAAAAGCCAGGCTTTCAATTGCTGAACGCAGATGCAACAATTGGCATGGGTGAGCATAACACCCTTTGAGAGACCCGTAGTTCCGCCCGTGTAAAGAAGCGCCGCCAGGTCATGGAACGCAACTTCCATTGGCGGAGGATTCAGCGGATATTTTTTAATGAGATCCAAGAAGTCATAAACACCTTCATTGGGGTCCGTTTTTCTATGCATCTTTTTCTTTACGAAAGGAAAAAGTTGTTTTTTGGGAAAGGGCAGATAATCAAGAATATGGCAGGCAATCACAGTTTCTATGCCTGTCGTTTCTTTGAGCTTCAAAACACGCGGCACCAGAAGATCCATGCAAATGCACAGGGTAGATTCTGAATCGTTGAGCTGATGTTCCAACTCGCTCTCGGTGTAAAGCGGGTTGTTCATAACCACCACCGCTCCCAGGGCAAAAACCGCGTAGGAAGCAATCACCACCTGGGGCATATTCGGAAGGATAATGGCTACCTTGTCCCCTTTTTTGAGACCCAGATCCGCCAGGGCAGTAGTAAACCGATCTACAAGTTCATCCAGTTCCCTGTATGTAATCTTCTTTCCCATCATAATCAGGGCTACTGTTTCGGGATACTTTCCCGCAGTCCGCTTCAAGGTTTCAGGCAAGGTGATCTTTTCATAATCGACAGTAACAGGCACACTTTCCGGGTATGATTTCTGCCAGATTCTCTCTTCCATAGCCTTTCCTCCTTTTCATTCAAAAGAAACTTTCCAGACAGGGTCTCTCGCA
>CAYOWC010000037.1:17526-18987 GCA_964407525.1 uncultured Desulfobacteraceae bacterium | reverse complement strand
CATAGCCTTTCCTCCTTTTCATTCAAAAGAAACTTTCCAGACAGGGTCTCTCGCAGAGGCGCAGAGACGCAGAGGATAAAAAAACATGAAATCCGCGGTGAACAATCTGAACTAATCACTGCAAAACGTTTGACCTTTTCCTTTTGGCATCTTGCCGGTTCAATCCTGTTTTCACGACACGTATCTGAAATTGCCTGTCTTTATGAACCTTTTTGAGTCCGCATCAATTCCCGAATAATAATGAGTTTCTGAATCTGATTGGTCCCTGCGCCGAATTCAATCCCCTTCACATCCCGGTACATCCGTTCTATGGGAAACTCGCGCATGAAACCGTACCCACCGAAGACCTGTAACGCCTTGCCTACAGCTTCCACGCCAACCCTGGCGCCGAAAAGCTTCGCATAAGATGCTTCAAGCCTCACACTGCGGCCCGATTCCGCCATAACGGCCGCCCAGTAAGCCAGTATCCTGCCTGCCTGAATATCTGTGGCCACATCCGCCAACAACTCTTGAATCATCTGAAAACTGATGATAGGGGCTCCAAACTGGACCCTTTCTGATGCATACCTGAAAGCGAGATCAAATGCCCCCTGGGCCACCCCTATGGGTGCAATGGAATAGAGTATCCTCTCTCTGTCCAAACCGCTCATGAGAACCCGAATACCTTTATTTTCTTCACCAAGGAGGTTTTCAGCCGGGACCCGACAACTTTCAAAAATCAACTCCCCTGTCAAAGATCCCCTCACCCCCATCTTTTTCAGATTTCGGCCTCTTGAAAATCCGGGAAAATCCTTTTCAACAATGAATGCGGAGATGCCGTTCTGGCCCGCATCAGGATCGGTCTTAGCGTATACAACAGCCAGATCGGCGATGGGGCCATTGGTAATAAACATCTTGGTACCATCAAGGATATAGTGATCCCCCTTTTTCACAGCCCTTGTTCGCATTGAGAGGGCGTCGGAACCCGACTCAGGCTCAGTGATACAAAGGGCGCCTATTTTCTTGCCACTGATCAGATCCGGCAGATATTTTCGCCGCTGTTCTTCACTGCCATTCCTGAAGATGTTTTCCGTGCACAAAATGGCGTGGGACCCGTAAGTATTGGCAGTGGAAACGCAACCCCTTGCCAGTTCTTCCATAACCAGAACACAGGAGAGAAAATCAGAACCACTGCCCCCGTATTCCTCCGGAATGGTGATCCCGAAGAAACCCATGTCGGCCATGGACTTGAAGTTCTCTTCTGGAAACCTTTCCTGCTCATCGATTTCGGCCGCTAAAGGAATCACGTCCTTGTCTACAAACCGGCCAACCGTTTCCTTCAGCATCCTCTGTTCTTCCGTAAGTTCAAAATCCATCGGATTCCCCTTAATTAGTCTTCCTCTTCTTCCGGTACGATTTTTTTGATGAAACCGGTATGGAAATTCCCAGCCTGAAAATCGGGATCGTCCATAATCTTCAAGT
>CAYOWC010000037.1:0-17426 GCA_964407525.1 uncultured Desulfobacteraceae bacterium | reverse complement strand
AAACCGGTATGGAAATTCCCAGCCTGAAAATCGGGATCGTCCATAATCTTCAAGTGAAGCGGAATGGTTGTTTTCACCGGCCCAATCCTGAATTCCTCAAGGGCCCTTTTCATGATCTTGATAGCCCCTTCCCTGGTCCGATCGTGGGAAATCAACTTGGCAAGCAGCGAATCATAATAGATGGGCAATTCATAGCCTTGGTACAGATGGGTATCTAATCGTACACCAAATCCCCCAGGCGGATGATACTCCTTTATGGTTCCCGGACATGGAGCAAAATTCCTCTCTGGGTCTTCCGCATTAATCCGGCATTCAATGGCCCAGCCTCTTGGTTCAAGAGGACTCAGAGAACCGTGCACCTCACCCGATGCCAGCCGGATCTGTTCTTTAACCAGGTCCAGTCCCATTGTCACCTCAGTGATGGGATGTTCTACCTGGATGCGGGCATTCATCTCCATAAAATAGAAATTTTCGTTTCCGTCCACCAGAAATTCCACAGTGCCTGCATTAAAATAGTGAATAGCACGGGCAGCGGTCACTGCGGCATTCCCCATCTGTTCACGCAATCGAGAGGTAAGAAAGGGAGAAGGCGATTCTTCAATAAGCTTCTGAAAACGTCTCTGAATAGTACACTCCCGCTCCCCCAGGTGAATCGTATTGCCATCTCTGTCCGCGAGGATCTGAAATTCAATATGCCGAGGATCAGCGATAAATTTTTCCACATACAGCTCACCGTTTCCAAACGAAGCACGTACCTCCATTCCCGCGATGGGAAATTCTTCCGCCAGGGCATCCGCATTCTCACAAACTCGGATCCCGCGTCCCCCTCCCCCTCCCGCTGATTTCAGCATCACGGGATATCCTATCCTTTCCGATTCAATCCGGGCTTCCCCAATGCTCCCCACAGGGCCTGAACTTCCGAGAATGACCGGAACACCTGCATTCTCCATCATCTCCCGAGCGACGATTTTGTCCCCGGCTATCTTCAGATTCTGCGGAGTCGGGCCTATAAAACCGAAACCCTGATCCAAACAGGCAAGGGCAAAGGTATGGCTTTCCGCTAAATATCCGTACCCCGGATGGATGGCTTCCGCCCCGGTCTCATGGGCAGCTTTGAAGATATTTTCTGCATTGAGATAACTTTTCCGACTATCAGGAGGACCGATACACACGCTTTCATCAGCCAGTTTGAGATGGAGGGATGCCCTATCTGCTTCGGAATACACAGCCACGGTCTTTATCCCTAACTCCCTGCACGACCGAGCTATCCTCAGTGCAATTTCACCACGGTTTGCGATGAGTATCTTTGAGAACATTCTACTCAACCTCAATCACAAACATGAGTTCTTCATCTTTTAATGCGGTTTCGTTTACCGCCGCAATCTCGACAATTTTTCCTGCTGCGGGGGATTTAACCTTCTGGAAAACCTTCATGGTCTCTAATAACGCCAACACTTGCTTTTTCTTGACAATGTCCCCTATCTCCACATACGGCGGTTGATCGGGGGCGGGACTTCTGTAAAATATCCCGGACATGGGAGCTCTCACTTCTTTTCGATCGTTGTCTTTTTCTATTTCACGCAAGGTTCTTTCCTCCAGTCTATTCATGTGGGTCCCGTCCCATGGCTCACCGCCCTTTTAGGCAGTTTTTCCGTTTTCTTTCTCGTAAGGTCCAGGGCGTCAATGATCCGTTTTCGCGTATCTTTCGGTTCTATAATTTCGTCCACCACCTGTGCGGTCCAGCTTCCGGCCGCTTCAAAGACATCGATTTTCTCCCTTGCCCTGTTCAAATACCCTTCATGGGCATCCTCTTCAATTCCTTTCCCGTATGCCTCCCGGTAATCCAGGGTCGAGGCCTCAATGGCAAACCGCGCATTGGGCCAGGCATAAGAAAGATCGACTCCCATTCCCTTCACCCCTCCCATAACGATGCTCCCTGCATCCCCATAGGACTCCCGAAGAACAACGCTTATTTTTGGAATGGTGCATGTGGCATAAAGGTCGATAATCTTCCCCACATGTCTTAATAGACCTTTTGCTTCCTGTTCCTCGCCTGGTAGGCAGGGAGGCGTATCCACCAGAGTAACCAACGGAATTCCGTAAGCATCCAACGTCTGGAGAAAACGGTAGTATTTGTCACAGGAATCAATCTCCATCATACTTCCTGATTCTGTCGGATTGTTTGCCACCAACCCTGTGGTTTCGCCGTTGAATCGGCAGAAGCCGGTAATCAGGTTCTTAGCGTATTGGTCCTTAATCTCATAAAAATTCCCATCATCCACAAGCAATCGGATCACATCATGCATGTCATAAGGTTCGCCACAATCATCGGGAACAATCCGGACCAGGTCATTTATGTCTTTGTCGGGATCATCGGCAGTTTCTCTGTAAGGAGGTTTTTCCCTCCAGTTGGACGGCAGGAACCCCAGGAGTTCACGGGCTTTTTGAATAGTTTCCCTGTCGTTGTCCCCAATCAGATCGCACGTGCCGCTGTAGACCATATGATAATCGGCGCCCCCCACGTCATCTCCAATCTTTTCGGACGTAGCAGCCTGCGTCATTCTAGGCCCTCCCAGCCATAAATGTGCCGTTCCTCTGCTCATGAGGAGGAAATCGCAGAGAGTAGGACAATATGCCTGGCCCGCAATGCACGGTCCCAGAAGCACATTGATTTGGGGAATCAGACCCGAGTAGCGCGACTCCAGGGCAAACCACCAGTCAATGCCGGCCATGGGTACATCCTTGTAGCCCAGTCTTCCCCCTGAAGAATCCAGCAACCAGACCATGGGAATACCCCAGGATGCAGCCATTTCCATGAGCCTGACAAATTTGAGTCCGTGCTGGGTTCCAATGGAACCTCCAAGGACGGTAAAATCGCTTGCATATACTGCAATTTTTCTTCCTTCCACCCTGCCCGTACCCACAACGGACCCATCGCATGGCGCCTCTGACTCCCTTCCATCTATCCTGGCGCCTGTAGTATTCACACAGGAACCCAGCTCGCTGAAACTTCCTTCATCCAGAAGGCAATCAAGCCTTTCCCGGGCAGTCAGTTTGCCTCGCCGATGTTGTCTCTCGATATGTTCGAGACCTCCCCCAAGGGTATTTTTTTCGTGTATAGCCTTCAACCTGTCTATGGCATTTTCCATTTTTTCTGTCATGGTAGGCCTCAGATGTTCGTTTGGTTGCTGGTTACTCGTTGCTGGTTATTTATCGTATTGTTATCGGGATCGGTATCGAATGAAAGGCGGATTGAATGCGTCAATCCCGATAGCGATTTCCCGATTCCAACACTCCGGCATGGAACTGGGTAAAAAACGTCTTCATAAGCTTTTTTTACCCTTCATGTTCTTCATGTTCTTCATGTCCTTCATGGTAAGACAAATTGGTTGACAATTACCGGGACATTGTGATCCGCTTCATCTCATAACAACCTTTATGCAGGCCTGATGGATCGCTTTTTTTCCGGAAGTTCTTCCACCTTGTTTTGAACCGCCTCCAGTGCCCTGATAATTCTGGGGCGTGTGTCCCTTGGGTCAATAACCTCATGGGCCGTATAGTAGGTAGTCCAGTGTTTGGCTAAGTTCATCACGGAAAACTGTTCTTTAAGAATACTGAGGTAGCGGTTAAACATGGCATCATACTTTCCCTCCTGTTTTGCCTTTGCAAGGGCCTTGTGAAAGACAGCGTGCACCACCGTCTCCGGACCCGTAGGCGCAAATTCGGCCGTGGGCCATGCGTAGACAAAATCCGGGAACATTCGGGAGCAGCCCAGAACGATATTGGCCCCTCCATACGAACGTCTCAAAACAATGGTGATTTTCGGGCACGTAAGATGGGAATAGGAATGGAGTAGTTTTGCCCCATGCCTGATGACACCGCGTCTTTCCCACCGGTCTCCCGGGGGAAATGCTGTGGTATCTACCAGCGTTACCAGCGGAATGTTGAAGGCATTTAAAAACCTCATAAACCGATCGTACTTATCCGATGAATCGGGCTCAAGAATTCCACTGAGTTCATCGGGATTATTGGCGACCAGTCCTACAACACGGCCGTCGAACCTGCAGAACCCCGTCACGAGATGAGTAGCGAATTCCTCTTTCAGTTCAAGGAATTCCCCATTATCGACGATTTTTTCAATTACTTCATGGATATCGTAGGTATATTTAGGATCGTCCGGCATCACATCAAGGAGACTTTCCTCCTTTCTGTCCGGATCATCCCCCGACTTCAATTGTGGGATCTTTTTCCAGCAGTTTTCGGGAAGATATCCGAGCAATGTTTTCAGAGAATGAACGGCATCCTCGTCATCAGATGCCAGGATGTCGCATTGACCGCTTCTTTCCATGTGAAATTCAGCCGTTCCCGCTGGTTTCGAATTCTTTTCTCCCCCAAGCCAGAGAAATGCCGCGCGTTCATTCATGATAACGAAATCGGTCAGAACAGGAAGGATGGAAAGCAGCCCCGTGCATGGACCTAGTAGAAGGGTAATTCTCGGAATGACTCCAGAGTAAAAACAGGTGTGTTTAAGAAGGCGGCCCAGGCCGTTGAAACCTGAATCCCCATCTTTCATACTAAGCCTCTCCCCTCCCGAGTCGATTATGCCGATCAAGGGAATGCCATTCTGCCCTGCCATCTTCGTTAGATCCACCAGCTTCCATGCCCCCTGGTCTCCAAGGGAGCCGGACATGACCGAAAAGTCCAGGGAATAGAGTGCCACGATCCGCCCCTCAATTCTGGCAACTCCCATAATCACTCCGTCCGAAGGGGCAGACCTTTTTTTTCCATCGAAGGGGCGGCGGGTATCTGTTACAAGAGATCCTATTTCTTCAAAGGTTCCGGAATCGACGACCATGGAAATTCGTTCTCTCGCCGTAAGCTTACACAGCCCGTGTTGAAGTGCTTCATGTTCTTTTGCACCACCGGATAGATTTTGGGCACGGGCTTCCGAAAGCCTTGTCAAATAGCCGTCCATCCATTCTCCCATACCGTTAACCTCCCTTCTCTATGCCTTTAAAGATAAGTTCGCACAGGTTTTCGCTCAGTTCATCCGGGGAAATATCGCGATCAAACACAATGCTTGTCAGGCATACATGTTCAAGAGCCCCTAAGATCACCTGTCTTATGGTCCCCGGATCGATATCGTTCCTGATCTCTCCGCTTTCCATTCCCTCTTTAATAATTTCCAGAAGGACATTGCTGTATTTTTTCACCAGTCTGTATGGGTCACTGCTGTAGTAATCCGAGAAACTCCTTACCTGTACAAGTAGAATCTTGGCGAAAACGCGGTCTGTGGCATACACATTTATATGAGACCACAAAAGCCGTCTCAGTTTATTAAGGGCTCCTTTGATACCTTTCACATCCGTGATGAACTGGGCATCATAACTTTCCAGGTATTCTCGAAGGACTTGGTAGAGAAGGTCTCTTTTGTCTTTGAAATATTTGTATATCAATGCTTCCGTAACTCCGGCGGTTCCTGCAATTTCAGCGGTGGTAATGGCGCTGAAATCCTTCTTTTCAAGGAGGAACCTCAATGCATCGGCTATTCGTATACGCCCCGGCGGAAACGGACGAGATTTCTCTCCGTTCGCGGACTTCCGAGGTCGAAGGGTTTCATTCATTTTACCTCTTTTCACTTCTTCATTGTTTTAAGAAATTGAACGATGTCCCGATGCTCCTTTGTTCTGAGCATGATGGCCTGGTGGGCCGCTTCCCATTCCAGGATTTCCTTGAGGCTCTTATTAAAACTCTCTTCCAAACCCCCTTTAATGAGAGAAAGGGAAGAGAGGGATTTCTGAGCCAGGGTGTTGGCCAAAAGCTCGGTTTCACGATCTATGTCTTCCTCTGAAACGGACTTATATACGAGTCCCATGGAAGCGGCTTGCCTGCCGTCGATCTCTTCCCCAAGAAAAGCCAATTCCCTCGCCTTGGCCATTCCCACAAGCCTGGGAAGAAAATAGGTACCACCGGAATCAAGAATAACCCCGATATGGATAAAATTTTCACGGAACCGCATATTATGGGCTGCAATAACAAAATCACCGGCAAGCGCAAGATTTGATCCGGCCCCCATAGCTACGCCTTCGATTTTGGTAACAATCGGCTGAGGAATCTCGCGAAGTTTTCGAACAAGTCGGGCAAAATGGCGCATCCCTTCTAGCCATTCAGGAGAAGAATGATCTTCCGTAAAAAGCGCCCGGTCGGCGCCTGAACTGAAATTCCCTCCTGCACCCTGCAGCACAACAACCTTTATCTCTTTTTCGAGTTCAACCATACGAAGAGCATCGATAAGCTCAAAGATGACATTATTATTTAAAGCGTTCATCAGTTCCGGGCGATTCAAAGTAACCGTATTGACGGCCCCTTTCGTGTGAACCTCTATATCCGTGTATACCATGCTACCGTCCCTCCAAATTCCCCGAAGCCGTCCACTTCGAATAAAAGAAGCACTAACTTCGGGTTAGTAATATTTACCTTGAAAAATATATTAATAATTATATAGCTGTAATTCAGCATGTTAAATTAGTTAGTGAAAATTACTTAATGTGTCAAGATTTTTTTAAAAGATGTTTTTTGGGGGGCATTTCCATCCGGGCCAAAACGAAACAATACAGATGGTTATAAGAATCGATGAAAGCTGAAAGCTTAACTTTACAAATCTTGTGAATGATTATAAAATATGGAATTTTTGTGAGTTCATTCTAAGGGAATAGTAGGTTTAAGCGATAGTATTCTTGACTATCCTTAAAAGGAAACAATACCACGCTGCTTTCTAATACTGCTGCACAATGGAAAAATCTGGTATGAGAGGAGATTACATTGTCTGATGCTTGCGAACTTTTGGAAAAATGCGGTTTCTTCAATAACTACAAAGGGAATACGGAAGTAGTGAAGAAAGGCTGGATACAAATGTTTTGTAACTCCATCGAAAAATCGGAGAGGTGCGAAAGGAAAAAAATTCGAAAAAAGACAGGCACGCCACCGGCGGACAACATGGCGCCTACAGGCAGCATGCTTTGATGACATTGGGTTTCCACAACGGCATCCTAATCAGCACATTTTCAATCCGTACCCCATAACTTTCTGAAAAGATAGGAACAATAACTTTATCGAAAAAGGGGCAGCTATGAAGAAAAAAACCATTGGAATTGCAGCCTTTTCTTTCCTCGTGTCCTGT
The DNA here is from genome assembly GCA_964407525.1 of uncultured Desulfobacteraceae bacterium. Classification (GTDB taxonomy): domain Bacteria; phylum Desulfobacterota; class DSM-4660; order Desulfatiglandales; family Desulfatiglandaceae; genus DUZB01. The sequence continues at coordinate 10,246 of CAYOWC010000037.1, read as the reverse complement.
ATAATCCTTTTTGGATGGAGGGGAACGTATGCGGAAGACAAAGGCATTAAAACATACGTGGGATCGGATGCCTGCAAAAACTGTCATGACCAGGAATATAAAAATTTGAGATAATTAATGACACCCATAAGAAATCAGATAAAAATTCGAAAAATCGCGTATTTGGTCCTGCTGTATGCAGCGTTCCTGTTTTTGAACAGTATCCCCTCCGCCTTCGGCGCCCGCGTGTCAGGAGAAGACGGGATAACCCCTGCCCCGTCTCCTGTCGATCAAAAATCCCAAAAGGTTTCCACAACCAACACCGGTACAATGGCTAAACCGGAGAAGACATCCACAATAAAGGCCTCTCCTCCAAAAACACAGGCCGTACCAACTCCCATACAACCTCCTCCGAACGGTCAAAGAATCTCAAAATCGGACGCGACGTCCATGGGAAAAAAGGATCAGGAAATCAAAAGCAGGAAATCAACTGCAGGGAGGGAAGTTCCGGAAGAAGCCTATGTTACGATTGATTTTGATAGTGTGGACATTCCTATTTTCATCAAATTTATCAGTGAACTAACAGGGAAGAACTTTGTCATAGACAAGGCCGTCCGGGGCAAAGTCACCATTATTTCGCCCAAAAAGATTTCCGTTAAAGAAGCTTACAAGGTCTTTGAATCTGTTCTTGCCGTGCACGGATATACCGCGGTACCAGCGGGAAGCATTACAAAAATCGTACCTACGGTGCAAGCCAGAAGCATGAACGTTGAAACCCTATTAAAAAGGGGCGCTGTGGATGCAAAGGACAAAGTCGTAACCCAGCTCATCCCGTTAAAATATGCAGACCCGGACGAACTCAAAAAACTGTTTACCCCGTTGATTTCCAAAAACAGCATCATGGTCGCCTATGGGCCTACTCGAACGCTGATCGTCACGGACGTACTATCCAACATCAAACGGTTATTAAGAATCACCCAGGCCATTGATGTAGAAGGGGTCGGGGAGCAGATTACCGTCCTGCCCCTCAAATATGCGGATGCAAGTGTCCTGGCAAAATCCGTAAATGCATTATTTCAACAGAGCCGCGTCAGGAAGAAGAACACCTCTAAAACACAGGATACGATCAATATTGTTCCGGACGAAAGGACAAATTCCCTTATATTGCTGGCCTCGGAAGATTCTACCGTGAGGATTGTCAACCTGGTAAAAATGCTCGATAAAGAACCCCCCAGGGGGGAGGGAGACATTCGGGTTTATTACCTTCAACACGCCAATGCCGAAGACCTCACAAAGGTCCTGACATCTCTCCCTTCAAAAAAGGATGCCAAAACCACTAAAGGAAAAGCTCCCCTGATTTCAAAAGAAGCACGGATTGTTGCGGATAAATCTACCAATTCTCTCGTTATCATGGCAGGGAAAGATGACTATCTCGTGTTGGAGGAGGTCATTCAGAAACTGGATATTCCGAGACTCATGGTCTATATAGAGGCATTGATCATGGAAGTTAACGTAAATAAGGACTTCCAATTAGGCGTTGAATGGGAGGCGGCCAAGTCCGTGTCCGCAGGTGGAAAGGACGGGGCGATTTTTGGGGGATCGAGCAGCTCTGGATTTAAAAATATCGCAGGTCTGGCCACTGGCACCCTTCCCGCAGGCTTTTCTCTTGGTGTCATCGGTGAAGCCATTGAAATCGCAGGGATACAATTCCCCAATCTGGCAGCTGTTGTCAGCGCGTACCAACAGGATCAGGATGTCAATATTCTTTCAACGCCTCAGATCCTCACTACAGACAACGAAGAAGCCGAAATCATGGTGGGAAAAAATATCCCCTATATCACCAGCGAAAACATCACAGATGCACAGCAAAACTACACGAACTACCAATTCAAAGACGTGGGAGTAACGCTCAAAGTTACGCCACAGATCAGTACGGAACGGCATGTCAGACTTAAAATATTCCAGGAAATCACCAGACTGATTTCAACCGGAGACATAACGAGTGGCCTTCCAGCTACTTATAAGCGAATGGCACAGACAACCGTAATCGTTAAGGATGCGAATACAATCGTTATTGCCGGTTTGATTGGAGATGACACAACCGATATTGAATACAGCGTACCCTGTTTAGGAGGTATCCCACTTCTAGGCTGGCTTTTCAGATCATCCACGAAAAAGAGGGAAAAAACGAACCTCTTTGTTTTCCTCACCCCGAGGATCATCGAAAATCCTCTTGAGGCGCAAACAATTTATCACGATAAAAAAGACCATATTGATAGAATAAAAGAAGGGGTTATCAAGATGTACAAGAAACCCGGGTCACTAGACCCAGCCCAGGGCGAAGGCAAATAGGCGCGACCATGGAACATATATTGCTGGGCGAAATTCTGAAAAAGGAATGTCACCTCAAGGAAGATGCTGTTGTGGACGCCCTGCGCATACAGGAAGAGAAAGGCGGTCGGATCGGGGAAATCCTGATCCGTCAGGAAAAGATCACGGAATCGGACCTGCTCCATGCCCTGGGAATCCAGTTTCAGATCCCGGTAACCCCCTCACTTCCTCTCGAAGGGCTCAGCACCGAATTTGCCAGGGAAATCCCTATCCAGTTTTTAAAAAAATACAGGATGGCCCCCATCAAAAATGCAAATGGGATGATCATTGCCATCAATGACCCCTTGTTTTTTCAACCACTGGATGATCTGGGTGTACTCCTGGACATGGACAACCCTGACATTGTTCTTGCCCCTTATTCAGACATTCTTTCCATTATCAATTTCGCCTACGACATGAACAGTGATTCGGCTGAACGGGTTATTGAAGACATGCACGAAGAGGACGCGGATAGGATACTGTCCGAAATCGGGGACACGGAAGACCTCCTCGAAAACACGAGCGATGCACCAGTCGTAAAACTCGTAAACCTGATGCTTTCCCAGGCCGTCAAAGCGAGGGCCAGTGATATTCATATTGAACATTCGCACCACAAACTGAAAATTCGATATCGTGTGGACGGAATTCTCTACGATATGCTTTCGCCCCCGAAGCATATTCAATCGGCTCTTATTTCCCGCATAAAAATTATGGCCAGCATGAATATTGCGGAAAAGAGGCTGCCTCAGGACGGCCGCATAGAGATCAGAATCGCCGATAAAAACGTAGATATCCGGGTTTCCACCATCCCGGTAGCTTTCGGAGAAAGGGTAGTGCTGAGATTGTTAGACAAAACCAAGGTTTTGCTGAAAGCCACCGATCTCGGTATGCCTGAAGGAAGTCTGGACCGCTTTGATGAACTCATCAGGACGCCTCACGGCATTATTCTTGTAACAGGACCCACGGGAAGCGGAAAAACTACGACCCTTTACGCCGCCCTGTCCACAATAAATAAAACAGACATTAATATTATCACCATAGAAGATCCCATCGAATACCAGATCGATAATATTGGCCAGATCCAGGCAAATTCCAAAATCGGTCTCACGTTTGCTAAAGGACTTCGCTCCATCGTAAGACAGGACCCCGATGTAATCCTCGTGGGTGAAATCAGAGACCTGGAGACCGCCGAAATTGCCATTCAATCAGCCTTGACGGGCCATCTGGTTTTTTCTACCCTTCACACCAATGATTCGGCAAGCGCCGTTACGCGGCTTATTGATATGGGCATTGAACCTTTTCTGGTTACGTCTTCAGTAACCGCCATCATAGCTCAGCGGCTGGTCCGTGTTATTTGTGAAAATTGCAGAGAGTCCTATATACCAGATCCGGAGACCCTTCAAAATATCGGAATCAGCCCGGAAATGCTGAGAGGGAAAGAGGTGTATCGTGGAAGGGGCTGTTCAGCGTGCCTGAATACGGGATTCAAAGGCAGGACCGGAATTTTTGAAATCATGGTCCTGGATGAAAAGATCAAGAATCTCATTTTGAAAACTCCAGACTCCAATGCCATAAAGAGGCTGGCAATAAAACAGGGAATGTCCACATTGCGTCAGGATGGTGCAAGAAAATTGTTAGAGGGAGTAACCACTGTGGAAGAAGTGTTCAGAGTGACCTACCAGTAAAGGGAGACAAGTATACGATGAAAGAGATTTTAGTCATTGATAACGACGTACTTATTTTGGAGTTTGTGGTCGATTTACTCCCGAGCGACCAGTACGTCGTCCTAACCGCAAAAGATGGCATTTCCGCTCTTGATATTCTCAAAACCCATACTCCCGACATCATTTTCGTAGACATGGTCATGCCCAATATCAGTGGCATCAAAATGTGTAAGATTATTAGAGGCATGGAAAGACTAAGTAAAACGTATGTCGTTATCCTGTCAAGCACGGTTGCGGAAGAAAAAATCAATCTCGCTGAAATCGGAGTAGACGCGTGCATAGCCAAAGGGCCTATTGCGGAAATGGCTGACAACATCCTTTTCGTCATTGAAAATCCTGATACTGCAGCCTCCAGGTGCGCTTCGGGGAAAGTGATAGGAGGAAAATTCAACTCTGCAAGGGCTATCACCGAAGAACTCCTATCCGTAAAAAGACATTTTGAAACCATTCTGGAAACCATGTCGGATGGTATCATAGAAGTAACTTCCAGTAGTAAAATTATTTACGCGAATGCAAAAGCAATCTCGTTAGTGGGAATACCCGAAGAAAAGCTGCTTGGGATCCCTATTTCCCATATTCTCACCGGCAAGGAGTGTGCAGAGATCGAGAAAATGGTCGCGAAGATACCGCAAAATCCCACACCGATTTTTCGTGGCTCCCCAATAACCTTGAATAGTCATAAAATTTCGCTCAGCATCCTTCCTGTGGTTAATGACAACCTTTCCACAACCATTATCATTTTAACCGATGTTACAGATAAACTGAGGATGGCTGAACAACTTGTACAGGCAAAAAAGATGGAGGCTCTGGGAACGCTTGCGGGAGGAATCGCGCATAATTTCAATAATCTTCTCATGGCAATCCAGGGGAACGTATCCCTGATGCTATTAGAGAAGGGTCTGGGACAACGACATCATGAGAAGTTAAAAACGGTTGAAGAATATGTCAGGAGCGGGTCCGGGCTTACTCGCCAACTTCTGGGGCTTGCCAAGGGGGGAGCGCGGAATGTAAAGACAATTGACCTTAACTGGCTGGTGAAGCAAAGTTCGGAATTTTTCAGCCGCACAAAAAAAGAGATTGTTCTCCACAGAAGACTTGCAGAAAACATCTGGCCGGTGGACGCAGACACAAGCCAGGTTGAACAAACCCTGCTGAACATGTATGTGAATGCCTGGCAAGCCATGGGAAAGAGCGGAGACCTCCATATTCAAACAAGGAATCTCATGCTGAAAGACGACGCTGCCATGTCTTACGGCCTTAATGCCGGAAAATATGTTCAGATTTCCATAGCCGATACAGGGTCGGGCATGGATAACGAGACTTTGGAAAAAATATTTGATCCATTCTTTACAACAAAAGAGCCGGGTGTCGGAACAGGGCTGGGACTTGCTTCCGCTTACACTGCAATCAAAGATCATGAAGGGGCCATCTCCGTTAAAAGCGAAAAAGGGAAGGGAACACAATTTGATATTTATTTGCCCGCTTCCGAAAAAAGCGAAAATGTGCAGCAAAAACCACCGCAATTGCTTCAAAAAGGCAAAGGTACCATCCTCTTTGTGGAAGATGAAAAATGGGTTATTGATGTCACCAGGGAAATGCTTAAAAAAATAGGATACGTGTGTTTCACAGCTGAAAACGGAAACGACGCCTTGTCCATATATACAGAAAAAGGATCGGAAATCGACCTCGTGATCCTCGATATGATTATGCCCGGCCTGGGAGGCGGGGAAGTATTTGACAGATTGAAGGAAATGGATTCCAAAGTGAAAGTCATTCTCTCAAGCGGATATGGTATTGATGGAGAGGTCTCTGAAATTTTGAATCGAGGATGTTGCGATTTCATTCAAAAACCGTTTAAGATTGGTATATTATCAGATAAAATTAAAGCTGCACTGGATAAAAATTAATGGGAAAAGAAAAAAAAATATCAGCAGTTATTTTTGACTGCGATGGTGTCATGTTTGATTCCAAAATGGCAAATGTCAACTTTTATAATCATATGCTTGACCACTTCGGCCTTCCCCTAATGGATGAAGAAGAGATCGCTTTTGTTCATATGGCAACTGGGACTGAATCGGTAAAACATATTTTCAGAAAAACGGATTTTTTTGAGGAAGCAGAGAAATATCGTTTACAAATGAAATACAGCCCCTTCATAAAGGATATGATCATCGAACCGGGGCTAAAAAAACTGCTGAAATATTTGCGAATCAATTACCGACTTGCAATAGCCACAAACCGAAGCAACACCATTAATGAAGTGTTGGAGAAGAACGAACTTACGGAGTTTTTTGAAATCGTGGTATCTTCGCTGGATGTAAAATATCCAAAGCCCCATCCGGAAGCCCTCTTTAAGATCCTCAATTTCTTCGACCTTCACAAGACGGAAGTGGCCTATATTGGAGACTCCAGGGTGGATTATGAAACCGCCGAGGCGGCGAATGTACCATTTATCGCCTTCAGAGACAATACGCTCAAAACTCCTTATAAGGTCGAAAATATGGAGGAAGTTCCGGCTGTTTTAAAAGATATGGTAAACCGGATCTAAAACCTGGCAAGAGTCGGCCAGCCCCTTCCATTAAGAGTTCCTTGTTTTCGCCCTTTGTACCTTGACACCCATTTTAAATCCTTTTACTATCCGTATGGAAAATAGGGAAAAAACTACATTCGGAGTTTTCAGTATAACCTAAAAGCTGCAATTAGCTTTTAGCTGTTAACTTAGAGATCTCAATCATTTGAATGACTTTTTTCCATGTTGGTATTCTCACTTTTTGATGCTTACCCATTGCGCCCTAAATCACTGATTTTGTGCGGCTATGTAACCGCTAACCGCTAATTGCGTCTTTTGAGTATAATACAACTGTTGAAGCTGGTGATATCATGGGGCTGCCGTACGCGCTGATTGCAGTAATACTCCTCATCCTGATCTCCTGGACGGGGGTCCAGGGCCTTGGACTCACCAGCCTTTTCGGCATCGTCATACCCTATCTCGCTGCCATTCTTTTTTTTACCGGATTCATCCATCGTCTGATAAAATGGTCCACCGCCCCTAACCCGTTCAGGATACCCACTACCGGTGGCCAACAGAAGAGCCTTGGCTGGATACAACATTCCTGGATGGACAATCCGTTTACTACCTTTCAGGCAATTCTCCGCATTTCATCAGAAATTTTCCTTTTCCGATCTCTTTTTCGAAACTTAAGTCTGCGCCCACAGACCGATCTACAGCCGGTTTCCTATGCCTCGGCCAAATGGCTTTGGCTATTTGCCATCGCCTTCCATTATGCCCTGCTCACAACCCTGTTCCGGCATCTGCACTTTTTCACCAATCCCGTGCCGGCTCCCGTAAGGCTCGTACAGAACCTGGACGGATGGTTCGAGATAGGCATTCCTCAGGTCATGATGAGCGGCCTGCTCTTATTGGCAGCAGTCACGTTGCTTTTTGCAAGGAGGATCTTTATCCCGAAGCTTCGGTACATCTCCCTCTTAAACGATTATTTTCCCCTTTTTTTGATCATGGCCATCGCCACCACCGGCGTGTTGATGCGCTATGTGGACGGCATCGATACCACGAGCGTCAAAGAACTGGCCATGGGTTTTATCACCTTCCGCCCGTCAGTACCCGATGGGATCGGCGTCCTTTTTTTTATTCACTTTTTTCTCGTATGTTCCCTGGCAGCCTATTTTCCTTTCAGCAAACTGATGCACGCGGCCGGCCTGTTTTTTTCTCCTACCCGTAATCTTACCAACAATAATCGAGCCTCTTTTCATCGCAATCCCTGGAACAAACCGGCCGATTATCACAAATATGCAGACTGGGAAAACCAGTTCCGAGAAAAAATGGTGGAGGCGGGAATCCCTCTGGACGAGGATCCAGCATCCCCTAAAGACAAGGAGTAAAACATATTGGCAGGTAAACTCCCCTCCCCCGAAGAAATAGCCGCCATCGACTATAGTCTTCCTGAAACCCGATGGATGGATACTCCTGCTGCCCTCCGGGAAGGCGTTTTCTGCCATGCGGCGCGAGGCAGGGACATAGAAGCAGTCCACATGCCGAACCCGCGGGACTGGCGCGTGGAGGATGACGACTGGAAGCTTCCGGAAAACTGGAAAGAAATTATCCTGAAAGGCCTTAAAGAGCGGATAGAGCGGTTTCGATCCCTACAGCTTTTCATGGATATCTGTGTCCGATGTGGGGCCTGCGCTGACAAATGCCACTTTTTCATCGGGTCGGGTGATCCCAAAAATATGCCTGTACTTCGTGCGGAACTGCTCAGGTCCGTCTATCGGAACAATTTCACCCTGGCCGGAAAACTTATGGGAAAAATGGTGGGCGCCCGCGACCTTACGGAACAGGTCCTGAAAGAGTGGTGGTCCTATTTTTTTCAGTGCACGGAATGCCGACGTTGCTCCCTTTTCTGCCCTTATGGAATCGATACGGCGGAAATCACGATCCTGGGCCGCGAACTGCTCAACCTGCTGGGGCTCAACATCGACTGGATTGCAGCCGCTGTTGCCAAGTGTCACCGTATCGGGAACCATATCGGGATGGAACCCCAGACGTTCAAAGAATCAATCGATTTCCTGTGCGATGATCTGGAAGAGATTACCGGAATCAAGATAGAACCATCCATCAACCGCAAAGGAGCGGAAATCCTTTTTGTTACCTCTTCCGGTGATTTTTATGCCGACCCGGGCATTTTTACCTGCATGGGATATTTGATGCTGTTTCATGAGATGGACCTGGATTACACCTGGTCCTCCTATGCCGCCGAAGGAGGAAATTTCGGGTTTTTCACCAGTCATGACGTGGCCGAACTGCTGAACGCAAAAATCTACGCTGAAGCCGAAAGATTAGGCGTAAAATACATCATTGGGGGAGAATGCGGTCATATGTGGCGGGTCTTTCACCAGTACATGGGAACCATGAACGGCCCCCCCGATTTCCTGGAAACCCCGGTATCTCCGGTGACAGGGACTCGATTTGAATACGCGGCATCCACTGGGGCCGTCCATATCTGTGAATTCACAGCCGACCTGATAAACCATGGAAAACTGACTCTCGACCCTTCAAGGAATGATCACCGCCGCGTCACTTTTCATGATTCGTGCAACGTGGCAAGAGGAATGGGCATGCTGGAAGAACCCCGTTACCTCCTGCATCATGCCTGCAATAATTTCTTTGAAATGCCGGAAGAAACCATCCGCGAACAGACCTTCTGCTGTGGAAGCGGGGCCGGTCTTCACGCAGGAGAAAACATGGAGTTGAGAATGCGGGGTGGTTTCGCGAGAGCCAGCGCTGTGAAACATGTGCAGAAAAAGCACGCTGTGAATACCCTCGCCTGCATCTGCGCCATAGACAGGGCGGCCCTGCCCCCTCTCATGGAATACTGGGTGCCTGAGATAGAAGTGACAGGGGTTCATGAACTTCTTGGAAACGCCCTTGTCATGAAAGGGGAAATCCCAAGGACCCTGGATCTTAGAGGAGAAGAGCTGCCGAGTGGACCCAACAATAAAGGATAGAGGTTTGAATGGTTAATCGCGGCTGGGTCATAGCAAGCATCATAGGTTTCCTTGCCATTGCCACCTTTCCTTTCTACTGGTCCTTAATCGGGCAAGACGAACCATTGCCCGAGTTGCTGCTTCCCGCCGGGGGAAAAAAGTGTGTCGAATCGAAGCAGTTCATGCGGGCGGACCATATGCGCCTGCTCCACGCCTGGCGAACAGCCGTTGTGCGGGACCAGATGCTGATTTACACAGCCATGGATGGAGTAAAATACCGAATGAACCTTCGTGACACCTGCATGGGGTGTCACAAAAACAAAGAACATTTCTGTGACCGGTGCCACGAATATTCCAATATAACACCCCCCTGTTGGGAATGTCATGTTGCGCCGCCGCCTCTGGCTGGAAAAAAAGCCAGTCAGATCGAGAAGGAAACTTCTCACACGAGTTCTCGCGCAAAGACGCAAAGACGCAGAGGCACAAAGTCATAAAAGCACCCGGACTCATTTCTTCCGGAGGATTATACATTCCCACGCTGGAGCATGGGAACGAGGGGAACGGCGGGAATCCAAACCCTTGAACCCTGAACCTTAAACCTTGGACCTTTGAACCCTGATAAAGTTTAGCACGAGCCCATAAGAATGATAAAGAGACGACAATTTCTTAGC
>CAYOWC010000036.1:9521-25452 GCA_964407525.1 uncultured Desulfobacteraceae bacterium | reverse complement strand
TGCCCGAAGGGCTGATTGCTTTATCGAATCGTCCGTTCCGATTCGGTAAAAAAAATGAATCTTAGCGTTCTTTGTTTACCCCGTTCAATTCACGTCAGTGACAGCGTAGCGTATTTAACTGGGGCGTCTTGAGCGTAGCCCCGCTAGCGGGACAAGCGCCCGGTAAATAATCGCGTGCAAGTTTCTTTGTCGATTAGGCGGAATGAGCTTTCTATCTCCGGGACAAAGGCCGAAAATCCGGAATCAAACCTAGTCGAGTTCCTGCCCTTCCATGGGCGTTAACTTGAGCGCTGCGACAAAGCTGATTAATGCCATTACAATGAGATAATAGGCTGGAGAGGCGATATCCCCGGTGATTTCCACAAGCCAGGTGCATACCATGGGAGCGGTGCCTCCGACCAGTGCGAGAGTCAGGTTATACCCTAAAGCAATGCCGCTGAAACGCATGGATGTGGGAAACATCTCCGCCAGGGTTGCCGGCATTGAACCTTGGATATTACAGAAAATCAGTGCAAAAATCAATTGCGCCACAAGAGCTGATTGAAAGACGCCATGGTCCGACCACACAAAAAGGGGATAGGCGACTATGGCTATAGCCAAACAGGAGGCCACAAGCATTTTCTTTCGACCAACCTTGTCGGATAGATATCCGGAGATGGGAATGAGAGCCATCACGAACAGGGTGGCAATGGTATTTATCATCATGGCATGGGGAACGGTCGGTTTTACCATATGGGTGAGATAGGTGGGCCACCACACAAAGAGCATATAGAAGCCACCTCCAAAAAGGACAACAAGGGCCGCTGCATGTGCTATTCGGCCGGGCATATGGCGGATTACCCGGGTGACAGGGCTTTTGTGAACATTTTCAGTGGCTTTCAGTTTTTTAAAGGCAGGGGGCTCCATCATGCCCTTTCGCATCCACAATCCAAAGCCACCAATGGCAATTCCGGCCAAAAAAGGAATACGCCATCCCCAGGTCAGCATGCTTTCCTGAGTGAGCAGAGCCTGCATGGCTGTGGCCACCGCAGAGCCGATCATAATACCGCCAACGGCGCTCAAGGTGGTCAAACTGCCATAGAACCCCCGCCGATTGGGGGGTGCAATCTCCGTGGCAAAGGATATGGAGCCAATGAATTCTCCTCCCACAGATAACCCTTGAATAAGCCGGAGGACAATCAGTATTACCGGTGCGGCAAGGCCGATCCGGTCGTAAGTCGGTACAAGGCCAAGGCAGGCGGTGGGAATGGCCATCATGAGAACGGAGACTTGAAGTGCTTTCTTGCGACCTACCCGATCGCCCATGTGGCCGAAAATCGCACCGCCGATGGGCCGCATCATATACCCCGCAGCAAATACGCCAAAGACCTTAATCAGGGCCGCGTATTTACTTTCGGAAGGAAAGAAAAGAGTCCCGATTATAGGTGCATAATAGCCGAAAACAGCAAAATCATACCACTCCAGGACGTTCCCAATGATGCCGGCGACCGCACTTCGGTTTGTAGGGCGAGTTTGATCCTTTGCTATCATCTTTTGAGCCTCGATAAATCCCGTGGGGGAACAAAAAAGGGCTTTGCGCTGGGATGAACCTTTCCAGGCAAAAGCCCAAAGAAATTTTTATCATACCTCTTTAATCCGTGTCAAAGGATTATGGATGAGTAGGAAAACAAGTCTAATGGCCGACGTTAAGACCAAGTCCAGAGTTTAACTCATCGCGGATTACCGTTTCGCTCCAGAAAATCCCTTTTTTTCAGAAATCATAAAAAAAATGGAAAAAGTTGACGGTTCGTACCGTCAACTAATCGTCAATATTGGTATCATAGTACAGTTTTCATCGAAAAATCGACATTCTTCATTTGTCACTCTACATTTTTCCGGGAAGAACAATAAAAGACTTATGCCCAAACTCCCTGAGATTAATGTTCTGGAGTTAATCCGTAAGGATTTTATTTCAAAGAAGTGCAAACTGTTTTTTGGTTTGTGTGATGGATGCCGAGGAGTTGTCAGATTTGTTCAAACGCCTGTTCGCAATGAAAGGATGGTAAACATGTAACCTCAAACCGAAAGGGCTTTGGAATAGCAGAAGCCTTTTTATCAAGGAGAATGTTCAATGAAAAAATGTATGGTGATTTGTCTTTTTATCTTATTTTGTGCTGCAGCCTGTAACACTGCCATGAGAGATGGTGCAAAGAGCGCCACGTTGAAAGCCGGTATGTCGAACACCCTGACACTTTCTAAGGGGGAAGTGGTGTATGATTTGAATGGAGAGTGGAGTATTGAGACAAACCTTTCAGGCAATACTTCGTATAATGGGTTGGCAACAATAAAGCAAGAAGGGGACCGGTTCGTAGCCGTTTTGACAAGCGGGAATTACCCGCACGCGGCCCCATTGGAAAAGGTAAAGGGAACGTTGAAAGGAGCTGGTATAAGCAAAATCCAACTCTATACAATATACGGCTGGGTCAACAGTTTCGGGGAAATCGAAGAGGCAGGGAACAGAATAATTCTAGATACGCAATTGCCTGAGATCGAGGCAAATACTACATTGACGCGAAAATAGTGCCCATTACATTCTATCGCAGCAGAGGTTGCGGCTTCTGACTTTGGCGCGACCTCTGCTAAAATTTCCATCTGAAAGATACAATCGGGTGTTAGACGTGCAATAACATTGCCGCAATTCACGTAAATAATCCTTTCCGAACAAATCCCTTTATGTTACAGTCCGCACCGCAAGAAGTTGACGGGTTAAACCGTCAACTTTCCTCTTTCTTCTTCAAAAACGACTAAAAAAACAGCATCTTTTATTCGTTACTTTATACTTTTTCGGAAAAGAAAATTGAAGGCTTACGTCTAAACTTCTTGGGATCAAAGTTCCGGAGTTAATCCGTAAGGATTTTATCGCAAGAGTGTGTGAACCACCCTTTGGGTTATCTGAAAGATGCCAAAAAATCCCATCAAGGCGCTTCTGACGCAATAGAACTATGGTGAGTAGAAAAGACCCCTCCATTCAGATTGACCTCGAACAATTCAAGCTTCATATAAACATACCTGGACGAGTTCTAAGCCTTCAATTTGATACCCCTTCCCGCCGGTTTTATCTGTCCGTGATTGCTCTCGTAGTGCACCAGATGAAAAAGGCCGACAGTATTTCTTTCGTGCCTCTTGATCCTCTCTCTGACGTTCTGGCCCTGCTAAACGAGACAATCGGGGGATCGGCCGGGTCTTCTGAAAAGAAAAATATGCTGCCCCGGATTTACCGAAAATGGAAGAATGCCCTTCCCGATTTGGAAACCGCGCCCCTTTTTAAAATTGCAGGACGAAAAAAAAGATATGAAGACGCAGCGGAAAAAACCTACCGCTTTGATGAAGTAACCAAGGATGCCTGGGCCAATCTTTTTGAGTACCGAGGGAGTGGAAAGAACATCAGTCTGCAGTTTTCCGTAGACCGGATGGGAATTTCATTAGATGATGTGGCCCTTATTTACGGTACGGAAGAGGACGGAAAAACTCCGTGGGATCGATTCATAAAAAGCCTGAAACGTAGGGTGCAAGTAGAACCGGAAGAGATTTCTTTTAACTCTTCTGAATCCGAAACTCCGGCGGCCGAAAATGAAAAGACAGATATTGAAGAAAAATCTCGAAAAGGCAGGTGGAAAGATGGTTCAGTGCTTGTATTTCTCATCTTAATGGCGTTATTTTCCTTGTTCTTCGGCCTGAAATCCGTTCTTGAGGGTCCCGGAAATCCAAGTGCCAAAACAGCGCAAATCCTATCGCACCAAATGGTGGAAAAACCATCCATCGCTGTGCTTCCTTTTGTCAACCTCAATGGCGACCCAGCCCAGGACTATCTCAGTGACGGCATTACCGAGCAGATCATCACAGCCCTTGCAAAAATTCCTAAAATGAGCGTCATTGCCCGCAACTCAAGCTACAGTTATAAAGGAAAGCCGGTTAAAGTCCAGGAGGTGGGGCGAGATCTGGGGGTTCGCTATGTGTTGGAAGGGAGCGTTCAGAAATCAGGAAACCGCATACGGATTACAGCGCAGTTGATTGATGCCGTCACGGGGCATCACTTGTGGGCTGAAAGCTACGAAAGGGATTTGAAAGATCTCTTCTCTTTGCAAGACGACATCACGAAGAATGTCATAACCGCACTGCAAGTCAAACTGACAGAGGGAGAGTCGGCCCGTGTTTATGGAAGAGGCACCCGAAATCTGGAAGCATATTTGAAAGTTGTGAAGGGCCTGCACCATGTTTATCACTGGAATAAGAACGACAATAAGATTGCCAGGCAATTGTATAATGAGGCCATCGCTCTGGACCCGGAATATGCCGTTGCATATACTCTGTTGGGGTGGACCTATCGGCATGAAGCCTTCTTTTGGGGATGGAGCAAAACCCCGTCGGAATCCTATAAAAAAGCCATGGAGCTAGGACAAAAAGCCCTTTCCTTGAATGAGGCAGATTCCGGTCCTCATATGCTTCTCGCCGTTATTCATGCAGAGACCGGGCAACCGAAAAAAGCCTTGGAAGCGGCAAAAAAAGGTCTTTCACTAGATCCAAACCTCTCCCAAGTGCACTGGCTTTACGCTATGGCCCTTTTATCAATGGAACGATACAAGGACGCCATTCCGTGGATTGAAAAAGCCATCCGCCTGGACCCAACCCCCCCCTTCTGGTATGCGGGGCGGGTGGCGTGGTGCTATTTCTGGCTGGGATACACGAAAAAATCCATTACTATGCTCAGCCAGATCGTCGATCGTTGCCCAACACGTTTCTACACCTATTGGTCATGGGTTCTCTCCATGGCGCTCTTGCAGGACGGCCGCCCCGAGGAGGGCCTTCGCCAGCTTGAAAAGACACTGAAATTTAATCCGGAGCCGCCCATATTTTTCATGGGAACCTATAGCGTTGCCCTTCACGTGACGGGACAGCCCGAAAAAGCGATTGCCGTTATGCAAGACCTTATGCGACACCATCCCGATAACCCGGAGGTGCTGCGCCACTTTTCGAGAATATTGGGCATGAATGGAAGATATGAAGAGGCGGTTTCAATGGGAAAGCGGGCCGTCAAGCTGAGGCCAAAGCCCTTCACCCCGCTGTATTTGGGAAGGGAATATGTCATCAGTGGGCAATATGATGCCGCCGTTATCGAATTGGAGAAGGCCGTTGAATTTAAACCGGCGTCTATGGTGGGACGTATCTGGCTGGCGGCCGCCTGTAGTCTGGGGGGCCGGATGGAACGGGCGAGTGCTGAGGTCGCGGAGATACACCGGCTGAATCCCGGCTTTTTGCTGGAAGACTGTGAGCGCAACAGCTTTTTTGACTATCAACCCGAAGACAAGAAACGGTTTATCGATTCCCTGAAAAAGGCGGGGTTGAATTAAGAAAACTTCTTCATTTGGCTTACAGAGGGCAAGGGATATTCCGATTCCCTTTCTCTATAGTGGTATCTACGGCCAGTGGTTCGGCCTAAGTTGAAGGAGAAAGTCATCAACCGGCCAACAGACAATTCCATCAACCACCAGTTTTTCTGTCTCTCGATATATCAACATCGTATTGGCTTCCGGATAATCACCCCGAAAAGTCTTAAGTGATTTCAGACTTTTTGGATGAATTTGTCCATCATTTTCCCTGTTTATTTCTGACAAAATTAACTCATAAGGTTAAAATTGAGTCTCAATTTTGACCTTGTGGGTTAAATATGCAAACCTTATTTTAGGAAAAAGAAAGGGACCGACAGAGAATCCTGGTAAAGGTAAAGTCAAATCTTGATGAATTTGTCAAAATTCAAATTCCATCCGTTTTCGTCATTCCTGCGAACGCGGGAATTCACCATCAGATGCTTCCGGAGTCTCGCATGCTCAGACCAAGAGTCTCGCATGCTCGCTTACCTAGACCCCTGCCTTCGCGGGGGTGACGGATTTGGGGAGTTTTTACGAGGCTATCATTCTTGATCCTGCAAAATTTGTTATGAATCCAGGCAGCTTACGAATGCCGCCTCTGGCCGGGGAAAATGGTCAGTGCGCATTCCATCGCTAGTCTGTGTGAGGGGCCTTGTCCACAGTCCGTTTGGTGGGTTTTAGCCGCGATTTTCCGTGTCTCTCGAACTACCGACTCCTGTTTAATGCAGAACCGGTCGTGGCAGGACACCACTCACACAGGGGTGAAAATTAGCAGTCCAAACCTGTCGAAGATCCCATCTGAAGTGAAGCGAAAACGGAGAACCTTTTAACCTTGAACCCTGAACCGAAACTTTTCACACGCAGCGCAAACCCCTCACCCACTTTTCCCACTTTTTCAGAATGATCAAGCCCCTATTCACTGTCCTGGTATCCAACTCTTTTCCAGCCTTGCCTCAAACGGGATTCTCAATTCCATGCAGGGAGTTACTCTCACAAATCTGCCTGGCGGGATGATTGAATTCCTCTTGACACATCAGGCCTAATCACCTACTATTTTCCCTCAAAAAGGGCCTTCTGATCACCTGAGAACGCGGTTGGCAGGGCATAGAAAGTCTTGTTCGAGGACGATCTCTACCGAGCTGTAAAAGTTATTAAGTAAGCCCCACAGATTTATATTGCTTCCACCCACTTGAGCAAAGGAGGCGGGATGCCAACGGACAAAGATCCAAGTTCTTCTATAGATACTGACGGCGGAAGTTCAATCATGGATTGGCTGGATCAAACCATGGGCGGCCTGACATCCGACACAATCGCGTACCCGATCATCGTTGTCATCAGCCTGATTATCATTGTTTTGCTGATTTACCTTCTCTTCAGGTTCCTGATATTCAGGCCAATTGCCAAGAGCAGGTTCGCTTCCAAAAGAGTTCGGTTGAACCAGCTCCTGAAGAGCAACTTGCTGGGGAGCATGGCGAGCATCCTCGCGATCGTTGTGATCGCCTCCATTTTCGACGTGCTGCCGGATCTCAGCAAAGAGTTCCACAATCTGGCACATCGGGTGATCGACGCCTTGCTGATTTTAGTGATTGCCAGAATGATCGTACGGATTTTTCGGTTTGCAGACGATTATTATTCGAGCTTGCCGTCGGTCAATCGAGACAAAGCATTTGAGGGATATATCATGGTCGGCTCTTTCCTCATCCATGGCGTAGCGATTATCCTGGTTCTTGCCACGCTGCTAGGGAAATCCCCGACCTACTTCCTTACCGGTCTGGGAGCGATGTCGGCGGTCCTCCTTATCGTCTTTCGAGATACGCTCCTATCGATGTTCGCCAACGTGATCGTCACTACCGGCGACCTGGTACGGAAGGGGGATTGGATCGCGGTAAACGGCACGGACGCTAACGGGTACGTGCTCGATCTCTCGTTGAATGTAGTGAAAATACAAAACTTTGATCGTACCATTACGAACTTGCCCACCTACATTCTAATCCAGAACTCCTTCACCAATTGGCGGGGAATGTTCGACTCCGGAGGCAGACGCATCAAACGATCCATCATGCTTGACCAGCGGTCGATCAGGACGTTGTCCGGGGAAGAGCTGGACCAACTCGAGAAGACCCCTCTTGTAGACAAGGCCCTGGCACTGGAAAAACAGGCAGTTGACGGTAATCCCGAGTGTGCCGAAGGTCTGCTGGTTACCAACAGCGGCCTCTTCCGTCAGTACTGTCTTACTTACATCCTGCAACATCCGAAGATCCACCACGACGGAATGACTCTCCTGGTGCGGCAGTTGCAGCCGACTGAGAATGGCCTTCCGATCGAGTTGTACTGTTTCACCACCGATACGCGGTGGGCGTTTTACGAAGACATCCAGGCGACGATTTTTGACCACCTTCTGTCACTGCTTCCTGTCTTCGGACTGCGTGTGTTCCAGACAGAGACTGATTTTGCGGAACCGGATCCGATAACGAGAAAAGTCAATCTTGAACCCGACTCGCTCGTGTCTGTCGGATCTGCCCAAGCACAGGGTAATCAAGATCAAGCAGACCTTGGGAAAGCTGGAAATTCTGCCAGACTTCCGTGAAAGTATTAGATGATCAGGCTATTGAACTGCTTGATATTGCTGGGGAGCGCACTTACATCATAGGCCACTATATTTTCAGGAGGCTTAATGAAAATATCAAGCACGTCTATACGGATTGACCTAAATCAATTTAAGCTCCATCTGAACCTTCCTGACCAAAAGGTCTTGAGTCTTCATTTTGATACCCCATCCCGCAGATTTTACCTCTCCGTGATTGCCCTCGTGGTGGAACAAATGAAGAAGGACGGACGTATATCGTCTATCCCACTGGAAGACCATGCAGACCTTCTTGTATTGCTCAACGAAACTGTTGGACGAGGCGCAGGTTCTTCAAAAAAGGAAAAACTGCTCTCTCGGATTTACAGGAAGTGGAAGGATGCGCTTCCCGATCTGGAAAACGCTCCCCTTTTCAAGGTGATTGGACGGAAAAAAGTATATAATGACACCTCGCGCAAGACATACCGATTTGACAGTAAAACGAAGGATGCCTGGGCCAATCTCTTTGAGTATAAGGGCAGTGGGGAAAAGGTAAGGCTTCGGTTCTCGGCTGAACGATTCGGCGTTGAACTGGAGGATGTACTTGTTGTTTACGGGGATAGATCGAATACGGGCGAAGGAACAGCCTGGGACAGGTTTGTCGAGCATCTTCGGAACGATGTCAAAGGCCGGGTTCAGACAGAAGACGGAAGAACAGCAAAGGAACAAGATGCTCCCGGTTATGGGCCTGAAGTGACACCCGTTGGCGATGAAGGCAATGATCGGGATGGAGAGTGGAAATCGAAACCATTCCCTGAGCCTGTTGATCTGAGATACACGGGGGGCGATGGTCTCAATGACTGGCTGGAAAAACAGGGCGGCATAGAAAAAATTCCGATGAAGACCCGTCTTGAAATGATTGCCCAGTTGGCCATAGCCCTGAGTGCTGCGCATGATTCGGAGGGACAGTATGAGGATCTGAAATCGGGTAAGTCATCAGCTCAATCCGATGATTCTGATTCATCAAGAATCCCTCTTACAGATTCCGGGATTTCTTTGCTTATCCATGAAGGAGTTCCAGAGATCCTGATTGAAAATATCTCCAAGGGCGGAAACGACAACATGCTCTACACGGCGCCGGAGCTTCTTGATGGTCGGCCACCGTCTCCCCGGTCGGACGTTTACTCTCTCGGCGTACTGCTCTACCAGTTGGTCGTAGGTGACATCTCTCGTCCCCTTGACCCGGACTGGAAACAGGCCGTAAGCGACGATATCCTACGGGAAGATATAGCTATGTGCGTGGAACGGTTGCCTGAAAACCGGCTGGCGCATCCCGTGGAATTGTCGGAACGACTTCGAAAACTGGATGAACGCAGGAGATTTCTGGAGTTGGAAAACCCGGCGGAGAAAAGTGAACAAGACACACTGCTCCTGAATAAGCGGAAGAAGAGATGGCTTGTTTACGGCAGCGCCCTGATTATCATCCTGGGCCTGATCACCGTATTCGGCATCCGTCAACACAGTATGTCCCAGGCGCAGGCCGCCAGGCAATCCGCCTATAAAATGGCTTTGCCGAAAATCCGGCAATTGTTAGAGAAAGAAAACTATGTGGAGGCATATTCCCTTGCGAAGGATACGGAAAAAAATATTCCCAATGATCCCACCCTGGCGCGATACATAAAAGATGCAACCAACACGCTGAACATCGTAACCACGCCGCCCGGCGCGAAGGTCTCCTATCGGCCTTACAATGACTTAAAAGGTCCGTGGATCGATTTGGGGATAACACCGATTCAGGGGGTTGCCGTTCCTGTTGGAATGCACCGGTTCAAGATTCAAAAAGAAAGGTATGAAGATAGACATCTGGTCCGGGCGGTGGTGCTTCGGGATGGATTCTCAAAGGAATATATGGGAGTTTTGCGGCCTCTCTACGGTAATCCCTTTCAGTTCGACCTGTATGAAAAAGGCCGTGTTCCCCCAGGGATGATTGCGGTTGATCGCGGTCGGTTTCTTGTGGCGATCAAAGGATTGACTGTTAAAACGACCGGCGATGTTCTCGATCGTTTTCTTATCGATGAAACCGAAGTCACGAACCGGGCCTATAAGGAATTTATCGATGCGGGGGGATATGCCGAGCCGAAGTACTGGAAACAGGAATTCAAAAAAGATGGGCAGGTTATCCCATGGGATGAAGCGATGAAGGCATTTGTGGATCGCACAGGTCAACCGGGACCGTCCACATGGGAATTTGAAGACTATTTCCAGGGCCGGGATGACTACCCCGTGTCAGGCCTCAGTTGGTTTGAAGCAGCCGCATACGCCGAATTCCGTGGAAAGAGTCTTCCTACCATATATCACTGGGCCCGGGCCGCTTTTCCTATTGATGAGATTCATGCCCCCTTGACGCCTTACCTCATTCCCCAGAGTAATATTGAAGGAACAGGTCTGGCTGAGGCGGGGAGTTTTCCTGGAATTGGCTCCAGCGGCGCAAAGGACATGGCCGGCAATGTCCGGGAATGGTGCTGGAACGGGCTTGGAGAACAGCGCTACTGCCTCGGCGGCATGTGGCGTGACCCTGCCTACATGTTCAACGAAAGTTTTGCGCCTTCGGCCTGGGATCGTTCTTCGGACAATGGATTTCGTTGCGCCCTCTATCCGAATGATGCTCCTGTCCCGGAAAAATTTCTGAAGGAAGCTTATCTGGGGTTTCACGATCCCTATTCCATTCCAGCCTATTCAGATGAGGCTATGCAAGCAATGAAAGCCATGTATGAATATGAACGGACTCCTTTCCGCCCCATTATTGAGTCCAAAAAAAAGGGAGGCAAAGGGTGGCGAAGGGAAACCGTTACGATCGATGCGGCTTACAACAGTGAACGATTGATTATTCACCTGGACCTGCCCACTTCATGTGCTCCACCATATAAGACTGTAATCTATTATCCTGGCGGAAGCGCCTTATTACAACCGACGTTCTCACGAAGTTTCCTGTGGGAACCATGGGATCTCCTTCCAAAAAATGGTCGCGCCTTTATCTGCCCCATTTATTCCGGTACCTATGAACGAGGTGGGGATGATCCGGATAAATGGAGAAAGAAAAATGGCGCCCAATGGCGTTTTGAGTGGTTGAATGACCTGCGAAGGACCATCGACTACCTGGAAACCCGGGAAGATATCGACACGAAGAATATTGTGTTCCTCGGGGTAAGCTGGGGGTCGTTTATGGGCCCCATGCTTTCTCCCTTCGAAGAACGTATCAAGGGGCTTATTCTTGTTTCAGGATGCATCTATACTCCGGGGATGCGTCCAAAACCGAAAGGTCTGGAACAACCCCATGTGACGATTCCCGTCCTCATGCTCAACGGAAAATATGACTATGCCTGGCCGGTCAAAACCCACCAGAAACCGCTCTTCGACCTCCTTGGCACCCCACCCGAACATAAAAAACATGTTATCTACGAATCCGGGCATCTGCCCCTTCCACGGGCGCCCATGATGAAAGAGATTTTTGCCTTTCTTGATAAATATCAGGGGCCCGTCAACTGCGACGAGAAACCGCGATAAACTTTTTTCCACCACGTACCTGTTTGAAAACAGGTTGAAGGAAAGCCCTATGAAGCAGAATACATTTTGTACAGGCGTAACTTGATAATCGGCGCCATGGCATCAAAATCCTTGTCATTGTGGAGGAGCAGCAGATTCTGTTCCAAGGCGATTTGGGCAATGAGACAATCAATGGTGCTGCGGATTGTAACGCCTTTCTTTCGGCAGTAGAAATAGATCCGCGCGGCATCCTCATAGGTTTCCAGGGGGTCCTGTGGATGAAAGAACCTCTGGCATGAAAGATACTCTTTTAACAGAGCATATTCCTTCTCTGACTTTGCTCCTTGCAGGACTTCCTGGTAGATGACGGAAGTGATGCCGAAGGGTATGTCGTAGGTCAGCACTTCACGCATTCTATTTGCCGGGTCATTTGAAACACCCTTAAAAAGGTCAATCAAGACGGAAGTATCAACGAGGATCATTTTCTCTCTCGCAGGCTTTTATGGTCATAGGTTTCTGAAAAATCAATTTTTCCATCCAGATCCAGCAAATTCAAACGCTTACGGGTTGTTACAAATTCCTGTAATGCCTTTAAAACCACTTCTTTTTTGGTTTTGATACCACCCAAAATCATTGCTTCCTCAACCAGCGCGTCATCCAGAACAATGTTGGTTCGCATGATACACCTCCTTATGTGTTCAATGATACACATTGTGGAATTTTTTGTCAACATTCGAGATCCGAATCCAGCCATTCTCATTTCGAAAACATAGCTGTGAGAGAGGCTTACAGCCTCGAAAAACCTGGCAAAATGCGACTCATAAAGCATTCGGTAATGAATGGGCCGCATAATGAGAATTCCTGGGAGATTTTTGTGTAACTTGACCAGCAATTCTCATTTTGAAATTATGATCGCTTCATCCTGGTTCCCACGCTCTGCGTGGGAACCTCAGTTGGACGCTCCGCGTCCTGATATATGAATTTTACCCACTTAACCCTGGGTTTATTGCGACTTTGACAAAGGACGCAGAGCGTCCCGGAAACCGCTCCCACGCAGAGCGTGGGAGCGAGTGCGACGCTGATGAAAAGCGACTTCTACTTCCTCTTCCCCGTGCGCCCATGATGAAGGAGATTTTTGTGTAGCTTGACGGATCTCTAATAATATACTACCATGGTATTCCACATGGAGTATTGAATGTATTCTCCCGTATCACGATTTATCGTTTTGAGAGGAGAAGAACCGGCATGAAAATAAAGGCATCTGTTACTCTTTCAGAAGAAATTCTCAAGGAAGTCGATAAGGTATCCAGCCAGTATGGAAGCCGGTCGAACTTCATAGAAAAAGCGATCCGTGACTTTTTGGCTGCAGAGGCAAAACGGACCCGCGATCGTCAAGATTCTAAAATCCTGAATCGGCGCGCGGATGTCCTGAACAAAGAGGCATCTGACGTCCTCTCTTATCAGGTTGGATTATGAGACGAGGGGAACTATACCGCGTATACAAAGCGTCCTCTCAAGATCCAAAGAAATATCGGGTTTTTGTGGTCGTGAATCGCCAGATCCTATTGGACTCTCCTACGTGATCGAAAAAACGTTCCCTTTGTCTTTTCATCTTTCGTTAAAATCCCCAGCTGAAATTGATGGTTCGTGCCGTCATTGTTTTCATTTTTCGTTTTGCCGCCCGTTCCAGGCTTCCTGGGTTTCATTATCCAAGTGACACACCTTTACCGCTGTGACCCCATACTCTTTCCATCTGCCCATGACCCCAGAAGTGATTTTCACAAAATTTTCAATAAAAAGAAAAAAATGTTGACAGTTCGAACCGTCAACATTGCGTCAATATTGGTATCAATAGCGGAATTTCTTTAAGAAACCGATTCAAGAACCTATAAATATGGGAGGTGACATATGAAAACGGTGAGACAGCAAAGCAAACCCTCAGGTGCACCTTTGACATGGTTCGGGGGGCAGGACCTTTCCAGGGACATTCGCAGTTTACGCTTAAGGATGGTTCTACGATCCTGATTAAAATTGAATGGGCAATGATACCTCGAAAAGATGGAAAGCTCCCCATTTCCAAAGGAAAGGGGCAATATATTGATGGAACTGGTCGGTTCAAAGGCATTCAGGGGGACGTCAATTTCAAGGCAACGATGCTTAAGCCTTTTGCCGGGGAGAGCAAAGGGGACGCCCTTGTGGAGGCTACAGGGATTCATCCATTATCTGGGAAATGACGCTTTTAAGCAAAAATTAGATGTAAATGAAAAATTAATTTTAAATTTGTCCTATGCAATTTTAGTGGCTGTAATGGTTAATAAATGGTACTGAACAAGGCTATGTGTGGTCTTGGGTGTCTACAATTACTTTTTTTCGCATGAAGGAGGAATTATGAAGATCATCAAGAGAATCACAGTACTTAGTGCACTTTTTGTTTTTTTGGCTGCAACAGCTTTGGCCCAGGGACTTCCTCAGGCAACAAACCCTGAAGAAGTCGGAATGTCCTCCGAAAGGCTGGCAAGGCTCACAACCGGGATTCAGGAGGCCGTTGATAAAGGACAAATTCCTGGAGCCGTTGCCATCGTTTTACGCAAGGGGAAAGTGGCTTATTCTCAAGCTATTGGTTTTCAGGATAGGGAAAAAGGGACTCCCATGTCCGACAATTCTATTTTCCGTATTTATTCCATGAGCAAAACCTTTACATCCCTTGCGGTTATGATGCTGATGGAGGAAGGAAAGATAATCCTGGCCGATCCCATTTCAAAATTTCTCCCTGAATTTAAAAACATGAAAGTGGGTGAAACACGTCTAAACGAATACACGGGCAAAGAGGAATTGGTATTGGTGCCGGCCAATCGTCAAATTACCATTCAAGACCTTCTTCGTCATACATCCGGACTCACTTACTGGTTTTTTGGAAAACCATCATTGAGCAAAGCCCAATGGAAGGCAAATAATCCCTTTGATTTCAAACTTACCCTGGCCGAGATGGTAACCAAAATGACCAAAGCACCGCTTTGTTACCAGCCGGGAACCACTTGGGATTATTCCCAGTCTACCGATGTGCTGGGCCGGCTCGTGGAAGTGGTTTCAGGCGTTGATTTTGAAACGTTCATTTCTGAAAGGATTGCAAAGCCGCTTAAACTGGCAGACACGGGTTTTTGGGTAGAAGGGGCAGATAACTTGGCCAGGCTTGCTGAACCGCAGGCGGAACCGCCGGCCGGGAAAAAACCAGCCGCTATCGACGTGACAAAACGCCCGAATTGGCTCTCCGGAGGGGGTGGCATGGTGTCCACGGCGTCCGATTATGCACGTCTCTGTCAACTTTTCTTAAATGGAGGAATTTTAGACGGGGTCCGGTTGCTTTCTCCAAAGACCGTTCAATTGATGACCTCTAATCATCTCCCTGCGAATATTCAGTATGCCCCTGTGCTTCAAAGCCAACTCGGCCCGAGTTTTCCAAGTGCGGAAGTGGGCAATGGTTTTGGATTAGGTTTTTGTGTGCGCATTGACCCCGGTCTGAATCCTCAGCCTGGTTCAGTAGGCGACTATTCCTGGGCAGGGTATCTCGGTACCTATTTCTGGGTAGACCCTCAAGAGGAGTTGGTTGCGGTTTTGATGATGCAGATACGGGCGAACCGAAACTACTACCGTTCCTATATGCGGGATATGGTTTACCAGGCCATTGTAGATTAAAGAGTGTTCTTTTTTTAATTTGGAGGAAATGTCCAGAAGGAATTCTGGACTGCTTTAGCCCAGTATGACCACCGGAATGGGTAGGGTCAAGTTGACCCCGCCCGTTTTTTTTTAGACATCCGTTTCATTACGTAAGAAAGTCCTTTATGGAAAATATTACTTATGTTACAGGTCTTCACACAAAGTCGACGGTTTGAACCATCCACTTTTCTTTCTCTTTCATGAAACCCACAAAAAAACTCCTTTAAAATGCTGCATGTCAGGAAGGAGCCATGGTAGACAAAAAAAAATCACCCATCCAGATCGATTTAGACCAATTCAAGCTCTATTTGAACCTTCCAGATCAACAGGCTTTTAGCCTCCATTTCGATACCCCTTCGCGCAAATTTTATATTTCTGTGATCGCCCTTGTGGTGGAACAGATGAAAAAAAATAACACCGTATCCGTTCCGATGGAAGAGCATGCGGAGGTCCTGGCCTTGCTTAATGAAACAGTTGGGCGAGGCGCAGGCTCTTCAAAAAAGGAAAAATTGCTTCCTCGAATTTACAGGAAATGGAAAGATGCCCTTCCTGATCTGGAAAACGCTCCCCTTTTCAAGGTGGTTGGCCGGAAAAAGGGGTACGACGACTCGTCGCGCAGGACATACCGATTTGACAGCAAGACTAAGGATTCCTGGGCCAATCTCTTTGAGTACAGGGGGAGTGGTGAAAAGGTAAGGCTTCGGTT
>CAYOWC010000036.1:0-9421 GCA_964407525.1 uncultured Desulfobacteraceae bacterium | reverse complement strand
ATCCCCTCGATCTGTTGAGTTGAGATACACCGGGGGTGACGGTCTCAATGACTGGCTGGAAAAACAAGGCGGCATAGAAAAAATTCCGATGAAGACACGTCTCGAAATGATTGCCCAACTTGCCATTGCTCTGAGTGCGGTGCATGATTCGGAGGGGCAGTATGGGAGGGTGAAAGCGGAAAGTATCCCGCCAGGCCAATCTGGGGAGTCTTCGTTTACCGATGAGGGGGTTCCGGAGGTCTTGATTGAAAATATCTCCAAGGGCGGAAACGCAAACATGCTGTACACGGCGCCGGAACTTCTCGACGGCTGTCCGCCATCTCCCCAGTCGGATGTTTATTCCCTCGGTGTACTCCTTTACCAGCTAGTTGTGGGTGACATCTCTCGTCCCCTTGATCCGGGGTGGGAACAGGCGGTAAGTGACGATATCCTGCGGGAAGATATAGCCCTGTGTGTGGAGCGGTTACCTGAAAACCGACTGGCTCATCCCGTGGAGTTGTGGGAGCGGCTTCTAACCTTCGATGAACGCAGGAAGCTTCTGGAGTTGGAAAACCCGGCTGAGAAGAATGAAAATGGCACGTTTTCCAAGCGTCAGCGGAAGAAGCGGTGGTTGGTTTACGGTTGCGTCTTGGTGGTCATTCTGGTTCTGATCACTGTGGTTTGCGTCCATCAATATAAGGCTTCTCAGCAGGAAGCCGCTAAGGCATTGGCTTATGAAACCGCTCTGCCGGAGATCAGACAGTTACTAGATAACGAAAAATACGTGGCAGCCCATGCCTTGGCCAGGGAGACTGAAGAGATTATCCCTGATGATCCGACCCTCCGAGGGTACATCCAAGAGGCTACCAGTACGTTCGATATGGTAACCATGCCGGCCGGGGCAAGAGTGTCCTACCGACCTTACAACGATTTCAAGGGACCGTGGATTGAATTGGGGGTATCGCCGATTACAGGAGCTGTTGTACCCGTTGGCATGACCCGCTTCAAGATTCAAAAGGAAGGGTATGCGCAAAGGGAACTGGTGCGACCGGTGCTGCCAAGGGATTCTCTGAGCGCTGGATATAAGAAATTGAGAGGTATCAGCGATACCTTTCAGTTCAACCTGTACAAAAAAGAGCGGGTTCCGGAAGGAATGGTTCCGGTGGATGGTGGCCGGTTTTTTGTTGCCATAAAAGGCGTACCGGCTAAGGAAACCATTGTGAACGGCCCCTTCTTTATCGATAGGATGGAAACGACCAACCGGGCCTACAAGGAGTTTGTGGATGCGGGGGGATATGGTACTCCCAGGTATTGGAAAGAGGAATTTAAAAAAGATGGGCAAGTGATTCCCTGGGTCGAGGCCATCAAGGCGTTCGTGGACCGAACGGGTCGGCCGGGTCCTGCCACCTGGGAGTTGGGTGATTATCCGGAAGGGTGGGGTGATTACCCGGTCTCCGGCATCAGCTGGTATGAAGCGGCGGCCTATGCCCGTTTTTGCGGCAAAACTCTTCCCACCATTTATCATTGGGCCCGGGCCGTTTTTACCGTCAATGAGACGGTTCTTCCACTGACGCCGGATCTCATTTCCCAAAGCAATATTGAAGGAAGTGCTGTCGCCCGAGTCGGTGGTTTTCCCGGCATCGGGTCGAGTGGTGCAAAGGACATGGCCGGCAATGTGCGTGAGTGGTGCTGGAACGCGGCAGGGGAGGAGAACCGGTATTGTCTTGGAGGCTGGTGGCAAGACCCGGCTTATGTGGTTAATGACAGCTGTGTGCCGTCAGCCTGGGACCGCTCTGAAGGAAATGGCGTTCGTTGCGCTCTATACCCTGAGGATGCACTCCCTTCAGACACTCATTTAAAGCCAGCGGACCTGCGGTTTTATGATCCCTATGCCATTTCTCCCCGTTCCGACGAATCCTTCGAAACCCTGGAAACCATGTTCGCTTATGAAAAGGGCCCGCTGCATCCCGTTGTGGAATCGCGGAAGGCAGGGGGAAAGGGGTGGATCCGGGAGACGGTGACTATCGATGCGGCCTACGGAGGGGAACGGTTGATTGTTCACCTGGATCTGCCGGCCGACTGCAGCCCCCCCTACAAGGCGGTGATCTACTGGCCCGGTGTCAGTGCTCTGTACCAGCCTGAGTTTTCACGAAATTTTCTCTGGGAACCCTGGGACCTGATCCCAAAAAACGGCAGGGCATTGATAAACCCCATCTATTCCAATTGTTTCGAACGGGGTGGAGGTAAACCTATCGGGGGAGGGAAGAGCGTGGCTCAACGCTGGTTCGATCGGTTGAACGACCTGCGAAAAACCATCGATTATCTGGAAACCCGAAAAGACATCGATACCCGGAACCTCGCATTCTTAGGCGTATGCTGGGGTGGAATGGAGGGACCTAAAATTTCGCCTTACGAGGAGCGGATCAAGACGCTTATCCTCGTTTCAGGGGCCATCTATTTGCCGATGGCGTGGCCTAAACCCGATGCTCTAACGCAAGCCCTTACCAAGATTCCGGTACTTATGCTCAATGGGAAGTATGACTATATCTTTCCTGTGAAGACTCACCAGAAACCTCTCTTTGATCTTATCAGCACTCTGCCGGAAGACAAAAAACATGTCCTCTACGACTGCGGACATCTTCCCTTGCCGCGGGTGCCCATGATGAAGGAAATTTTCGCCTGGCTTGACAAATACCAGGGGCCTGTCAACTGTGACGGGAACCCCTGATTGACCTTTTACCAGCTTGTCCCTGTTTGAAGAGCAGAGTGAAGGAGAACATTATGAAGCAAAACCAATTCCGAGTTTTTAAACAGGGTGACGGAGGTCTAGCGAGTGGATTGGTGGAGTCAACCGATGGCGCCCATATTTTTGTGGAGACCAGGGGAGAAGGCCAACCCATTCTGCTCGTACACGGCTGGACCATGAGCAGCAAATTCTGGTTCAGACAGATGGAGGCCTTATCCCGGAAATTTCGAGTGGTGACCATGGACCTGCGGGCCCATGGCAACTCCAGCAAAATTCTTCACGGGCATACCCTGCCTCAGTATGCGGAGGACGTTCATGTAGTCATAGAAGCCCTGGGACTTAAAAAAGTAACCCTGGTTGGTTGGTCTCTGGCAGGTCCTGTGGTGCTCGAATACTGGCGCCGGTTCGGCAATCAACACATTGGCGCCCTGGGACTTGTAGAGATGACTCCCTTTCCTTTTTCTCCCGGTGCCTGGAATACCCACGCACTGAAAGGGTACCGGTTCGATGGCATGAATCTCTCGTTTAAAAACCTGCAGTCAGATAGACGCGCCTTTGCGGAAAAATTCATCCACAGCATGTTCAAGAAAGGCCGGGCACTCCCCGAGGAACTGGACTGGATGCTCGAGGAGCATATGAATACGCCCACCCCGGTGGCCATGGCTATTTATTCCGATTATATCATGAGGGACTATACCGAAATTCTGCCAACTGTATCGGTGCCATCCCTGGCCGTCTACGGTATCTCTAATCATCTCTCCTATGGACGCGAAATGGGTCGGTACGTGTTAGAACAAATGCCCAATGCCAGCCTTCTGCTTCTTGAGAAGAGCGGACATCTCCCTTTCTACGAACAACCCGAGGAATTCAACACAGCCTTGGCGGCACTTGCGGAAAATATCTGATGAACGTCTATATCTTCAAGCTTCTCATTTGTCTTTATAAAGGGACTCTATTTCCGGCATATACCGTTCCAGCACATTACGCCGTTTCAGTTTCATGGTCTGGGTCAGCATGCCGTTTTCAGATGAAAAGGTTTCATGTTTGAAGAGAAATTTTCTGGGGATTTCATACCCCCCGAATTTCCCTTTGAGCCCATCTGCTATGGCATTGGAAATCATTTGCTGAACGTCTGGATTTTCTGAAAGCGTTTTCGGATCACTGGGCAGATTGTTTTCTCTGGCGTATTTTTCAAGCACCTCAAAATCAGGAACCACGAGTGCGATATTGTAGTCCCGCCCATCGCCATAAACCATGGCCGTTTCCACCTGGGGAAGCAGTTTCATCTCCTCTTCCAGGGCAGCCGGGAAAACATATTTTCCATTCATCAGCTTGTATTGCTCCTTGATACGTCCCGTGATGTATAGATAGCCATCCTCGTCCAGGCGGCCCCGGTCGCCGGTCCTGAATCCCCCGTCTTCGGTCATCACCTCTTTGGTGGCCTCCGGGTTGTTGTGGTAACCCTGCATGATGTTGGGACCATAGGCGATGATTTCCCCTTCATCTATCCCATCTTCAGTCGTAAGTGTGTCGATGACCACTCGCACCTGGTCGATGGGGCGCCCCACACTGCCGGGTCTGTGAGCCGTGGGGCAGTTCATGGTGATGGCCGGCGAGGTTTCCGTGAGTCCGTAGCAATCATAAACGGGGACCCCGATATCTGAAAAAAAGTGACTGATTTCAACGTTCATGGTGGCGCTGCCACTGAGCGTTCCCGTGAGCCTGCCCCCCAACCGTTCCCGAACCTTGCTGAATACGACTGCATCGGCCAGCTTGAATTTTAAATTCGTCAGAAAGCAGGATTTTCCTTCCTGGAGTAGTTCGCGGCGTTTTTTGGCGCTTTCAACACCCATGGTAAAAAGCATTTTCGCGATCCCTCCGGTCTCGTCCATCTTGACCCACAGCCCGGCATATATTTTGTTGAAAACTTTGGGCACGGCAATGAGAAAAGTGGGTTTTACTTTCGCCATATCCTCTGCAATGGTGGTGGCGTTTTCAATGAAACCGAGGGACCCGCCCACATGGAGAAAAAAATACAGTTCGCCGGTCTGGCCGAAAGAGTGGGCCCAGGGCAGGATGGACAGGCCACGGTCTTCCTTCTTCAATTGCGGGTACAGTTGTCCGCCTGCCAGGACATTGCTTGTGAAATTACCGTGGGAAAGGAGCACTCCTTTTGGGCTGCCGGTGGTGCCCGAAGTGTATATCAAGACGGCGATATGGGAAGGATCCGGTTTTATGGATTTCACTGGATTCGCTTTTCCCACACGCTCCAGTTCAACCATGGTGTTTTCACCCTCTGCGTCAATGATGTACACTTTTTCGAGGGCTGGTGTTTCATCCTTGAAAGCCGTGACTTTTTCGTAAATCTCTTTTGTAGCAACCAGCAAAACTTTGATGCCGCTATCATTGATGATATATTTCCATATCTTTTCCAGTTCGTTTTCGTACATGGGAATATATCGTGCGCACAGGCCATAGGTGGCAAACGCGGAAACAGCCCACTCCGTGCGGTTGTTGGCAATAATACCGACTGCGTCATCTTTTTGAACGCCTGCAGCGGCCAATCCTCCACGGAGATTATCAATGCGCTCACCAACCTCACGGTAAGTGACCCACTCATACTCGCCTTCGGGATTCTTGCGGCCGAAAACGGGCCGATCTCCATGGGCTTCCACGCTGTCTTCAATGAGGTCTACCAGGTTGTTCGGTTTGTCGTATCGAAAAGCCATTTTTCCCCTTTCGTCATGCCTGCATTACGGATTCATTTCATAGTTATCTTTCAAACGGTATACCTGATTTTCCCATATATTCAGAAAACGTTCCCGGTTAGCCACGGGTTTCCGGATCATCTTCATGCAAAGGCCCATCTGTTTTTCGGTGGTACCGGGTTTGGCATAAATCTGCAGTGCAAATTTGGCAAAATCCCGAATCATAAAGTCGAAAATCTGGTCCACCAAGTCATTTTCCAGCTGTTCAATTTTCGATTTTTCGATGATGAGCTGACCGTAGGCTACCAGGGTGAAAAGTTCCCCCAGATTCAACAGAAAATCAATATCCTTGATCTGTTCTTTCTCCGGGGGGGCTGTCATGAGGAATTCCTTGAGTACTGCCATCTGCTCTTTGAATCGGTTCACATTGGGCAGGTCAATGCTTTCGTAGGCCAGGTTGTAATCATGAAATCGGATTTTTCCCAATCCTCGGGTCGGACCCTGTTTGAACATGAAATCGTCGTTTATGGACTCATCCCGTTTGGGGATTTCGGGAAATGTATTCGGATTGAAGAAATAGTTGGCCATGAATTTGATGATCAGCGCCATGTTTACATGGACGGTTCCTTCCAGTTTCGGGAGTGCTCTGATCTCCTGAGCGGCCATTTCAAAATAGGTATCTTTTTCGAAACCCCTGGCGGCAATAATATCCCAAAGCAGGTTGATCACCTCTTCTCCCTGGGTAGTGACCTTCATCTTGACCATGGGGTTATAGAGCAGATAGCGCCGGTCTTCGGACGAGGCGGAGCGCATGTAGTCGCCGGCGCGTGAAGCAAACATTTTCATGGCCGTGAGACGGGCGTAGGCATCCACAAAATACTGCTGGATGTGTGGAAAGTCCGTTACCCACTTCCCATACAGGTTCCGATGGGCCGCATGGGTAATGGCCTCGAAAAAAGCGTGGGTGCAGATGCCGATGCTGCCCCAGCCCAGGTTGTATTTTCCTACGTTGATGGTGTTAAGACAGGAATCCCACGCATCTCTTCCCTTGGTAAGGATGTCTTCCTCTGTGATCGGGTAGCTGTTTAAGGCATACTCCGCCACATATCCTTGCCAGGCCACCACATTCTGAATGCATTCGTAATTTTCATGCTGTGAATCCACCACGAAAAAGACATATTCATCCGTCTCCGAATCCTTGGCAAAAGTGGAAACCAGGGCGGCATCATTACCGTTACCGATGTAGTATTTTCCCCCATCGGCCACATACCGACCTTCGCCAAGATCCGTCAGGGACATTTCAGAGGAATAGAGATCCGCCCCGTGGGTTTTTTCAGACAGGCCGAAAGCGAAAATAGCCCCGTCTTTGAGCAGCTTTGCGGTTTTGTGCTTTACCGCTTCATTTTCCCCCATCCAGATGGGTCCCAGTCCCAGGATAGTCACCTGCCAGGCGTACCAGTACGGCAGGCCGTAAAATCCCAGCACCTCGTTAAAGTCGCAATTGCGGAACGTATCCCAGCGGGCATCCGGATCGTCTTGGGCATATTCAGGAGGGGTGAGAAGTGTGGAGAAAACTTTATTCTCTTTTAAAAATTCAATAAAATCAGCATACCACACATGATCATGATAGTCTTCTTTCAGCTTCTGTTTGCCTTTTTTTTCAAAAAAGGCAATGGTTTTCAGCATGATCTCCCGGCTTCGTTCATCAAGATGTTCGTATTTCTCCGTTTTAGGGTTCAGTAACATGGTGAATCTCCTTCATCTTAATTGAGTAGGACGTCATTTTTAGAAAATGCAATTTCCATTTGCCAATGAAGACGGACGGGCATGAAAAGTAGTCACTGAATATAGCATGTTCCATACGAAAATGAAACCGATAAGCACGATGAATCTTTGGCTAACGGCTCACCGTATCAATGGAAAAATTGGAAAACGTCCAAGGCCTGTTTTCAAGTGTTCCCGTTGCAAGTCTCCTATGGTTATCGTAGGATTTCGTCGACCTGCAGGGAATTCGGGATAGCATCCTTTTCCTTATTTGTTATCGTTGTTTTTCGACAGATCATGGGGTCAAGTCTACCGTTGACTCTTACTGTTTTCCGTGATTAGAACTAAAAGTCAACGGCAGACCCCTTTTTTTACTGGCATGGCGGGTTTTAAACCGATAGATAAAGTGAGAGAAAAGGAGAAGGACGAATAACTGACTTTTCTATTGCTATCCAATGAAATTGGGAATTAGTCAGGTGTGGTTGAACAGGAAACCGGGGATTTCCCAGGCAGCTCTATGCGTTTCAGTGAGCAAAGGGCGCCGGATTGCATTAGAAAACTATCATGAGGTTGGGAATTTATAAAGTGACATAACGTCCCCTCTCTCTCTGCTCATATTTTCATCACAGGTGACCCCAGTTCGATCCAAATCAAAATATGGAAGGTAAAAGAAAACTAATTACGCAAAGAGGCCATCTGATTCTTCCATAAATTCCGACATCGTGTTTTTAAATTCATCTATCATCGAAGCATTCAATCCCAAACGACGGGCAGACTCGGTATCTTGCAAAGCTATCTCTTGCTGCTGGGCGTCTTCTATACCGTCCAGTGAGAAACCCATGGATTTTGCCATCAAGTTGCCGAAGTGGACGACCAATAATTCGTTCGAGATCGAATCCGCGGCCTCCAAGTTGTTATGATAGGATACGATTCTGGCGAAACCTTCTGGAAATTTCCACTTTTTGAGAAGAGCCGAACCGAACTTGGTATGATGCGTATTAGCCGTATGTAATAATTCTGAAGTTTCAACCTGATCTCCGATCTTCTCTTTCAACTGCAGTTCACCCATAATCTGAAAGAGAAATAATTTGCCAATATCATGCAGTAAGCCCATCGTAAAAGCATCATTGTCAAGGTCAAGGGCCAGAGAGTCATCAAGAATTTGACAGGCATAGGCACAGGCTAGGGAATGTTTCCACAGCTCTTCTATGAAGACCTTGAATTTCTTGTTTTTGGTGGCATAAAGGGATCGATTACAAATTGCATCCACATACCGTTTGGTGGTCCTGAGCCCCAAACGACTGATGGCCTGGCTAAGCTTTTTGCTTGCCGTTATGCCCCGATAATATGCAGAGTTGGATACGCTGATCAGCGTGGAAGATATGGCCACATCCTGCTTAAGAAATTCGCCGATAGTTTTTAAGTTTACATCTTCATCCATCATCTCCTGAAACTTGATGCTTATCTGGGGAAGCGTAGGGAGCTCGATCTCTCCGCGTTGAAAAACAAAAACAATCTCATCAAGGATACTGGTCTTAACTTTATGCGGTTTGGCTTCCGGAGAGGCTTTCGAGTTCGGGCTTTTCTTCTCCTCGCTGGCTGCTTTTTCCAATTCCTCCACACGCTGTTTTAAGTTAAGAATGCTTTTTTGTTGCTGTTCTTGTTCATCAATTTGATCTAAAATATTCTTTGCAGTTAAACGGAGCAGTTTCTGATAATCCGGCACTTTAGGGATGAAGTGCATGCCGATTTCCATAATATCAACTATTGTCTGGATATCATCGACAGATGTGAGCATTAGAAACGGAGGGTGATGATTTTTCAAAAGACTCCTAAAAAAATCCTTGCCATATTGCTCATAGAAGCTACGACCTAAAATGACCATTGTAGAGATATTCAACAGGATTTTGAGCCGATTAGAAGATTCGATAATAGCGACTTTATGATCGTTGGGAATACTTTCAATTATCTTTTGGGCTTCCTTACCGTCCGTACTTGCAACAATAACTGGTTTCATGCACACTCCATTCCCTATCAATAACAAATTGATTTTTGTGGATTTACAAGTTCGATAAGTGTTGGTTCAGTTGAATCTCTTGTTTAACTATATCAATCATCAATATTTAATTTCGACACGGCTAATTGATTATCTGGCGTAAACCACTACTTCCGGTAGTGGTACCGTAAAAAGGTTTTACCATTGCAGTAATTAATGTGATGTACC
>CAYOWC010000035.1:0-25617 GCA_964407525.1 uncultured Desulfobacteraceae bacterium | reverse complement strand
CCGAAACCTGACACCTGAAAAAGGCCTATAAGAGAGAAAATTCGAGTAACGCGCAAATGCCTGACAAACAAAGGTGAATGGAATTCATTCACGGGTATTGATTTTAGGTCTTACCGATATCTCTCCGGGTTGGAGTAGCCTATGCTGCCGATGAATGGCACGCCGAGACTAATGCCGCTCCCGCTGACAACCCGCCCCCAGAAAGTCGAGCCCACCACCAGGATATCCCCGTCCTCGATGAGGTACGACCCATGACTGGCAATTTCAAGGTTCATATGCCTGACCACCCGCCTGTTTTCTGCATTTCGGCGGACTAAGATCACATCTTCCGAATCTGCATAGGAAAGAAAGCCTCCGGAGGTCATGATCGCTTCTTCCAGGGTGGTTCTCGGCTTGATCGGAAATGCGCCCGACCTTCGGACAGCCCCGTCCACGTAAAACATGCCGCCCTCCTCGACAAAGATAACGTCACCACCGTGAATAGGAATGTTTAATTCGGTTGCCCCTTCGTTGATGAGCCGGTCCAGGTCCACCACATAGGAGCCGGTCTCTTCCCTTGTTTTTCCCACACGACGGACCCGAGCCATGCTACCGGCCTTATCGGTGAGGCCGCCGGCAAGGGCCAAGGCATCCAGGAGCTTCATCCGAGCCGGTAATTCAAAGGTACCCGGGGTCTTGACCTGGCCCACAATGTTGATTTTCTGGCTCAGGTGCTCCCGAACAAAAAGACTCACATGAGGATCTTTGATGTACTTGGCCCGGTAGAGGTCCTCAACCTTCATTTCCAGTTCACGTGCGGAGAGTCCCGCAACCTCCACATCGCCAAGAAGCGCAAGCGTAATGAACCCACGGGAACCGATCCGAACCATGGTCGCCAGTTCAGGGGCCTCGAAGACTTTCAGTTCAAGAAGGTCGCCGGGACCCAGAAGAGGATCCGTTGTCGCAATCAGTGGCTGGGTATTCTTGAAGATATGCTCATTGCGATCGCTTACGCGGTTTGACTGGTTCGTTGTAGCAATACGGGTTTCGACCATCTCGTTTTTGGTCATGGAATTGTTAGTGCATCCTGCCACCAATAACGCCAAGAAAACGACGACCAGCATTCGCCGAAGCAGCTGTCTTCCTCGTTGTTTATCAGAGTACATTCTCTCACCTCAAACTTCGTATTGGTTCAATTGTCTTAAAGCATCAGCCTGAAATTAGGAAGGACCTGAACTCCGAAAAAGAGCAAGAACGCCCCCCTTATTACTAAGGAAGGCGCACTTGAGAAAGAAAATATGGGGGAATAGAGGAGTAACTAGTTCGGTGGCGTATAAGGACTACCCTCTTCGTTTTTGTTATCATCGTTTGGGTTGTCTACAATTGCCAAGGCAGTCCCAACCGCGACCGTCCCACCCAAAGCTGCCAGGCCGATGGCAAGATTTGATAAACCAGCACCCCCACCCAGCTCGGCCTGCGCCAGAATAATCCGTTGCCCGGATTTGATGGTTTGTTGCCCGTCAGCAGTTCGAACCATGAGTCGACCACCTTCCACAACACCCAGCTCCGATGTGGATTTGTCGACCTTCACATACCCCTTCAACAACTGGTTATCGGTGGCGGCATTAAGAATCATACCCTCGGTTACCACAGCGGCCTGAGGGGTCCCAAAGGTCAGTCCTTCAGGGAGTGTTTTAAGCGTGAAATAGGCAGTGCCGGTTTTGAGATCCAAGGTGTCTCCGGTTTCGGTCCGGGAGATGATAAAAGAGCTGTCATCTTCAAACACAACGTACATCTGATCCATTCTAACGGCAGTCCGGCCCTCACATTTGACGAGGGTGTTCCAGGGGAGGGGGGCTTCTGCGGTATACTGCCCGACTTTCTTTCCATCATTGAAAAAACTGACCTTTTTGGTCGGCAGGATACGTCCTGCAAAAGGGTCAGCAGCAAAGACTGGCGCTGTGAAGCACAGAAAAGCAAAAACCACCATAATTTGTGACAATAAAACACGTTTACGAATCCACATAGCCATTCCTCCTAAGTTTTGCTTATCATTTAAATACATATTACTTATGTTTAAGAAACTGGTAGTCAGAATAGAATTATGTTTGGCACTCTGTCAACCTTTTTTTCGGGGGAAAGAAAGAAATCGTCAAAAAGATTTGTTTGACGGCGTATTCATTTCTCCAGGAACAAACGTTAAAATGTAAGAACACTTCTAAGGAGCAAGGAATAAGAAATATAGAAGATCATGATTTGGGGTTCAAAGTCAAGTTGGAATTGGAGGGTCGATCGCCCATGAGAATAGGTGCGAAAGGTACCATGCGGTTTTTGACAAAACGTGGTAAGGCTGTTGTGAATGCGCTTGCCATTGTGTGGGTGATGCTATTCTTGGGCTTGGTTCTAACTTCAATACCCGTGAATGAATGAAATTCATGGCGTTTTCCGGTGAAGAATTTCGAGATCCTGTCCTCACCGAGGTGCCAGGTGTCGGGTGTCAGGGCTGCGTGTCTGATATTCCGGAAATAGTGAATGCAGGATTTAGGTTGTAGGCAGGAATAGAGTAGAAAAAACGTCCTGAAAAGCAAAAAGGACTTGCCAGAGCTGGCTAAGTCCTTGATATACTTGGTAGTCCCAACGGGGATCGAACCCGTGTCTCCGGCGTGAGAGGCCGATATCCTAGACCGCTAGACGATGGGACCCCTACAAAAAGTAAAGAGTAAGCACTATGGCGTAAGGAATGAAACCCAGGTAGACTTACCACCCACGATCACAAGCTCCCTACTGATTACTGCCTACTCGTTACTGTTCTTCCTGGCTGGGGGACGAGGATTCGAACCTCGGTCAATGGGACCAGAACCCACCGTATTGCCCCTATACGATCCCCCAATAAACTCTCAGTTTATTAAAACGTTCCGAAAAAGTCAAGCAAAAAAAACGGCCAGGCTAATTTCCGGTTGTTTTCCAGCACCGGACCAGATGGCCTTTATTCACTGAAAATAGCTCAATCTCCTTCTCCCTGCACCGGTTCTCCACTTGTGGACATCTTCCCTGGAATCGGCAGCCCGGCGGTGGATCCAGTGGGCTCGGTACGTCCCCTCCAAGGGCGGTAAGCTCCTTTTTCCGGAGTGGGTCGGGGACGGGTACCGCAGAAAGAAGGGCCGAGGTATACGGGTGAAGGGGTCTTTTGAAAAGCTCATCGGCCTCGGCGTATTCCATGATGCGGCCCAGATACATGACAGCTATCCTGTCGCTGAAATATCCTACTACATTCAGGTCGTGGGAAATGAAAAGATAGCTCAGATCAAACTGTTTCTGCAGGTCTTTGAGGAGATTGATGATCTGCGCCTGTATGGAGACATCCAGGGCGGAAACCGGTTCGTCGCAGATAATCAGGGACGGATTTACGGTCAATGCCCTTGCAACTCCCACCCGCTGACGTTGCCCGCCGCTGAACTCGTGGGGGTAACGATCGGCAACACGGGAAGAAATTCCCACCATTTCAAGGAGTTCGTTCCTTCGATCCGTTCGCATCTTTTTAGAAAACCCCATTCCCCTCAAACCTTCATCAATGGATTGTCCGATGGTCATCCGAGGATTGAGAGAGCTGAACGGGTCCTGGAAGATGATCTGCATCTCTTTTCGAAGAGGTTGCATCTCTTTTGGAGAAAGGGTTGCAATATTTCTGCCCTTGAAAATCAGGTTTCCCCCATCCGGTTCCAGGAGTTTCAAAATTACCCTGGCTACAGTCGATTTTCCGCACCCGCTTTCCCCCACAAGCCCCAGGCTGTGGCCCTTTTCTATGGCAAAATCCACCCCATCAACGGCCTTGATCCATCCGGATATTTTCTGGAAAAAGCCCCTTCGCACAGGGAAATACTTTTTCAGGTCTTCGACCTTTAAAATGGTTTCCCGGTCAGTTTCCACGCTTTTCCCTGTTTTTCTCTTCGAGTTCAAGTTCATAGATCACGGGGCACCTGCTCAGATGACCGTTTCCATAGTCGCACATTTCCGGAGGAATAGAACGGCAGGTCTCCATTGCTGAAGAACACCGTGGATGAAAGGGGCAACCCGCGGGTTTGTAAGAAGGATTCGGAACGGTTCCAGGGATGCTGTGCAGTCTGCTTCCTCGTTGTGACCTGCCGGGGAGAGATGCCAGAAGACCCCGTGTATAGGGGTGCCGGGATTGTGTGAAAATCTGTTCCGTATTTCCCTGCTCCGCAATCTGTCCAGAGTACATCACGTACACTTTGTCTGCGATATTTGCTACAACGCCAAGGTCGTGGGTAATGTACAGAATGGACATGGAGACCTTTTTCTGGATGGTTCGCAGAAGATTAAGAATCTGAGCCTGTACGGTAACATCCAGGGCCGTGGTGGGTTCATCTGCAATGATCAGGTCAGGGCTACATGCAAGCGCCATAGCTATCATGACCCTCTGCCTCTGCCCGCCGCTCAGCTGGTGGGGATAATCTTTCAGCCTTTGTTCGGGTGACGCGATTCCCACGTCCCTTAATAGCCTGACACACCGTTCTATCAAAGTCTTCGCATCTACGTCTTCGTGAACCTGGATAGCTTCCGCGATCTGATCCCCGATGGTGAAAACCGGATTGAGGGATGTGAG
Organism: uncultured Desulfobacteraceae bacterium; assembly: GCA_964407525.1. Lineage (GTDB taxonomy): Bacteria > Desulfobacterota > DSM-4660 > Desulfatiglandales > Desulfatiglandaceae > DUZB01. The sequence continues at coordinate 21,014 of CAYOWC010000035.1, read as the reverse complement.
CGGTTCCTGAAAGACCATGGCAATTTTGTTTCCACGGATATGCTGCAATTCTTCATCTTTCAGCCCGAGAATACTTTTTCCTTTGAAAAGAACATCCCCTGATACGATTTCCCCAGGAGGTTGAGGCACGAGACCAAGGACGGTAAGGGCTGAAACCGTTTTTCCACAGCCGCTTTCCCCCACCAGGCAGACGGTCTCTCCTTTTCCTACATTGTAACTGACGCCGTCTACGGCGCGTGCCGTGTCGTCTCTTCCGTGAAAATAGACTTTCAGGTCCTGTACAGAGAGCAGAGGGTTGTTGTCATGTTCCATTGGACATCCCTTTTACTTTTCCCTGAGTTTCGGATTCATGGCATCTTTAAGCCCCTCGCCAAACAGATTGAAACAAAGCACGACAATAAGAATTGAGATGCCCGGTATGAATGTAAGCCAGGGGGCGTCAAAAATAAAGCGCTTGCCGTCCGAGAGAATATTTCCCCAGGTGGCATGCGGGGGCGGAACGCCGAAACCGAGGAAACTGAGCCCGGCTTCCGTCAAGATGGCGGTGGCGATACCGATGGTTGCCGACACAAGAACCGGGGCGATGGCATTGGGCATCATATGGCGGAAGATAATCCTGAAATTCCCAACCCCCAGGGCCTTTGCCGCTGCAACAAAATCCTGCTCTCTCAAAGACAGGAATTCCGCACGCACAAAGCGTGTGGTTCCCATCCAGCTCGTAAGCCCGATAACGATCATGATATTGTACATGCTTGCAGGAAGCAGGGCCACAACGGTCAAGATCAGGAAAAAGCTCGGGAAACAGAGCATGATATCTACTAACCGCATGATGATGGTATCCAGGGCAATCGCGTTCCTATGAAGTGTTTTCAGCCACTTAGGAATAGAATTCTTCTTCCAAAACGTCCGTTTTGAAATGAATAGAAAGGCAATAGAGGCATGTCCAACAAAGAGCGCTGCGATTCCTGCCATGTCCTTTCCCAGCCCAAGCAGGACAACACCCGCAAACATGATGGCGGTAATCAGGACCTGATCATAGGTAATATGGCGTTGTCCAAAAAACCCTGCGATACCCCCCATGAATATGCCCACCAGAACGGAAATGCCGACGGCTACAAATCCAACGGTCAGGGAAACCCAGGCTCCCTGGAGCATCCTGGCGAACACGTCTCTACCAAGGTCATCCGTACCAAAAAGATAAATGCCCAGTTTTGGCGCCTCGTTCTGGCTCATGGTTTCCAGGCTGGGCTTTGCCAAGGGAGGAAGAAGCTTTTCCTGTAATCGGATGATGGCAGGATCTAAAATTGGGTCTTGCCCCGAAGTGAGAATCAGGCCGACAACGGCTGTGGTGAAAAAAAGAGCAAAAATCACCAGGCCCAGGATCGCCAGCCTGTTTTCTTTGAAAAGAAGCCACAACTCCTCAAGCCTTGTTCGTTTCGGGGCCTCCGGATGTTCCATGTTTTCTGTAGGAATCATAATCGGATCCTGGGGTCTACAACGAGATAAAGAAGATCCGAGAGAAAGGTTCCCGCAAGAACCAGTACGGCCGAAACAAAATTCACGGTAAGAATAATGGGATAATCCCTTGCCAGAATTGCTTCATAGGCCATCCTTCCCATCCCTGGCCATGAAAAAATGGACTCAATGATCACGGATCCGCCGATCAACCCGGGGAGGATCAATCCAAACATGGTTACAAACGGCAGCAGGGCGTTTCTAAGGGCATGTTTGTAGTGCACCTGTTCGGGTGGCAGACCCTTTGCCTTTGCGGTACGCACATAATCCTGGCCCTCCACCTCAAGCATCTGGCTTCGCACATATCTTGACAAAACCGCGATGCCCCCTGTAGCGCCTAATACCGAAGGAATCAGAAGGTGCCATATCCTATCCATGAAGAGGTGGGGCCACGAATAGGCGCTTAATCCAAAGGTCTCCATCCCGATCACCGGAACATGAAGCACTGTCACTGTAAGGATAATCAGGATGTAGGCAAAGAAAAACCCCGGGATGGAAATCAGGAAGTAAGACAGAAAAGTGGCGCTCCTGTCATAGATGCCCCCCCTGAAAATGGCGGAACGGATGCCTACCGGAAACGACAGCGTCCATGTGAGAATGGTTCCTACAATGAAAAGAGGAAGGCTGTTCAGGAAACGTTCCCATATTTTCAGAAGGACGGACTGGTTGTCCTTCCAGGAGACAATTGTCCCCGTAAAAAGCCCTTTATAAAAATAAAGATACTGTATATACAGTGGCTTATCCAGGTGGAATTCTTTTTGGAACCGCTCCACCATCTCCGGGGTAAATTTGGGGTTCAGAGGGTCCACCTGGCTTGGTTCACCAGGCGCCAGGTGAATGATAAGAAAAGAGACCACGGATACAAAAAAGAGCGTGATGGTTTTTTGAATGATGCTTCGTCCAATGAAAGAAAACATAAGGGTTGCCTTATTTTAAGGGGCAAGTTCCGGCATGTCAGGAACCTTCTCCCACCGGTTGAAATGAAAGGTGTAATTTCCCGTCTTAGTGGGCTTGATTTTTTTGTACAACATGACCCCATCCTTATCCAGTTCTTTAATGAGAATCCTTTTATCCAGGACAGCTGTCCATTTTCCCACGTACAGAAAAGTGTAGGGCTGTTCCCCAGCGATAATTTTGTGGAGCCTGTGACAGTACTCCACTTGCTTTTCATGGTTGTATTCCTGCCGTATTTTTATGATCAGTTCATCCGCCTCTTTGTTCTTAAATCCCACAAAATTCAGCTGGTAAGGATGTGTCTGCGAGGAATGCCATATCTGGTAAAGATCCGGTTCTATCCCCATGACCCAACCCAGGATCAACGCATCAAAGTCAGCCTTATCCACCCTCTCCTGGATAAAAACCGACCATTCAAGCATGTCCGTGCGCACATCAATGCCGATTTGTTTCCAGGCATCCTGAGCAATGGCCAGAACCGCTTTCCTGATATCATTTCCACTATTGGTGATGAGCGTAAAAGCGAATCGTTTTCCGTCTTTTTCAAGCCACCCCTCAGAATTTCGCTGCCACCCCACTTCTTTGAGCAATCGGAGCGCGCCTTTCGGGTCATAAGGAATCGGCTGGATGTCATGGTCGTAATAGTCGGTTTGTTTGACAAACGGTCCGGTGATTCTCTCTGCCTGTTTATAAAGTACGTAATCGATGATTTTGTTCACGTCTATGGCCATGCTCAAGGCCTTTCGTACCCTGACATCATCAAAGGGCGCCCTTCGCATATTGTATCCGATATAGGTATATCCGAAAGAAGTGCCTGAAAAACACTGGAACCTTTCATCCTTTTTAAGCCGTTCCACCTGGTGAGGCTGAACATCATAGCTATCCAGAGTTCCGGAGTAAAACTCCATCTCCTGGGTCAGGAGATCAGGGACAATTCGCAGAAAATATTTCCGGTAATTAGGGGGGCCTTCCCAGTACTGGTCGAATCCGGACAGCGCTATATACTGATCGGACTTCCACTCCTCAAAAACGAAGGGTCCGCACCCTATGGGATGTCGGTTGAAGCTGCTCTGTCTAATGGAAAATTTCTCCGGAGCGGCGTCTGAATCTTCAGCCTCCTTTAGAAGCGCTTCACGGTTCAACAGGTGCTCCGGCAGCATGCCCATGCCCCATGTTCCCAATGCCTGGGAATAAAGTCTCTTGTAAACGATTCGAATGGTCAGTGGATCAATTACTTCAGCCTGTTTTATCGGTTCATAATCGGATACCCTTGGAGAAAGATTTGCCGGATCCATAATTGCGTCATAGGTGAATTTTACATCCCCGGCATCAAAGACGTGTCCGTCGTGAAATTTTACGTCCGGTCTTAAGTGGAAAATAAGCACGGGATTATGCTCGGTGGCTGGAAGGACCTCCTTTGCATAGGCGGTTTTTGTTTCGTTATCTGTCTGAGGTTCCATTTGCAGGCATGATTCGGCATCAAACGATGCAAAATACTCTTTTCCTAAAAGCTTTGCAAGATTGGTGAAAAGGTCCTGATCCACTTCCGAAAGGGTCAGCTTGATCCGGGCCGGCGCATGAACCGTGATTCTGAACTTTTTTTCTTCCTTCCCCTTTTTCTCTATCCGGGTTGTTTCATAAGTATTCGCAGGGATAAGGGCAACGTCTTTTATTCGACGAAGTGTTCCGCTCAGTTCAGAATCCGGAAGGGTCTTTTTTTCCATGGCCTCCTGAATAAATTGAACCATATCGTGGGCGTCTGCGGCGCCTTGCCCCGGGATTTCAGCCTTTTCATTCACATAAAAATAGGCTTCCTCCAGGACTTCCCACGAAGTGGCCAGTCGGCCCCTGAAATTTAATTCATCGTCATAATCAATCAGACCGTCGAATACCATGGACTCTATACGGCTGCTTGTAGAGTTCGCCGAAAGAATAGGGTTGAGGAGTGTGGCATCTCCAAGAGACGCCGTGATATATTCGTGAAGGCGATCCGGGTTTCCTTTCGTCTGTTCTTCATAGGTGGGGACCCACAGGTATGACTGGACGAGAAAGAGGATGATCAGGACAGGGATCAATATCAGGAGGCGTTTGATTGTCATTTCGAATACATGGCCATTCAATATTCCTTGGTTTACCAGAAATCATCCAAGCCCCGGATTACGAGGGCATGATTTCTCAATAATTGTGGAAGGAAACAATGTCAAGGGAAAAGCCGGGTCAAGAACAATTTAGAAGATTTAACTGGGATTGTCTGTGTTTAGGATAGAAAGAATTCACCATGAAAAACATGAAGGGCATGAAGAAAGCGTAAGTGAATTAAATGATTGAAATATAAATATAACTATCTATATTTTAAAGAAATTTGATGTTTGTTTCAGATGAAACGAAGATTCAGGAGCTTTAACCTTCAAACCCTTCATGTTCTTCATGCCCTTCATGGTAACTCTCATTTTGATTGAGGATGACCGTGGAACCGGGTTTTTCAACTTGACGTAAGGGGCTTGAGGGGCGATAATAAGAGGGTAAGAAAAGAGGCTAGAAAACAAACCCACTTAAAGTGAGCAGAATATGGAGGGTGTAGGGAAAATGACTGAACAGGGAAAAATGGATCCGGAAATATTGTCTATGGTACTTGATACCATAGAAAAACTCGAGAGGGAAAAACTTCCCCTGGAAACCAAACTGGAAATGGACAGGGTGGGGGAATTTCCGGAAGAACTGATCCGGTTCATGTTAGGACCTGATATTGCCCTTCATCTCATTTTTATCCCCGAGGAATTTGGCGGATTGGGCGCAGGCGCAACAGAGATCTCCATCGTGTCGGAAAGAATGGCCAAAATGGACCTTGCCGTGGCCACATCTTTTTTGGCCATATGCCTCGGAATGGACCCCCTGCGTGTCGGCGGTACGCCTGAACAGCAGCAAAAGTACATTACAAAAATCGCGGAAGAGGGTCTGGTGGTTGCTTATGGCGTCACAGAGCCTGAGGCCGGGTCCAATGTTCAGGCCTTGAAAACAAAGGCCGAGCGGGTGTTGAATGACAAGGGTGAAATCAAAGGGTACAAGCTCAACGGGCAGAAACAGTTCATTACCAACGGGGGCGTAGCGCAACTCTATACTATTCTTGCCGAAGCACCGGATGGACCTTCCTTTTTCGTTGTGGAAGGCGGTACGGAGGGACTTATCCCGGGAAAACATGAGGACAAACACGGGATTCGCGCATCGGATACCTGTCCCCTGACCCTGGAAGATCTTTTTATCCCTGTCGAAGACCTCCTGGGAGGTGTTGAAGGCCAGGGATTGAAACAGGCTAATGAGGTATTTGGATACACACGGCTTATGGTGGCTACATTCGGCCTCGGGGGTGGCGTGGCCGCCCTGGAACGTTCCATTAAATATTCCAAGGAACGAATTCAATTCGGCACTACCCTTGCCGAGAAACAGGGGTACACCCACAGGCTTTTGGTCCCGAACGCGGTGCGGCTTGAAGCGGCCCGTGCGTATATTGAAGAAGTGGCAAGAAGGCTTGATACCGACGAGGAAGACCTGCAGGTGGAAGGTTCCATCGCAAAATATTTTGCCACGGAGGCGGGTGATGCCATGGCCAACGATGCCATTCAGGCATTCGGTGGTTACGGCTATATCAAGGAATACGAGGTGGAAAAAATTAAGCGGGATGTGAAAATTTTGACCATCTACGAAGGGACGAGCGAAATCCAGAGAAGTATCATTGCCATGTTCCGTCTGAGATCTACTGTGCGATCCAAAGGCGGCTTTTATAAGGAAATGGCGGACAGGCTCAACGAGCTCTCCGTGGAAACAGGAGGACCTGCCCTGGCTGGAGCAATTACCGCCATGAATACCGTCATTTTAAAGACACGCGCAAACAAGCTCACAAAGTCCCAGCACGTGATGTTTCTCCTGGCCGATATGATGACCTGGGCGGAGACCGCCAAGGCCCTCTGCCACAAGGCAGCTGTTCATCAGGAAGGGCAGGCTCGTACACCGGATTTTTTGAAAGGGGCTGCGAGATTATTTGTAAGGGAAACGGTGGAAAAGATTTATTTTAACAGCCTGAAAATAGGGCAGGGTTGCAGTGTGATTGTTCCTGAAATCATCGAAGTGGTACAGGCACTTCCTGTGGATGCCGTAATGAAGGACTACCTCCAGGACATGGATTTGATCTCGGCGGAGCTGGTGAGGTAGCCCGTCAAAGAAAATGGAAGATTCGGGTGCACCTGTTGTGCAGGCAGTTGCATTTAGCGTCTTCAATCTAAACTCAGCCATTAGCCTAACGTCTAATTGCTCTATTAAGGGAAGAAAGTTATAAGGATTCAGTGACCCGAAAAAAATATTATCGTCGACCAAAATCATCGCGTTCCGGAAAAAAAGATCGTTTCCGAGAAGAGCCAGATTATTCAAAACCCAGGATAGACCCGGTACTCAAGCCTTTTTTTCAGCAAATCGGTGTTCCTGCGAAAACCGCTTTCATCCCCGATCCGTTTCAAGTTGAGGCTGTTGAAGCAGCCATGGATCATGATGTCCTGGTGACTGCCCCAACCGGATCAGGAAAGACCTGGATTGCCTCCCATTCCATATATGAGTACCTCGCAAGGAATATGCGGGTATGGTACGCGTCCCCTCTCAAGGCCCTTTCCAATTCCATCTATCAGCAATTCGCCCGCGAGTTCGGTCCTGAAAATTGCGGCATTATTACCGGCGACAGGAAGGAAAATCAAGACGCACCGGTTATTGTGGGTACCACGGAGATCCTGCGCAACCAGCTCTACGATGCCATGCACAAAGGGGTGAACATTCGAACGGATCTCGTCATCCTTGACGAAGCGCATTATCTGAACGATCCTGACCGGGGTGTGGTGTGGGAAGAAGTGATGATCTATTTGCCGTCGAGGGTGAAACTCCTGCTCCTTTCCGCCACCATATCAAACCCGCACGACGTGTGCGCCTGGTTGGGAAAAATCAGGGGCACTTCGAACAGGGTGATTCAGAGCCATATAAGGCCGGTTCCCCTGAAGACGCTTTTTCTGTTCCCGGACGGTCTCGTGGTTCCATTAGGGAGCGCCAAAGGGCTCGACCCCAAGGTAAAGAATTTCCTCGCGGAAAGTTCCAATGCCAGGGGCCGACACGGTGCGCCCGATTATGGAAAAATGCTGAAATGCCTCAGAGAGCTTGATCTTCTTCCAGCCATCTTTTTCCTCAAATCCAGAGCGGATTGCGATAATGCAATTCTTACCTGCCAGCCAAGCAAAAAGGATGGGCAAAAAAGAAAAATCAAGGCGGTATTGCGGTCTTTTCTGGTGGAATATCCCCATCTGAAAGAACACCGGCAGATCGAATACCTGCTGGAATCCCTGGTTGGTTCTCACCACGGGGGACAGCTTCCCTATTGGAAGATGCTCATTGAAAAATTGATGAATCAGGGGCTCCTTGAAGCCATTTTCTGTACATCCACTGTGGCGGCTGGAGTTAATTTTCCCGCACGAACCGTGGCTTTACTTCAGAGCGATCGTTATAATGGTCATGAATTCGTCGATTTGTCGGTGGTTGATCTCCACCAGATGATTGGCAGGGCAGGCAGGAGGGGAAAGGACAATATCGGTTTTGCATTGACCATACCGGGTCCCTATCTGAAGCCCAAGTTGGTGCAGAGATTGGAAGATGCTTCCCCTGATCCTGTTTCGAGCCAGATCCATATTAATTTTTCCATGACGCTGAACCTTCTTCTTTCCCATACCCCCATAGAGATAAAAGATCTTCTGAAACACTCTTTTGCCGCTTACCAGTATGGGGGATTGAACCCTGAACTGGAAGACAGATGTGACGACCTCATCTCAAAGATCGAAAAACTCCTGCCGGAAGCTCGATGCAACAAGGATGATCCCGGGGAGGTCTATGACCACATGATGATTCGATCGTCCCTGATCCGAGGCGTGGAAGCGCGTCAGGTTTCCAGGTTTCGGGAACACCAAGAGAGCAATGGGACGGTCTTGACGCCGGGAAGGCTTTTCCTTCATAAAAACAATAAAGTTTACATGGTTTTTAAGACCTATTTCGACAGGGGAAGGCAGATATGCGCTTCCCACAACATCCTGAAAAAAGACCCCGGGAAAAAACGAAAACTTAAATTGAAAAGGGTAGATCTCAATCAGATCCAGGTTGTTTTTGATCAGATCGTGCGTATTCCCGAGGATTATTCAAGGGATAAGCTGGATCGCATTTTTGACGAGATTGTATTGGAAGATCTGAGACCGGTGGGGGATGCTCCCTCTGAAGCCTTTCCTGAAGATGATGAATCGTGTCGCCTGAAAGAAAGGATTGCTTCACTGCCCTGTGAAGAATGTCCCCATAAAAGCATCTGCCACGCGGAAAAGAAAAACAGAATTCTGCGAATCGTGGAGGAATTTAAGTCCGTCATCGCCAGAATGGAGGGGTCCGGCAGTTGGTTGTGGTACAGTTTCAAGCGACATTTACGTTTTCTCAAAGAAACCGATTTTGCAGATGAACATGGCACGTTGACTGTCGATGGAAGGTGGGCATCTAATCTCAGACTGGATCAGCCTCTTCTCATAGCCGAAGCCATCAGAACGGGGGCGTTTGAAAATATCCCCCCGGAAAATCTGGCGGGAGGCCTTGCGCCGTTTGTCTGGGACAGGGGCCAGGATGTGGAGATCCTCGCGGGAGAACAGGATTTGCGTCCCATGGAGGATACGTTTGGTGTAATTCAGGAAAAAATTATTGAGATCAGGGAATTGAAATCGAACAGGGGCTTTCAGGGCCCCCCTGTATTGTACTGGCCTGCAGCGGCTGTCTACTTGTGGGCAAAAGGGATGTCATGGGAGGAACTGATCGTTACCGTGCATGTGAGTGAGGGGGACATGGCTTCCCTGATTATGAGGACGGCAGATCACCTCAGGCAGATCGCAGCTTTGAAAGACACCCACCCGGAAATCTCCGCAGTTGCTTTCAAGGGCATTGAAAGCATAATGAGGGAACCTGTCTATATACCCTGATTCAAACGGTATCTTGAAGGACATGACAGATACCGGGGCCAAAGAGTTCTACCTGCCATTTTCTGATCTCCTGAAGACCTTTCATCTCTTCAGGCTCCTTCGGGTTTGCTATGGCAAGCGCCTGTATTTGGGCGTTGGTGCAAATCAGAGACGGATCAAGCCCGCGTTTTTGGCCTAATCGCTCCCGCCATTTTTTCAATGCCTTTATTCTGGATGTTTCCTTTGCCCTCAGTCGCTTTACGACCTTTCTCGGGAATGTCTCGAGCTTGCTGCTTGGAAGTTCAAATCCTTCCTTGACCTTTTCAACGATTTCGTCTCCCATCAGGCTGATTAATTTGGGACTGAGCCCCTGAATGTTTGAAAGATCCCTCTTATTCAAGGGTTTGAATCTTGTAATTTCAAAGATAGGCTTATTTCCAAGCACTTTGAAATGGGGACAGTCTCTCCGTTTAGCTATTTCATCACGCATGCACAGAATTTTTTCCAAAACAGCAAGATCTCGGGGATCCAGTTTTGATGCGCCTTTAAAATTCAGGAAAAGCGGCTTTTTCTTGGATGAATTTGGTCGGACCCCGGTCAATAGTCTACATTCTTCCTCCACGCAGAAAAGAAGATTTTTTTCTATCAATTCCTGCGTAAGAATGTGGGCCAGGGGGAGGAGATAACAGATGTCCTGAACGGCATAATCAAGCATGGGCTCCGGAAGGGGTCTCCGGGACCAGTCCTTTTTCTGGAACCTTTTGTCGCTGACAACATCGAATTTTTTAAGGAGCAGGCTGGCAAGGCCGGTTTCCTTCATACCGAGAAAGCGTGCGGCGATCTGTGTGTCAAAAAGGGAATTCACCTCAATGGTGAAATCCCTGTACAGGGAACGAATGTCGTAATCGGCCCCATGAAGAATTTTTTTGACCTTTTTGTCAGCAAAAACAGGGGCCAACGGTGAAAGGTCCTTTACAGCGAGAGGGTCAATAAGAAAATTCGAGGAAGGGCTGGCAATTTGAAACAGGCAGACTTTCTCTTGATAATGGAACATGGAATCCCCCTCAAGATCCACGCCGATCTCCGGATGGCCCTCAAGTTCCATGGCTGCTTTTTCAAGATCCGCCTTGTTTTCAATGAACGTATATTCCGTATGGGTAGTAATAGTTTTTTCCTCGTGCTCTTTATTTGGGTTTAGGGTTTGTGCTTTTCTTATTCTCTGCGTCTTTGCGTCTTTGCGTCTCTGCGGGAGACCTCTTGTGAGAAACATCTTCCCTGCTCAAATGACGGTAAAATGACCTTCTTCAAACTCCGGTTTCCCCTCATATTTTTTCATGAAAAATCCCGGAGCCATGTCTGCATTTTCGATCATGGATGGGTTGATTTCAATGCCGGCCTGGTGAAAGGCTTTTATGATGCTCGCGGGTTTTGGCGGACAGCTCTTAATGGGAATCATCTCCTGAATATCCGGGTTGTCTTTATGTTTTTGATACATGCACTTCCCAAAAAGAATGGTCTTTTTCATGCCCGGGGAAGGCGCCATCGATTTTCCCGTAAGCACTTCCACATCGTCCCACGGTTGGCCGTTCCAGGCTGCGGCAACGGCTGCAAGCACAACACCGTTTAGTCCTGAGCAATAGGTGCACATGGTCAGATCGTATTTGCGATAGGTCAGGCCTTTGATTCCCATTCTAGCCATGGGAAGGGGAAGGGTATCATCGCTGTACGGGAAGGTGGATTCATGACGGGAGGCCACTTTTTCAATCTCTTCCCCCACAATTTCCACGTCTGTCAGATCCGGGCGTCTGTTACGATTTTTTGCCGCGTGGACCAGGTGCGGGACTTCTGATGGTTCATGACCCAATATCATGGCCCCCACCAGATCCGCCGATAGTACATCCGCCGAAGCCACGAGGATATTATTCCTTCGGACGCGTCCATCAAAACTTGGCCCCCGGGCCGTTGTATAGATACCGTCCAGAAGGGTGAGCATGGGGGGCATGGGGTCTGCCAGTTTGCTGACCCAGTAATTGAGATCTTTCTCCGGGTCTGCGTTGTGACATTTTCTCCGGGATTTTATATCGATCATTCCTTTAAGGTTCTTGATTCCGAGGCTGACTACCGTCTGTGCATGGGTTTTTAATACAGGAATGTCTATTACGAAATCACTGTCTAAGATATCTGTATTGAAATGAAGGGTGTCTCCGTTTCCCAAGTCCACTTCACGGAATTTTTGTTCATGGACATTGATCGTTTTGACGCCGTAACGTTTTTTCAGAAGATTATATCCGAGACTTTCAAAAGCAAAGGCTGGTGTTTCCCGGTCGTTGGGCATGATAACCATACCTTCGCCGATCGTGATCTCTTCTACACCCTTTTCTTTTAAAAGAATTACCATCTCTTCTATGATGCGGGAAGTGGTAATTACTCCCCATTTTGGAAAGGGGATCTTGTGAGTCCAGAAAACGATATTGGGTTTAATGAATACTCTTGCTTTGGCGAGCAGGTGATTCAGCCCTCCACACAGCTCTACAGCTGTGCGGACTGATTCTTGGTTTTTTTCATAATGTACGATCGATACAACCGGTTTACCCATGACAAACTTGTCCTCTTGTCAATCCCTGTGGTGGAAACTCCCGTTCGGGGAGGCTGGTGTCCTTTACAACCCCTAGTGAATCTCAGCGAGTCTGATTATCTCAGGGTTTGCTTTTTTTGTCAAGAGTTCCAAAGATTTATTTGGCGAAATGTTTGCTTCCTAACGAACTGTCAGGTGGCCATTTTTCATGACCAGTACCCTGTCGGCATGTTTAATGGTCGAAGGCCTGTGGGCCACGATGATGGTTGTTCTTTCCTGGGCCATCTTCAGGATTGCCTCCTGTATCAACTGTTCTGTTTCAGGATCAACGCTTGAGGTGGCTTCATCCAATATGAGCAACCGTGGATTGCCTGCCAGGGCCCTGGCAAAAGAGAGTAGCTGCCGCTGTCCTGCGGACAGGGTTGAACCGCCTTCACTGATTTCCTGGTCAAAACCGCCTGGAAGTCTTTCTATGAAAGACAATGCATTGGCCGTTTCAGCTGCGATCCTTATCTGTTCGGTGCTCAGCTCTTCCCTGCCCAGTGAGATATTTTCTGCAATGCTCCCGGCGAAGACGAACACGTCCTGCAGGCAGATGCCGACCGTGGTTTTGAGTTTACCCATGGACCATTTTCTAAGGTCAACCCCATCCAGCATAATAGCACCTTCATCAGGGTCATAAAATCGCTCTATTAAATTGGCCAGGGTGGTTTTGCCTGAACCGGTAGATCCTACAATGGCTACTGTTTCCCCGGGTTTTACCTCAAAAGAGACATCCTTGAGTACAGGCTGACCTTCATCGTATCTGAAACTGACATTTTTGAAAATTAGATGGCCTCTTATTTTTTCCGGAAGTATCGGATCCGTAGTTTCAGGAATGACATCATCCTGGTCGATATATTCAAAAATCCTTTCCGTCGAAGCCATGGCCTGCTGCATGATATTGTATTTTTCGGATATGTCCCTTACCGGTTTAAAAAACATCTGAATGTAACTGATAAAGGCCACAAGGGATCCCAAGGTCAATTCTTCCTGAATGACCTTTCCTCCACCGTACCAAATGAGTACGGCCACCGCTATGGAAGAAATCATTTCCATTAATGGCATGAAAACAGCAAAAACGCGGATCTGTTTCATGCCGGCAAGATAGTTTTCGCGATTGATGCGGGCGAAAATCTCCATTTGTGATTTTTCCCGTATGAATAGCTGGATAACCTTCATGCCCCGGATCCGTTCCTGCAAAAAGGTATTGATTTTTGCCACCGTCGCACGCAGTTCCCTGAAGGCCTCTCTCGCCATGGTGCTGAAGAGTATCGTAATGCCGAAGATGAAGGGGAGAAGGGCAATGCAGATGAGGGCGAGCCTGTAGTTGATGGTGACCATCACGATGAGGATGCCCAAGAGGATGAACAAGTCTTTGAAGACCGTGATTAAAACGGATTTAAACATTTCATTGAGGTTTTCAATGTCGTTACTTACCCTTGTCACGAGACGACCCACAGGGTTCTTATCGAAAAACCTCACGGCCTGGGACTGCATTTTCTTGAAAAGTTCCAGCCTTATATCCAGCATGATCCGCTGGCCCGTAGATTCAAGAAGATAGTATTCACCGTAACCGAAACCTATGGATAAAAGAAGCATAAAGAAAAAAAGCGCAGCAAGCAGGGCGACACCCGTCAGGTCACTTTCCCGAATCTTGATCAGATCTTTTTCGGGAAGGTTCTCAAGCAACCTGTATGGGATCATGCTCCAACCGTCATTCATTTGCAGGACTGATTTCTTGGCTTGATCCGGAAGAAGAGACTGTTTTTCGGTACTAAACCTGTAGTACCTTTCTGGGGAAAGAATCCCTTTTTGTTTGAGCAGGTGCAGTTCGGCGGGATCTATATCTTTGAGGTTTTCATTGGAGATAAAAAGCCATGATTTGTCTTTGTCTTGAATAAAAAGTCTCCGGTATTTTTTGAGGATGTTCCGATCTTGAGGATTCACCGTTCTTTCGGAATCCGCTCCGTACCAGGAGGACAGGATGTATTGGTCGATAGCAATTTTGGTAAGGTAAGGCGCTGCAAGGTCAAAAAGCGTGATCAGGATTGAGAACAGAAGGCCTGCGGCAACTGTTTTTCCATAGGGGAATGCATAACCCGCAAGGCGTTTGAGCAATCTGAGATTATAAGGCTTTCCAAGTTCGCCTTCTTCCGAATATCCATAATCTCCAAACATTTATTGCACGTCCCCCATTTCCAGCCGTTCCGTTATGAGCTGTTGTTTGTAAAGGGAGGCATATTTTCCATCCAGTGTAATGAGATTATTGTGGGTTCCCTGTTCAACAATTCTGCCCTTGTCCAGAACAATAATACGATCTGCTCTCATAATGGTTGAAGATCTGTGGGAGACAATCAGGGTGGTCTTGTTTCTGCGGATATCGAGAATGCGGTTGAGGATTTTTTCTTCCGTCCTCATATCCACCATGGAAAGCGCGTCATCCATGATCAGAATGGGAAAAGGTCGTACGAGGGCACGCGCGATGGTCAGCCTTTGTCGTTGACCACCCGACAGGGTTTTTCCCATTTCCCCCAACCATGTATCGATCCCGGCTTCAAGATCCTGTATTTCTTCCGAAATATCGGCAATATGAAGGGATTCCATGATTTCTTCATCTGTTAGTTCTCTTCCAAACGAAATGTTGTTACGCACTGTATCTGAAAACAGGAAGAGATCCTGTGTGACAAACCCGATTTTTCTCCGAAGTTCCTGAACGGGCAGCAGGCAAACATCTTGACCTTCCACGAATACTTTTCCGGGGGGGATATTCAAGAGGCGTGGAATGATTTCCAGCAGGGTGGTTTTTCCCGAGCCCACTTTACCGACAACGGCAACGGTCTCTCCTCGATCTATTTCAAGGGATATGTTTTTCAATGCGTACTCGGAAAGTCCGGAAAATTTCAAGCTGAGGTCAGTGATGACAATGGCGGAATCTTTCTTTCCGGATCCATAACCGTGAGGGGGGGCATGGGAATCTTCCCGACGGGTTAGGGGACTGGTGGGCAATGGGTCGTTAATCTCCGGTTTTTCCTCTAAAATGCGGTTAATGCGCCGCATGGAGGCGGAACCTCTCTGGATAAGGTTTGTCACCCAACCCATGGCCATCATGGGCCAGGTGAGAAGGTTCAGGTAGGCAATGAATGCTACAAAATCTCCAGGGGTAATTTCGCCAAGGATCACAGAACCTCCTCCCAGCCATATGACGATGGCGAGGCCTGCATTGGAAAAGATGCTCATGATGGGAAAAAAAATGGCAAGCGTTCCGGCAAGGCGCATATTTTCTGAAACATATTTTGCCCCCATTTTCTTTGTTTTTCCGTATTCCCATTCCTCCCTGTTATGGGCCTTGATCACTTTTACCCCTGCAAAGGATTCCCGGACCTGTTCCGTGAGATCCGCAAAGGTTTTCTGTACGGATTCAAACCTTTCCGACATGCGTTTCGTCAGTGCCCGTGTAACCAGAATCACGACCGGGGCGGGAATCAGGGCGATAAGCGTAAGCCTCATATCGATGGCTATCATGAATCCTATTGCGGCAGTTCCGAGGACCGCCCCGTCAACAAAGGCCACCAGGCCCATGCCGCTGGCCATTCGCACCGAGTTAATATCATTGATGGCCCTTGCCATGAGGTCACCTGTTTTGGTTCGCTTGAAAAATGAAAGGGAGAGGGTTTGCATATGCCCGTAGATCCGGGATCTCAGGTGCATCTCAACCTTTCTTGAATGGCCCATGATCATGTGTCTCCAGATATAGCGAAACAGGGTGACCGCCAGCGCAATGCCCACGATCATCATGGCATATTTTAAAAGCTGATGCCCGGTGTTCGGGACAGATTGAATCGTGAGGAGGTTAATGGCTTTTCTAATGATCAGGGGAATAAGAAGCTGGAGGAAATCTACAAGGAGAAGACTAGCCAGTCCCACTGCAAGAGCGATACGGTTCTGGATGAAATACGCTTTCAGGGGAAGAAAAGTCTTTAATGTATGGAGGAAAGGGACTGTCAAATTGATTACCAGGAAGTTAAAATAAGATACGTGTCAAATACTTTTCAACTCTTATAAACGATACCAGTTTGTTGTCTTGATTTCAAGGTTGCTGTCACTCAGCCTGAACGATTCGTTATCAGACCTGAGTGCAATATGTCGCAAGGTTCGTTTGGGGCTTATTGGAGAACTGTGCACAGGGTCACCTATGGGATGGAAGATTCCCAGTTGAAGAAAAAGCCTGCAGGGCCCTTTCGGTTTGTTCAAGAAATTTAACCTTGCTTATATACCAGCCCTGTATTAATTTTAACCTAAAAGGTGCAATTAGCACTTAGCCGTTAGCTATTAGCTCTATAATATAAGTCGTTTACGGAGAAACAGCTCAGCATCAAAAAGTGAAAGTTGCAATACAGGAAAAACTGATATAAATCATTTACATCATTAGGCTAACGGCTAATAGCTTAAAAGCTAATTGCTGTTTTTAGGTTTAAAGATCAAGGATGATTAGTTTATGAAGAAAACTCTATCTTGTCCCCATTGCAACAAACCGGTAGCTTCCTACAGAAATCCTGTTCCTACAGTGGATATTATTATAGAAATGGGGCAGGGAATCAAGTTTACGGACCATGGAATCCGTACGAAAAGTTCTTTTTCGACAGGGTACACCGGCGGCTTTACGGACTCTGCCGATGGCCCGGGAACAGGAACTAGCGTTTCCAGGATCGTTTTGATCAGGAGAAAGAATTATCCCTTTGGGTGGGCCATCCCCGGCGGTTTCGTCGATTACGGAGAAAGCCTTGAAAAAGCGGCCCTGAGAGAGGCGGAAGAAGAAACATGCCTCAAAGTGGAACTTCTCTTCCAATTGGGCGCCTACTCGGATCCTTCCCGCGACCCACGGCAGCATACCATTTCCGTGGTCTTTGTGGCCAGGGGCGAAGGGATGCCGGTCGCCGCTGATGATGCGGAAGATGTCGGGGTCTTCGATTGTACTTCTATCCCGAAAGACCTTGCATTCGACCATAGAAAGATAATCCGGGACTATTATCTGAGGCTTGATTCTATTTGATATTTTATAAGAAATTAAAGGGACTGCTTCTTCCTGCCTTCCTGCTGTTCCTGCTGTTTGCAGCAACCATCCTGTTCCTCAATACGCTGATACAAAAAAAATCCGTTCAGACTTATCTATTAGAAGAAATTTCAAGCATTTCCGGATACGAACTTTATTCGGGAAGAATAGAACTGGCCTTGTGGGGAGGATTGGGGCTCAGTGTTCACAATCTCTCCGTTGTTTCACCTGAAGGATCCGAAAAGATAACGGCTTTTAGATTGAACATGAAGTTCGACGTGGGAGAATTGTTGAAAGGGAGATTTATTCCCAGAGAAATTCGACTCATTGCTCCGGAAATTGCATTGTCCAATCCTGGAAGTTCCGGCCATCTGGAAATGCAGGGTGAACCATTTCCCGGGGAAAGTATCCTTAAAAAATTTGCCGCGTTGTCTTCTGTTGTGCTGGAAGATGCCCATGTCTGTGTACAGGGGTTTCCCTTTGAACTGGAGAATCTTTTTGCCAGAATAACTCCAGGCGACAAAGCCCCTGATACCATCAGCGCCAGTTTGAGGGGGACAACTGTCTTTGGCGGTGAGGAGATTCCCTTTACCTCCGAAATTGGTCTGTTGTTGAAGACCGGCACGGACATGTCCTTACGAATGGTTCTGAAATCCGGTGATGTGCCTCTTTCTCTTTTCAGCTGGCCCGGGGTTGTCCCCGTTAAGGGAGGCACAGGGAAAATGATGATCACTGTACAGGGCAATCCCGGTGAATCCATGACAGCCGAAGGCCGGATTCATTTCAAAAAACCCGACTTCTTGATTGTTGACGATGACGATAGAAAGAGATTCGTATTTGATGAATTACACCTTCCTTTTTCCGCGTCCTACTCAGAAGGTAATATCTTAATTCCCTCTTTTGAGTTGCAAGGGCCAGGGTTTCTCCTGAAAGGAAATGCGGCCCTGAATTTTGAAAATCTGACCAATCCTCACCTGGCTCTGGAGGTGGGCAGTAACGGAATGGCTTTGGAGACTTTCAAGAGAATTTTCCCTTCATCTCTCCTTCCTACATGGTTGGAAAGCGAGCTTTTCCCTCTTTTCTCCGGCGGAACTATTATGGTTGCCCCCTTTTCATTACATGGAACTATGGAACAGATTGCCAACCTGGACCATGTGAAGAATGCCGGGGCGCTCCTGCTCCGTTTGGATTGCAGAAAACTGACTGCCTTCAAGGAAAGTGAGGGGCTCCCAGTCAAGGACGTGTTCGGAACACTGGAGATTGAAAAAGGTTCCATCAAGGTTTCAGGTGTAAAGGCGCATTTCAGGGATTCCAGCATCTCCAAAGGAACCCTTCACGTGGACAGTCTCTATGTGGATGATCCAAAGTATCTGGTCACAACGGTTGGATCCTTTGATATTGCGGATCTTCTGGAACAGAAAAGACTTTATCTTCTACCAGATTATGTTCCCCGGAACCTGAAGGATTTTGAAACCGTGTCAGGAAGAATGGACACGGAATTTACCTTATCCTATGAGGACGACTGGGAATTCCCGGAAATAAAACAAGGCCGTTTTGTTTTTTCCAATTGCCGGTTAAAACACAAGAAAATCGTATTTCCCGCTATGGTGAAAGACGGCCTTCTAACCGTGGAGTCAGATGGTCGAAAAAAGTTTTCCGCATCCGGTTGGTGGGGAAGGTCAAGCATGGAGACATCCGGAACCATTGGGAAAACCTGGGACACAGGCCAGGCCCAAATCCTATCTGAGATGGACATGAACGAGTTTCTCGAACGATTTTTTCCTGAGACATCCCCTGCCATGCATTTCAAAACACCTGTCCCGTGCGGGGTATCCTTGACAAAGGGAAAGGAAGAATGGACCCTCGATGGAAACATAGATCTGAAGAAGGTTTTCCTCGAAACAGACACGCTGGTTGTTGCTCCCTTTAAGATTCAGGGCGAGACGATTTTCCATGCAACCTTGAAACCTGGAAAGGAATTTCGAATTTCCCATCTGAAATGCGATATGGGAGGATCGAAATTCCGGTTTGAAGGGCTTGTTGATATGGAGAATGACAACGCGATTCAATTCGATGTCTTCAGCAACCGGATTGTCTTGGAGGATCTGGGCATTCGTTTTAAAAAACGAAATCTGTTAGCCGGCGGAAGTCTTGGATTTGATGCTTCCGTGAAAATATCCCCGTCCAAACCGATGGAAACTACTGTGCACGGCAGAATGACGGGAACCGGGCTTTCTTTCGAAACCAGTGCCTTTCCCCTGCCGGTAAGAAATTGCAGCCTGAACGTGGGATTCTCCGGGAAAAAAATACGAATCGACACACTTCGATTGAATATGGGAAAGACGGATTTTCAGGTAAAGGGAAATCTACAGGGATGGGAAGGCCTGCGCGGAGACCTGGCGGTTCAAACAGATTATCTTTACCTTTCTAATCTCCTGCCGGGCGGATTGCCCGCCATTGTGAATAAGTTTTCCTCCCAACGGGGAAAAGCGGACCTGGCTGCAAAGCCTGAAGGTGCGGCGCAAGATCGTGTTTTCGAACCTATTTTGAAGATTTCATCTAAAACACCGGATACACCTTTTTTACAAGAAGAAAGACGGCAAATTGCCTCCCTGCGCAAACCGACCAAATCGGTGTTGGATTCCAGTAGAAAATCCGACGAAAAAAATAAAAAATGGAAAAAGAATGCCGGTAAATTTTTGAAAAAATCGGATATCCACCTTAATATCAAAGCCTTAAGGGGCGAATTGGAGCAATTCAGTTATGGCCCTATTAAAATAGAGTGCGCCCTGCGGGCAGGTGATGCCTACGTCAGCCGGTCGAGATTTGACTGGAAAAATGGAAGTATTCGTTTACGCGGGCACATGAAAAAGAACGAGACTCCTGAAACGGTGGTTTCGGGTCATCTCGAAATGAACCGACAGCCCTTGAGAGAACTTCCCAAATCCTTCGATTTTATAAAATCGAATATGGAGGGGGAGATGAGCATGGAGGCATTGTTTTTTCTGGAAGGAAACAGCGGAAAAGAACTGGTCTCAAATCTTACGGGGAGCGTTAATTTCGATCTGGAACATGGCGTATTGAAAAAATCCCACGTTTTCATTAAAGTGATGGACTTTCTGAGTCTGCAGCGAATCTTCCAGGAGCGACCATCGAATCTGAGCAGTGAAGGCCTTTATTTTGAAAGTATCGGGGGGAATGTCGGACTCGAGAAAGGGATTGCCCGCACAGACGGTTTGACTATGCAGAGTCCCGTTTTCAATGCTCTCGTCAGTGGAGAAGCCAATTTGAATACGCTCATATTAAATGCAGAACTGGGTATTTTGCCCCTTGTAAGCATAGATACCGTGATCAGCAGTATTCCGATTGTAGGATACCTCTTGACCGGAGAGGAAAAGGCACTGTATGCTGACTATTTTGAGGTGAAAGGCCCCATCTCCGACCCAGAAGTGAATTACATCGCTCTCAAAAGTATCAGCAATGGGGCCTTTGGCTTATTAAAGCGTATATTTCTCACCCCCCAACGGTTGTTTAAGAACATCTCGGATGCTGCCGAGGAATTCGAGGAGGAGAAGGGTCCCCTTCCGGGCGATGAATTTCGACCGGAAAACGATATGGGCGCGTGAACAGGATTAGAGATCGAGGTTGCAACGGTTGGGCTTGGTTCTAACTTCGCCCACTTGATACGGTTATCCAAAAATTCGTTCGGCAGTCCATAATCATACTCATACTCCTTTTAACCTATTCCAGGGCTATTCGATTAGGATTACGATTAAGATTAGGAGTAAGAAAATAATTCTAATGGCCGATGTCAGGACCAATACCCGTGAATGAATGAGATTCATACCGCTTTCCGGTGAAGAATTTC
>CAYOWC010000034.1:21042-25904 GCA_964407525.1 uncultured Desulfobacteraceae bacterium | reverse complement strand
CTTTGCGGTTAGAATTTCGAACAAACTCTCGTTGGGGCAGGACCCATGAAATAACGGTGAGTTCTTCAGCGCATGCAGACTCTTCAGGGCAGTGCTGGTTAAAGACCTCCCAGGGCGTCCAGTGGAAGGCCCCGATATATTCTTTATACTGTTGCCAGATCGGATCTGCACCGGAGGTAAATCCTACCAGAGCACTGTCCCATGCAGGATCCTCATTTTTGTTTCGAATAGTATTGACGGGTGAGGTGGTGATGAAATCCTGGATCAAACCTTTCATCCAGTCCCCCGAAATATTCTCGCTGTTTTCCACTTAAAACCTCCATTTCACGATTCAAATCGATGGAGCTGGGTCCTGGGGATCAACGAATTGGTTGCGCCCTTCAAAGAATCGGTGCTTTCTGCACAAATTTTTCGGGCTATGCCAATGACCCTGGCCGCCGCGGTCCGGGCCCAGAACCAATCCGCCAGAGTGGCACTATCTGTCGGTTGCCCGGGTTGAATGGTAACCGCCTCAAGGTAATAAGCTTTCAGGTCTTCCACTGCCATTTTCAGGGCGGTACCGGGTGGGACTTCAGATGCAACGCGAATCGATAATCCTTCTTTCACAAAACCGGAGATCGCATCAACCAATTCCTCCACAGGGATTCCGGATGTCGCGGAGGTGGTGCGCCCGCGTTTCTGCCTGGCCAGATCATACCAGCTCCGCATCTGTGAGAATTCCTGTCTGAAGGCCAATAGCAGTTGATCCATTTCAGTGATCGGTTCCGCGGACGGGCTGAAATCGACCGGGCAGGCAAGGGGCCCGCCATCGGTTTGGTGGAAGGGTTCTTCTCCAGAAAAATCTTTCAGAACGGGTCCCTGTGAAGACTCCAATAATTGGAGCGCTTCCATAAGAACTTGAGTCTGAAACGTTGGATCATTTGGAACACCAAGAGGCCTGCCGAGCTCGAAAGGAACCCACAGGGCGCGCGGTGGCTTGATGGCTTCGGTGTGTTCACGGATAAGGCTGATCTGTGTGGTCGGCAGCCCTTCTTCTTCGAAGTAATGGGAAAGCCCGCCCACGGCGCGCGTGCAATTTGGTCAGACGGGTACAAGCAACACGGCATCGACCGCGTCGTTTCTCATGATGCGGGCGAGATCCCTAGCCGGTTGCTCCATCTTCTGGGGTTCGGTAGCCCCCATGAAGGCATAATGGTAGTTGGCAACACTGGCAATGAACCCCTTTTCAGCCAGTTCTTTAAGGCGATCTACAGGAAAAATAACGTTCCAATCCTGTTGAAACCCGGTTCGATCAAAATTTGCCGAAACATGACTCATCACAACATCATTCGGCTCAATGTCTGCAGGTATGATGCGATAGTCTGAATCCCCCGGCTCGAAAGGCCGATCTCCCCTCCGATGTATTCCGGCGCTCGATACAATAGCTATGCGGCATTTATGTAGTGCAGGTGGGGATACCCAGGGAGTAGAGTCGAAATTCGGGCAAGGCAAGGAAAGAAGGTGGTTTTTTTCGCCGTCTGTCATTTGGTCAATACATGCCATGGAAAGTTTTCTGTATGCTGGTCTGAAGGTCAAATTCCGAACGGATCCGGGTTCCCGAGGTGCTCCAATAGTGCGGACATGGCCCTGGTCTCATCGAGCCGAGATAAGTCTCTTCTGATTTGGATGACTTCACTAAGCTCTTCGGGGCACAGCAAGAGATGCTCTTTACGGGTTCCGGATTGGTTGATATTAATGGCCGGCCACACCCGCTCCTGAGCACATTTCCGGCTGAGGGCGAGATCCATGTTTCCAGTACCTTTAAATTCCTGAAATATGACATCATCCATCCTGCTGCCGGTATCGACCAATATGGTGGCGATTATGGTCAACGACCCTCCATCTTCAATGTCGCGTGCGGCGCCAAAAAATCTGCGCGGCATTTCCATGGTATTTGCACCAAGTCCACCGCTCAGGGTCCGGCCGTGACTTTGGGTTTTCGAATTAAATGCCCTTGATAAGCGCGTCAAGGAATCGATGAGCACGACCGCGTCATGTCCTGTTTCGGCATAGCGGGTCGCGACGTTCATGGTCAGCCTCGCCATCCGCAAGTGGTCTGAAATACTCTGGTCCGCGGAGGAGGCCAGTACATGGGCATTTTCAACGCCCCTTCTGAAGTCCGTCACCTCTTCGGGTCGTTCATCCACCAACAGGATAAAAACCTTCACATCGGGGTGATTGGCAACGATGGAATTGGCCATATGTTTTAAAATAGTAGTCTTGCCCGATTTAGGCGGTGATATGATTAATCCGCGCTGCCCTTTCCCCACGGGAACAATAATATCCAGCGCCTTTCCCATCAAATCGTCGGGGGTCTGGGTAAGGATGAGCCGTTCAGAGGGGTTAATGCTGATGCTGTTTTTTAGGGATGAAATTTCTGAGTATGCATCCGGGGAAAGGCCATTTATTTTATCAATTGCATCAAGTTTCACATTCCCCTTTTTTCCGTCGCTCTTGGTTCCACTACCTTCAATGAAAACCCCTTCGGAAAGTCTAAATCTTTTGACCATGCCGAGCGGAACGAAAGTGTCTTCTCGATCCGGTTTGAAATTATTTTTAATGGATCGCAGAAAACCAAATCCGCGATCTAAAATTTCCAAATATCCTTTTACGGGTTTCACCGTTTGTTTCTTCATTGAACTCCTTGCCATAGACTCTGATCCAGGTGAGTTGTTACGGCATGATGGCAAACGACCGATTTTTGAATCTATAAATATTGAAATCCCTTTTGTCAAAGGTAGCAACAAGGTAAATTCCCGTGTCAATTGCAGCGCACACGATTGTGGCATCGGCGTAATGCATGGGCAAATCCGAGTATTTATTCATGAGTTGTTTTGACTTTTTCAAACTCTCAAGACTGGAAGGGATTATTTGCACAACGGAGTTAAGTACAAAATCAATTGCTGCCGTTTGCGCCTTGGTTGAGAAATTCAAGAGGTAAAGGACTTCTGTCAAAACAGCCTCTGTTGAATATAGTTTTCCAGAATAATCCTTCAGCCAGTTCACGCAAGTCTCATGTTTTGTTTCGCTCCGGTCTATTAATGCAACCCAAGGGCCTGTGTCTAGAATTGCATCCAATCAGCAACCCGCCTTTATTTTCTTTGTCAGGTGATCGCGATGGCGTTGCCCTAGGTCGGGAATGCCACTTTCAGCAACGCCTAAAAGGTGTTGAACCTTGGCAAATGGCCTTTCTTCTGTCTCCTTACCGAATTCTTCTATAAATTTCCTTATCGCTATCCTGGTTACATCTGATTTCTTGAGGCCCATTTCTCTTGCTATATGTTCAATCCTGCTCATATGCTCATCAGGCATCCTTATTGTAAGTTGCATTTTCCATTCCCCCTGCGCTTATAAATGATTGCATTGTAGTCTTTTCGCATAACAATGTCAAGGCCGCAGTGATCCCCGGGGAGCAATTGTTATTATGGATGCTGCTTTACTGCAAAACACTTTACCCCCTTCCAAATGTTATCAAAGCTGGCCCCTTCCAATGATTTTCCTGGTGATGAAAATAGAATTATGAATCTTTCGATTTCCCTAAAACTTACCAAGAAGCTTCTGGGCGATGGTATTCTTTTCCATTTCTTTTGTTGCCTCATAGATCTCAACAATTTTGGCATCCCTGTAAAAACGTTCTATATCATATTCATTAATGAATCCATAGCCGCCATGCATTTGCAGGGCATCGTCGGTAACCCGGACTCCAGTTTCCCCAGCCATCCATTTCGCCATGGCAATGAGTTTCGGATCCGTTTTGCCGTTGTCAAGAAGCCATGCCGCCTGATAGGTAAGGGCTCTGGACGCTTCAACCTTGGTGGCCATTTCAGCGAGTTTGAATTGAATGGCTTGAAATTTTCCTACGGATTGACCAAAGGCTTCCCTCTTTTTGATATGTTTTATGGCCTGGTCCAAAGCGCCCTGGGCAACCCCTACTCCTTGGGAGGCCGCAACAACCCGGTTTATGTTGAACAACTCCATGGTCTGGGCAAAGCCCTGGCCTTCTTTTCCTCCCACCAGGTTTTCTTTGGGAACCCTTACGTTATTGAATGACAACTCGGCTGTGTCGGAGGCTCTGATTCCCATCTTTCCTCTTATTTTTGATGCTTCAAATCCGGCCCGATCTGTTTCCACAATCAGGATGGAATGCCTATTGTAACGGGATTCGGCATCCGGATTAGTGACGCAAAAAACGGTCAGATAGTCAGCAATGGACCCGTTTGTGATAAATATTTTGGAACCGTTTATCACATAGTCAACCCCATCTTTTACTGCAGTGGTTCTTGCCCCGAAGATATCGCTGCCGGCGTCCGGTTCGGTAATGGCGGCGCCCATAATAGCTTCTCCACTGGGGATTGGGGGAAGATATTTCTGCTTTTGTTCAGGGGTGCCGTGGTTTTGCAAATATTCGGCGCCAAAAGCGGCCAACAGCACGCATCCGCAACCCGGGTCCACCCGCCAGAATTCTTCCATGATCAGACAGCTCTCGAAAAGACTCAAGCCGGCGCCATCATATTCCTCTTTGATAAATCCGCCCACAAAACCCAGATTGCATGCCTTTTTCCAGAGTTTCTTCGGGAATTCCTCTTTCTGGTCATATTCCTTGGCGATGTCTCGGATTTCACCTTCGGCAAATTCCCTGGCAGCCATTCTGATATCCATCTCTTCTTTGCTCAACTCGAAATTCATAGCAACTTCCTCCTTCATAATAATTGAAGATGTTTACAATCCTCGTGATGCAATACAGCTCAAAAGAATAAAAAACCATTGAATTCAATTTGGTCATAAGGTAATTTTCCAACTCAACAACTCAACAACTCAACAAC
>CAYOWC010000034.1:1482-20942 GCA_964407525.1 uncultured Desulfobacteraceae bacterium | reverse complement strand
CAACTCAACAACTCAACAACTCAACAACGTACCAATTTAACGATGTCATCAAAGAGGTTTTTCTATGGAATCCGAAACCATCCGTTACAATGCCAAAGAGGGTGTTGTCGTCATAACCCTCAATCGACCAGATGCCCTCAATGCTCTAAGCGAAGAGATGAGAGATAGTTTGAAAGAGGCACTCTTGAAGGCCGCAAACGACGAAACGGTCCGTGTGGTTATCCTGACGGGTGAAGGCCGGGCTTTTTGCGCCGGCGCGGACCTGAAACGTTTTAAAACCGACTATGAACATTTCGAACGCACGGGCGAGCCATCCCGGTTTTATGATGCTTCGCTGCCAAGAGTTTTAGCCTTTTACCCCAAACCCATCCTGGCCGCTGTAAACGGTCCGGCAGTGGGGGTGGGTATGACCATGAGCCTCGCCTGCGATATCCGATTGGGATCGGAATCGGCATCCTTCAGTTGCCCGTTTACCCGGATCGGTCTAACCCCCGAATTCGGAAGCGCCTACTTTCTGCCGCGCCTGGTAGGACATTCCAAAGCCGCCGAATGGGTTCTGACGAGCAGAATGATAAAAGCCCCTGAAGCCCTTTCTACCGGGCTGATAAGCGAAATAAGGCCTGACGTCGATCTTCTTGACGAAACACGGAAGATTGCACTTGCTATTGCCGCCATGCCCGAAGCGGCTATTCTCTCGGCCAAAAAACTTCTGCGCCAAGCCATGGATCTAAGCCTCAGTGAAACGCTGGAGGAAGAAACCAGGGTTTTTCAGAATTGCCAGAAGGAGCACAGTCATTATGTTGCTGTCACCCGGGTTATGGAACAGATCCGGGGAAAATAGCCTCCTCATAAATACTAATCGACCGGTATTTTTTATTCCCCAAGATATTTTCTGTCAAGGTTTTTAAGAAGTTTTTTTCGATACTATTCTAGGTTGGCATCAATAAAAGAAGGTGTCAATATAGATAAAGTTATCCAAAAATATTAAAGTTTAAGCCAACTGCTAATGGCCAAAAGCTTATAGCATTTTTTAGGCGCCATACAAAATCCGCCATTTCAGAGTGCAAGAAACCCCTTGACATTTTAGAAATGTGTGTATAAAAATACTAACCGTTTAGGATTTAATGATAATTTTTCCTTCCAAAACTGGTGATAATGAAGCGAAGTAAAGAAACAGAAAATAAAATTATCCAGGCAGCTCTGGAACTGTTTGTTCGCAATGGTTATCACGGCACGTCTATTACACAGATTACCGAAAAGGTAAATCTCACCAAAGGAGCCCTTTATTCGCATTTCCGCAGTAAGGGCGAACTTCTTCTCAAAATCATTGGGGAATTTGATTCCCAGTACATTGATAAATTAATCGAAACCGTTCAAGAATATGAGGGGAATGCCCTCGAAAAGCTCCATTGTGCCATCAGTTTCAGCGCGGATTTTGCGCTGAAAAACCCGGATCTCTGCGTGTTCCTCACGTTTCTTACTATGGAATTGAATGCTGATGTGGATTTTAGATCCGCTCTGCAGAATGTGTATCTAAAATATCAGAAATTGATCAGTGGCTTGATTGATCATGGCATCCGGCAAGGTTTAATCAAAAAGGAAATCGATCCCGAGCTGGGCGCCTTGACCTTTATGGCCATTCATGATGGCGTTCTTCATCAATGGTATTTGAACCGCTATCATCTCGATGGCAGGAAATACGTGAAAACGTTTCGGACCATATTTCTGGAAGGCTTTGCGGCCTAAGAATAGCCACAGAGGCTCAGAGGAGTTCATCTGTAAAGGTTTTATAAAAGGCTGACGCCCGCCTGCCTCGCCTAACCATCAGAAGAATTGTTCCCAAATACAGGGGGATAGTAACATCGACCAATCTCAAAATAGAGTGCGAACGGCAATGGCGGGCAGGCCTTAACTCCGCCATGATCGACCTATTGCCGCATCTTTCGGAGAGTGACTTTGTTTCCAATAGGACGCCGTTTGTCGCCATAACGTAGCTTTTTTGCGAATTCATCAAATTTGCGAGCGTTGCGCCTTTGCGCGAGATTTTGTTTTTTTTACAAATGTATCATCTGGAGGATTTTCATGAAAAAGGTTGTTATTGCGAGTGCTGCAAGAACTCCAATCGGGGAATTCGGGGGCTCGCTCAAGAAAGTTAAACCGATCGATCTGGTTATGACGGTCATGGAAGAGTCTTTAAAACGGGCAAAGATTGAAAAAGAAACACTGGATCAAGTGATTCTGGGGAACTGTTTTGCTCCCATTGATCAGAACATCGGAAGAGTATCTTCTCTTGTTATGGGGATACCTTATGAAGTTCCGGGGTATACGATTAATTGTGCGTGCGCGTCCGCATCCCTGGCCATTATTTCAGGGGCCAATGCCATTTTGCAGGGACAGGCGGATATCGTGCTGGCCGGCGGCGTTGAATCCATGAGCAATGCCCCTTATATCATGGAAACGGCTCGATGGGGACAGCGCCTGCGTCATGCCAAAGCCTTTGATCTGGTCTGGAAATCGATGCAGGAATACCCGGTTGGGGGTGGAATGGGTCTGGCAGCGGAAAGATTGGTGGACAAATACAACCTCACCAGAGAAGCACAGGATGAACTTGCCTTGGGCAGCCATAAGCGGGCGGTAAGGGCAATCAAAGAAGGGCGATTCAAGAGAGAAATTGTTCCAGTCGAGATTGTCCGCAAAGGAAAAACCTTTGTTGTCGACACCGATGAACATCCCAGAGAAGATACGACCATGGAAAGCCTCGGCAGGCTGGGAGCAGCCTTCAAGGAAGGAGGGTCTGTAACCGCAGGCAACGCGTCCGGTATCAATGACGGCGCGGCAGCTGTCATCATCATGAGTGAAGAAAAGGCTGCGGAATTGGGCATTACCCCCCTGGCCGTCATTCGGGAATACAGTACTGTAGCCGTTGATCCACACCTCGTGGGAATAGCCCCGGTTCCTGCTATTAAGGAAGTGCTAGATAAGTCAGGGCTCTCCGTTTCTGATATCGAACTCTTTGAAATCAACGAAGCGTTTGCGGCATACTACCTGCCTACGGAAAAAGAACTCGGGTTGAATCGCGAAATTACCAATGTAAACGGAAGCGGCATTTCCCTGGGACATCCCGTTGGATGCACCGGCTGTCGTATTCTGGTTACCCTTCTTTATGAAATGGAAAGGCAGGGCCTGAATCTGGGCATATCCTCTCTGTGTGCCGGCGGTGGTGTCGGTACCGCAATCCTTGTGGAAAAAGCGTGAGTTCTCAATGCTTGAAATTAATAACATTGAAGTGGTGTATAACGACGTTATCCTGGTCCTGAAAGGGATCTCCCTGTCGGTTCCGGATGGTAGTATCGTGGCCCTTTTAGGGGCCAACGGTGCGGGAAAAACCACCACATTGAAGGCCATCAGCGGGATTCTGCGATTGCAGAACGGCGACCTGGAAGGCGGTACGATCTCCTTTAACGAGGTTGAAATCCAGGATTTTGATCCGGACAAAATCGTACGCTGCGGAATCTCCATGGTTCCGGAAGGTCGGCGCATTTTCTCTGATCTCTCCGTGATAGAGAATCTCATGGTGGGTGCTTTTAGCCGCCCTGACCGCAAAGGAGTGGCCAGAGATGCGGCCATGGTTACAAAATATTTTCCTGTCCTGAAAGAAAGGGCCGGTCAGAGGGCGGTTTTCCTGTCGGGGGGCGAACAGCAGATGGTGGTTGTCGGCCGTGCCCTCATGTCAAAACCGAAGCTTATCATGCTGGACGAACCTTCTTTAGGGCTGGCGCCCCTGGTGATAAAAGACATTTTTAAAATATTGCACCAGATCAACCAGGAGCAGGGCACAACCCTGTTACTGGTAGAACAGAATGCCAACCTGGCCCTCAATTTCGCTTCCTACGGCTACATCATGGAAAATGGGCGTATTGTACTGGATGGGCACTGCAGCCAGCTCAGGGAAAACGAGGATGTTCAGGAGTTTTACCTTGGTGTGACCGACAAGAAGGATCGCAAGAACTACGCAGACGTAAAACATTACAAACGTCGGAAACGGTGGTTGTCGTAAGGAACAAAAATGGCCCAGTTGGAAATACAGAATGTCACATTGTTGTTTGGGGGGATTTCGGCTCTTTCCGAAGTGTCCTTTAATGTGGAAGAGGGGCATATTCATGCCTTGATTGGACCCAATGGTGCGGGAAAGACTTCTCTGTTCAACGTGATAAGCGGCATTTACCGACCAACCTCGGGAGAGGCGCGATTTGAAGGGAGGAATCTTAAAAAAATCAAACCTCACCGGATTGCCGGCCTGGGCGTGGCTCGGACCTTTCAGAATATCGAACTGTTTCAAAATATGACCGTTATCGACAACCTTCTCCTCGGAAGGCATCTTCACATGCGTACCGGAGTCCTGACCGGCGCATTGTTCTACGGAAGAGCACTCAGGGAAGAGATGGAGAATAGGCTCAAGGTAGAGCAGATTATCGATTTTCTTGAAATTGAAAAATTCAGAAAAAAACCGGTGGGTTCATTGCCATACGGTATCCAGAAGCGGGTGGAGTTGGGAAGGGCCCTGGCCAATGATCCGAAAATCCTTCTTCTGGATGAACCGGTAGCCGGCATGAATGTGGAGGAGACAGAGGATATTGCACGGTTTGTCCTGGACGTCAAAGAGGAATTGAAGGTGACCATTCTCATGGTAGAGCACGACATGGGCGTGGTCATGGATATTGCAGACAGGGTGACCGTACTTGATTTCGGAGTGATGATTTCCGATGGCACACCGGCCCAGGTCCAGGCTGATCCCAAAGTCATCGAAGCGTATTTAGGGGAGGGTGATGAGCAATCATGAAAGCGGAAACAGACATCAGCGAATTGACCATCCCGAAACTCCTGAAAAGAAACTTGAAATACGGTCGACGAACGGCGTTACGTGAGAAAGACCTGGGGATATGGCAAAAAGTCAGCTGGGAAGAATATTGGGAGCATGTGAGGAATTTTTCCCTGGGCCTCAGGGAACTGGGATTAAAAGAGCGGGAAGATAAGGTTTCGATCCTGGGGGATAATTGCCGCGAATGGCTCTACGCGGATGTTGGTGCGCAGGCCTGCCGGGCTATCGCGGTGGGTGTTTACCCGACGAACGTGGCGGAACAGTGTTTTTATGTGCTGGACAATTCGGATTCCAGCATGGTGGTCTGCAAGGATCAGGAGCAGGTGGACAAAATCCTGGAAGTCAGAGACCGTCTGCCACTCCTGAAAAAAATTATCGTTATCGATATGAAAGGACTCAGAAATTACGTAGACCGCATGATTATCAGTTTCAAGGATGTGGAGGCCCTGGGGCTTGCCCGGCACAAAGAATCTCCGGAGCTCTTTGATCGTATGGTAGAGGCTACGGAACCGGAGGATGTGGGTGTTATGGTCTACACTTCGGGTACCACAGGCAACCCCAAAGGGGCTATGATAACCCACCGCAATATGGTTGCCATGATCCAAGGGCTTTCCCGCGTACTCGGTTTTGACGAGAAGGATTCCTTCGTATCGGCCCTGCCACTTTGCCACATTGCGGAACGTAGTTTTTCCATGATTTTTCCCATGTGGGCTGGATGCTCCGTGAATTTTGCAGAGAGTGTGGCTACCCTGCAGGAGGATTTGAAAGAGATTTCTCCCACTGCCTTTTTATCGGTGCCTCGCATCTGGGAAAAAATGCATTCAAACATCTATATTAAGATCAAGGATTCCATCTTTTTGAAACGGTGGGTTTTTAATTGGACCATGCCCATTGGCGAAAAAGTGGCAACGATGAAACTTTCGGGCAAGCCGGTGCCGCTCTGGTGGAAGGCCCTGTATGGCATAGGGTATCTACTTATTTTCAGAGCGCTCCAGAATTCCATCGGACTCTTAAACGGAAGAATCTTCGTGAGCGGCGCCGCCCCCATGTCCCAGGACCTGATGCATTTCTATCATGCCATTGGCGTACCGGTTCGAGAGTGTTTTGGAATGACGGAATGTGCAGGGATCAGTGTGATTCCCCAGGGAGACAATTTTCGTGCCGGTCAGGTGGGGCAACCGATTGAAGGGATCGAGATGAAACTGGCTCCTGATGGTGAAATCATGCTCAGGGGCGATTCGGTTTTCAAGGGATACTACGGTAATTCTGAACAGTCCGTTACTTCCTTTGATGAAGAAGGATGGCTCATGACAGGAGATGTGGGAGAGATTACCGATGAAGGGCAGCTCAAAATCGTGGATCGTAAAAAAGACCTCATCATCAATGCGTACGGTAAAAACATCGCGCCCAGCGAGATTGAAAATAAATTGAAATTCAGTCCTTTCATCAAGGAAGGAATCGTGGTGGGCGATGGTCGCCAATATCTCTCTGCAATGATCCAGTTAGAGCTGGACAATGTTTCCGATTGGGCACAGGAAAACCGGATTGCCTATACCACCTATAGGAGTCTTGCCGAAAACGAGGAAGTGAAAAAACTCATTCAGAACGAAGTGGACAAGATAAACGAGCAGTTGGCCAGAGTTGAAAAGATCCGGAAATTCGCCATTCTCACTAAAGAGCTTGACCAGGATGATGATGAGGTGACGGCTACCATGAAAGTTCGCAGATCCACCATAGAAAAAAAATTCAAGGATATTATCGATTCTCTGTATTGAAAAAACGGTTCACGGTTCACGGTTTAAGGTTTACGAGTAAGTTTGAGAAGGGAGTGTCTATGTATTTTCTGGAACTGCTGATCAGTGGAATTGCCGTGGGGAGCCTGTATGCGCTCATTGCCATGGGGTTTGTTCTCATCTACAAAGGCACGGGTGTGATCAATTTTGCCCAGGGTGAGGCGATTATGGTTGCGGCTTTTATCGCGTACTATCTCATCACCTATTTTGGCGTTCCCTTCTGGCTTGCGGTGCCATTGACCCTTGTTGCCTCCGGCCTTCTCGGGGCCATTACAGAGCGGCTTGTTATCAGACCCATGTTAGGGGAGCCGGTCTTTTCGGTGGTTATGATCACCATAGGCCTGAGCATTTTTCTTCGATCCATGGGCGGGATTGTTTTCGGGCATCACAACTATATTTTTCCAAACCCCTTTCCCATTGAACCGCTGCATATGGGAGAAATTGTCCTGAGCCACAACCATCTCTGGAGCATGATCCTGTCTTTTTCGCTCATGGTGATCTTTTTCCTCTTTTTTAAATTTGCGAGGCTGGGTCTGGGAATGAGGGCTACGGCCAATGATCAGGATACCGCTACGCTCATGGGTATCAATATCAAGAAAGTTTTTGCCCTTACCTGGGGCATCTCCTTTGTGGTGGCTGGCCTTGCCGGCGTCGGTCTTGCCAACGTAATGGTACTCAATGTGGGCCTTTCTTTCGTGGCCATCAGCGCCTTTCCCGCGGTAATTCTAGGGGGCCTGGAAAGTATCCCCGGGGCTATCATAGGTGGGCTTGCCATCGGAATTCTGGAAAATATGGCGGGGGGATATCTGGACCAGATCATAGGCGGTGGGGTAAAGGACGTTACCCCCTTTGCTGTTCTTTTTCTGGTATTGATGATCAAGCCCTACGGATTGTTCGGCACCAAAGAGGTGGAAAGGGTATAGAGCATGCCAATTCGCAGCAAGACCTATTGCGAGAGTTACCATGAAGACATCAAGCTTCTGAATACCATCTGGAGCAAGTGCTGGATGGGGCTGTTTATCGTTGGAATGCTCGTTCTTCCTTACGCTACGGATACGTACATTGTTTATCTCGTCAACCTTTCCTGTATTGCCATCGTGGCAGCCCTGGGGTTGAATATCCTCACCGGGTTTACGGGGCAGATTTCTCTGGGCCACGCTGCTTTTTTAGCCATTGGCGCCTATGCGGCGGCTTTATTGGCGAATATGGGGATGCCGTTCTGGATTACCCTGCCGGCGGCGGGGCTCGTGAGTGCTACAGCCGGCATACTTGTGGGCATTCCCTGCCTCAGGCTCAAGGGTCTCTACCTGGCCATGGCTACTATGTCTTTCGGGGTAATGGTGGAGTACGTACTGATCACCTGGGATGGTCTGACCGGCGGTGCGCGCGGCATGTATGCGCCTGAAGTAAGCGTGTTTGGCCGGGCTCTTGATACAGACGAGAGCATGTACTATTTTCTGATTTCTGTCTCAGCCGTCATGATCATTATCGCCAAAAACATCTTGCGCACAAGAGTAGGCCGGGCCTTCATTGCCGTGAGAGATCGGGACATTGCCGCAGAAGTCATGGGTGTGAATCTCACCGGCTACAAGGTTATGGCCTTTGCGCTCAGTTCATTTTATGCCGGTGTGGCCGGGGGCATGTATGCTTATGTTATGGGCCATATCCATCCGGAGCACTTTACATTGATGTCGTCCGTTGAGTATATGGCCATGATCATCATTGGCGGATTGGGCAGTATTTTAGGCAGTATTTTTGGTGCCATTTTCATCGTGGTCGTTCCGGAATTTATCAAACTTTTTTCACAGGCTGTGGAGTCAGTGATCCCTTTCATGCAGGGCCGATACGATGACGAATGGAATATCGCTGTGTTCGGGCTTTTGATCATGTTGTTCCTTATTTTTGAGCCTGGCGGTCTCAATGCCATCTGGCAGAGAATCAAGACAGGATTCAAAAACTGGCCTTTCACGTATTAACTCGTGCCCATCCATTAATCCTAATGTGGGCACTATGGGTTTCCAATTCAGAAATGACCTTTTTGCAAGATCAAGTCGAAGATCCCGCGCTTTTGGCGGGGAAAAACAAGGGTTTGCGCGGAGACGTACGTAAGTACGTCGCACAAGGGAACCCGTAGTTTGACGCTGAGATTGCGAAAAAGGGCCATTTATGGATGGAAACTAACTCTTAACGGTTGCCGGAGTCCCCTATTTCAGGGAAATTTCGGCGCACATGGTAAAGGAGGAAATGGTATGGGAAGAAATGCTTCACTGGTGAAAAGTTTAATCCTGGCAGGTCTCATCATCCTTTTGACAGCCGGCCTTACGCTGGCTGGCGGTCGCGGTGTTACCGATGACAAGGTGAAACTCGGTTTTGTCCTGGTTAAGACCGGTCCTGTGGCGGCATTGGGAATTCCCCAAGGCGATGGAATGATCGATTACATGAATTACATCAATGATAAAGGAGGGATACACGGCAGAAAAATCGAAATGCTCTGGGAAGATGACGGTTTCCAGGCCCCCAAATCGGTAGCCGCTGTGAAGAAATTGATCAGCAGGGATAAAGTTCTGGCTATTATGACCACCGGTGGGACCAACCAGACCATTGCGAACATGAAAAATATCGACCGGTACAAGATTGTCAACATCCCGAACGCCATGGCCCTTGAATTTTTCGATCCTCTAAATCAATATATTTTCGCCCTGGGCGCTCTGTATGAATGGCAATACCAGGTTATCGTGGACTACATTAATGATGATCTCAAAATGGAAGATAAGAAGATCGGTGTGGTCTACACGAAAAAAGAATATGGCAAAAAGGGGCTTGATGCGGTGAAAAAGCGAGCAGCCAAATACAATATTCCCGTAGTGGCGGAACTGGTGCTCCCTACAGGCGCTGTGGATGCTTCTTCCCAGGTACTGGCCTTAAAGAAGGCTGGCGCCAATATTGTTATTACCTGCGATGTGCTTCCGCCAATTATTTCTTTCCTGAAGACCGCTGAGAAATACCAGTACTGGCCTAAAGTTTTTGGTTTCAACTGGGCAACAGATGATCTTCTGGTAAAGGCCTGTGGGCCGGCAGCGAAAAATTATATCGGAGCAGGTTTCGTGGGAAGCTGGGCTGATGACTCTCCAGGAATCAAACTGGTCCGTGAAATCGCCGCAAAAAACAACCGTCAACCAAAACTCACCAGCCTCTATATAGGTGGTATTGGCGTCTCCATGCTGTTTGCCGAAGCCATGGAAAGGGCAGGGAAAGATCTGACCCCCGAAACCCTGAAAAAAGCACTCGAAACCTTTCGCGATTTTGATACGGGTGGGATTTTCCCACCTGTAACCTACACCTCCAAGAGTCATGCACCTGCAAAAAAGGTCAAGCTCTTCAAAGCGGATGTGGAAAAGAAATGTCTCGTTCCCTTGACAGGGTGGCGCAGTCCTAAGGACTTGTAGAATAGGCAAGAAAAGTAATTTGGACCCTGATGAACGCAGATTACCGCTGATTTTTGTTTTGCAGACCTTGTTAAGTGGTTGAGTAGGTAAGTGGTTGAGTCGTTATTGTTATTCGAAGTCATGATTCTCAACTCAAAGTTGGATAACTCAATGAGATGAATGGGTATGGTTGATTTCACATGCTTATTTTTCAACTCAGCGACTCGGCGACTTAAGTATTTGACGAGGTCTGTAGTACGAACAAAGGTAAAATTCGGGATTCGGGATTCGACTGTTCGTTATTCGATTGTTGCCGATTTTATTGGTGCGTTTAAGTCGTTTGACTTGGAACATTCTGATACATAAAAAGCCCCTACCATCAGGTATGGGGCTTTTTGCTACTCGGCATTCCGGGCAGCATGGACAAGAAATGAGGAACGGGACATGCCCCGCTTTTTTGCCATAATGTCGATCTGCTTGAGGGTATCTTCCGGGACAGTGATATTGACCCTCATGGTTTTCGGCCTTATGTCAGGAATATGCACTACCAAGAATGCTGCGGCGTCAGCATAATCGGGGTTGTTTAGTATTCCTTCGAGGGCTGAAGGTTTCGGGATGGTTTCACCATCCTGGAGCATTCCTTTTATATGAAAGGGCAGAGCTTGTTGGGCCATATTTTTTGCCTCGTCAATGGTGCTCCCTACTGTGATGCATCCAAGGAAATCCGGGAACGAAACACCATAGTCGCTTTTCGGGTCTTTGTGAACAACTGCAATATAATTGGCCATAACAATCTCCAGAACTAACTAAATTTGATGCCGGATTGAAACTCAATACTTTTGAGGGTCCCAATGGGTATGTCCTTTTCAGGATGTGGAACAGTAGCTCTCCCTTTTTTCATGGGGTGCCGAAATTGCACATGGGAACCCTCTTGGTCGACCTTGTACCATCCGTCTTTTTTGATCTTTTTGATTACTGCCTTGCTATTCATTTGGGTATTGGGACACACCAGAGGTTGTTATGTCAAGCATGAAATTCATGAAGCATCATGTATATGTTTGTACCGCTGATTTTCCATTCTTACCTATCTGCGTGTATCTGCGGTTATCTGCGTCTCCAAAACTACTGTCTTAAAATTCCATCACCGGCTCAAGAGCGATCTCCGGATAGATCTGGCCCTGTTTTGGGGGCATGGAATTGTAAACCCAATCTATATCAACCACCCCCATTTTTACTCCCCTCTTCCTTTCAAAGCCTCTGAAGGTCCCCCTGATCAAAACGTTTTCCATGCTCATGGTTAAACCGAACAAGGCTATTTTTGTTTCGGGTATCAAGTTGGATATTTCCCTTGCATAGGCTGTTGAAGAAAAGACAAGGCGTCGGCTATCGGCGGCCTGGCACTGGATGACTGGAATCAGTTTCGGAAATCCGTTTTCGTCCACATGGGAAAGGAATTTGAGGGCGCTCAAAGAATTAAAAAGGTCTTCGCTCCAGGGCTTTAAGACAGGGTCGGTAAGCCCGGTTCGGGCGCCGGATTTGGCGAGTTTTGTCAGAATACTTCCCGTGACAATTCGTCCCATGGGGAGGCTTTCCTCACCATAGGTATTTACTATATCCATGTGATGTACGGTGTGAATGCCGAGATAGGCGTTGTACCTGAACATGGGGGTATTATTGTACATCTCGTAGTCTTCCCCCTGGTGTTCTTCATGGGTCCATAGGGCCTGGCCGCGCCACATCCTCTTATCCGCGGTCAGAACGAGGAACCCGGCATGGGG
The DNA here is from genome assembly GCA_964407525.1 of uncultured Desulfobacteraceae bacterium. Classification (GTDB taxonomy): domain Bacteria; phylum Desulfobacterota; class DSM-4660; order Desulfatiglandales; family Desulfatiglandaceae; genus DUZB01. Next base: position 9,067 of record CAYOWC010000034.1, on the reverse strand, counting down.
GTTTTTCTTCACATGTCGTTTGCTCATCCCCTCTGTAAACTGCCCCCAGATGAGCTTTGTCGGGGTTTTTGCCCGGATGGAGCTGATGAAGGTTATATGGGGAAGTCCCTGGGGGCTGATGGTGACAAGTAAACCAATCTTGGCTTCGGCTGCAAAGGGTTCCATTGCCTCCTGTTCCAGCTCCGTTCTCCCTTTCATCTTCTGCTCCTTACTGCTTCAGATTGATTAAGTACCGGCCCCTCCCTGAATGAGCCGCAGCGTTGGCCTTTCTTCTTTTTCCTGAGCCAGGTCTTCCCGCTCCATACGCGTTGAACCACTCCAGAAAACAATCCCTGGATCTACGCCACTTTTTTTTGCAGCCCGGGCCAGCTCTTCCATACGATCACAAGTGATCAAGGGCTGCCCCCTGAAATTCCAATTCAGATCGAGGCGGGTGTATTTATCACCACAAAGGTTATTAAAAGCACAGAGCTGCCAGCGATTGACCTGTCCTTTGAGATTGTTGGCAATGAATTTCCCAAGGCCTTGTATATTGTCTTTTCGAGCGGTAGCGCCGGGAATAATGGGTGTTCTTACCCATAATTCTTGGGGAGAACCGTGGGACACTATCCAGTCCCGGATAAAAAGAAGGTTTTTGAAAATCTTTTCATTGGAATGGCCGGTAAAATCCTTGTGTTTTTCAGGGTCAATTTCCTTTAAGTCATAGAGGACCATATCCGCAAAGGGAAGAAGTTTTTTCAATGTTTCCTCGTTACATAGCCCGCAGGTATCCAGAGCGGTGTGCAACCCCTTTTTTTTACAGATTTTCAGGAATGCGCCCGCAAATTCCGCCTGCATGGTGGGGTCTCCCCCGGATACGGTGATGCCGCCGCCTGATTTTTCGAAATAGGCCCGATCTTTTGCCACTTCGTCCGCCAGTTCTTCCACGGTCATGCGCCGCCCAAGCAGTTCAAGGGCCAGGGAAGGGCATTCGTCGGCACATTTTCCGCAGACCCGGCAGGCTGATCTGTCTATGGATATCCCCTGTGGCCCAAAGGACAGGGCGTTGTTGGGACAGATCTCCAAGCAGGTTTTGCAGCCGATACATTTGGACCCGGTCCATTGGAGCTGCTCGATAGGAGAGATGCACTCGGGATTATGGCACCAGGTACACTTCAGGGGACATCCCTTGAAAAAGACCGTTGTCCGGATACCGGGACCATCTTCCGTGGACATCCTCATGATTTCCTGGATGATTCCCAGGGGAGATTGTTTTCGCTCTTTCTGGTTCATAAGTTCAACAGTTCAGAGGTTCAACGGTTCAGAGGTTTCCTGGTTTTGTTTTAGATTATTCACCATGAATTTCATGCTTTTTTATCCTCAGCGTCTCAGCGGGAGAACTGCATACTCCCTATCGCTTACTTCTTATCGCTTCTAAAGTTCTTCATGGATCAGCCTTGCAATGACTTCATCCTGGAGTTCTTTTCCTATGGAAGTGAAATAGGCATTATACCCCGTGATCCTCACCATGAGATGGCGATAATCCTGGGGGTCTTTCTGGGCTTCACGGAGCATTTCCGGGTCCAACATATTGACCTGCAGGCATGTCCCTCCGTTTTCCGCATACCCCCTCAGAAATGCCTTGAATTGTTTCTTGTGCTCCCCGTCCTGAAGGATGGACGGATTAAACGTCATGGTGTGGCTTGCCCCGTTGGGCAATACATTTACATAATCTTCCCAGCCTGCATCGGGGCCCTGTTCTCTCCCACCAAGGACCTTACCCACGGAATTGGCGTTGGCTGTAGGGCCGTTCGTGTCTGCCCCGTTTGACGGGCAGATGGCATTAGAAAGAAACTGCCCTTTTGTCCTTCCATCGGGGCTTGCAGGCAGGATAAAACCATCTCCGACCCAGTAATTCCAACTGAGCATCCCTGGCCGAAACTGGCGTTTGGTGGATTGCGTGCTGTATTTCCATGTCTCTTCCGTCCAGAGTTCCATCACCTTCCCGGCCATGAGATCTGCTTCGTCGTCGTCTCGGCCGTACTTAGGCGCCCTGTATTTTGCTCTGGCCTGCAGTACTTCGAAGCCCTCCCAATTGGCCTTCAGCGCCTCGATGAGCTTCGCCATGGTGCATTCCTTTTTGTCGTACACCAGGTACTTGATGGCAAGAAGCGAATCCACGGTTGTTGCGTAGGTAACCGCTTCAAGGGTGGTGAGATTGATCTGGGCACCCCCTTGGGTGATGTCCAGGCCTTTATCGGCACATCCATTTACCAGGCATGAGACATAGGGCGTGGGGCAAAACTCCATCCTCAAAGACTCCGATGCTTCATAAAGATCCGCACATGCTGCAATAATATAGCGGGTCTGTTCTTCGTAGGCTTTCCAGAAGGCATCCCAGGTCGAAAAAGAGGCGGAATTCCCCGTTTCAGGACCATCCTGCTTGACTTTTCCCTGCTTTCCGGTGATAGGGTCTTCAAATGCGAGGAGATCTTTACCGTTGTTCAAAGCGAGTTCAACTGCCTTTAGCAGGTTGAGATTGTTGTCCACGGTTCCGGAACGATCATTGCCGACCATGGTATTTTCCAGGCACCCGACGGGAGCGTATTCATGGACATTGTTTTCGTGGATGAGGTCCTCGCAGCCGGCCCTTTTTGCCTGAAGAATCATGCCTGCCATGGATCGTTCGTCAAAGTTCATGAGAAAGGGGGACCCCTGGCTTGTGGAGATCATATCCACCACCCTATCCAGGAGGTGGTCCGGCGTATTTCGGTGAAGCCTGACATTGGGTTTGGGTTCCAGAATGGGGCTCATTTCATCAATGACTTCCAGCATGGCATAGGTGAGGTCATTGGTCATATCCTTCCCTGATTTTCCCAGGCCCGAGAGGGTGATCAACTGACCATAGCCCGCCGTGATACCCTGATTACCTGTTTGAATCATGGCATCGTACACCGTATTGGCGTGCATCCAGAAGCACCGTAGAATCTCTTTACCAAATTCCCTGTCCATTCCTTCCGACAGGGAACGCTCCCAGTAGGGAAGAAGATACTGGTCTATTCGACCGAAGGAAACACCGGCTCCGGGATAGTTTTCATCGCTCATAATAAGCATGTGAGTCAGCCAGAGGGCCTGAACGGCCTCCCAGAATGTGCGGGGGGGCTCCCATGGTACTCTCTTCAGGTTTTGGGACATTTGAAGCAGCTCGTCTTTCCGGGCCGCATCCATTTCGTTTCCGGCCATTTGCCTGCAAAGGGCGCCATATTCGGCTGCCAGATCCCGCGGCATGGTGGCAGCCGTTATCATGGCTCTCAACTGCGCCCCTTTTGGGCCTTTCTGCTCTCCTTCCGTCAAGCCGTTGTATCGATTTTCCAGATCTCCGTGGATGCCTTTCCAACCGATATGGAGGGCCCGTTCATAACCGGGAATTAGATGCCCGCTGGTGGCGCCGGAGTTCCCGTACCCATGGTCATGAAACCACTTCATCCGTGCTCTGGTCCCTTTTTTGCCGTAGATGCGCCTGTCCCGCTCCCCTGCCTCTCCTTTTGTCCAGCATCTCGATGCCTGTATATTGAAACGGCCTCCTGCGATAAGATCACCGGGAAGGATCTCCTTTGGCACATGGTGAACCATGACCTCCCTGATAAACCATGCCCTTCTTTCTGGAAGGCTCCAGGACCAGAAATCCGGATCCAGCCCTACCGTCCTGGCGGACTGTTGAAAGGAAGACCTGAAGGTCTGCAGAAAGGCATAGGTCTCAGGAACAATATAGAAGGTTATTTCATCAAATACAACATCCCACGGAACCCCGGTTGTCCACGCGGTAAACTCATTGTTCCAGTTTCGATTTGCCCCCTGGAGAAAATAATCTCTGAGCCATTGGATTCGAGGAGAAAGTTCTCCGGGTTCCTTCAAACCGTAGTGTAGCTTTTCCTGTGCAGCAATGCTCATGATTTTCCTCCCAATGACTGAAATCCAGAGCCTGTTGAATAATGAACCAGAGTTGTGGCGTGATCGTCATGATCAAATATTTATTCTATAATGCTTACTGCCCACTTTCATTCCTGTCAATGTCAAAATGGACAAAGACTGGAATGTCAAGCTTCAGAAGTTTTCATTTTTATTCATACTCCGCTTCTAAAAAGGATCGCTCTGGAAAATGTACGATATTCCGTGCAAAACTTGACAGACCCTACTGATAATCATAATAATATAGGCTCCGATGGAGTGCCCGTCGTGCAAATTTTTACTGCGTATATTTAAGAGTTTCTTGAGGAATGGATCTTGAGGGAAAAACAAGATATGACAGAGCAGATGCGCGAGATAGGATTGGGGAATGCCGAACGGTTTGATCAGAGAAACACCATGTTCAACCGACCCAGGGATACTGAAAAATCCAGTCCTGAAATCCTGGAATTGGGGAAAAAACATTACGGGGTGCGCCATTTCAAAGACGATGAAGGGTACACTTTGCTGGACTGGGCCTTTGCCATGGGGTCATGGTATCTGGAGCGATGGTGGGGGTTTGGAAACATCGTAGGGAATGAAGGCCTCTACGAATGGTTCCCCGACGAGTCGGAAATCGCCGTGAAAGATCGGATTCCCCCGGATCGCGAATGGAAATCCTCGAGTCCGGGGGAGATGACCCGAATCGTAAAAAAGGCGGCCCTCTATATGGGTGCCTCCTCCGTGGGCATATGCAGGCTGGACCCGCGATGGATCTACTCCCACCGCTTTGACCCGAGAAACGGAGCCCATTCCCCCATCGATGACATCCCAGATGATTGCACGAACGCCATTGTCATGCTCCATGAAATGGACTACACCCTCATGAAAACGGCCCCCGCCTATGGGGAGAACGCCGCCACGGGACGGGGGTATTCCATGATGGCTTATGTGGCTTCGTCTGTGGCCCATTTTCTTCGTGATTTAGGGTACAAGGCGATCCCGTCCGGGAATGACACTTCCCTGAGCATTCCCCTGGCTATTGATGCAGGCTTAGGGGAAATTGGGCGCAACGGTCTTTTGATTTCTCCAGGGTTTGGCCCGAGGGTTCGAATCAGCAAAGTGTTCACCAATTTGCCGCTGGTTCCGGATAAACCCATTGACATTGGTGTCAGGCAGATGTGCGAAGTTTGCGGGAAGTGCGCCAAGTTGTGTCCGGGGCAAGCCATCAGCGAGGACGGACCAACCGATAAAGGCCCTACTCTTTCCAATAACCACGGGATTCACAAATGGTATATCAATCCCGAAAAATGCTTTCAATTCTGGGTTCGAAACAAGGGAGACTGTGCCAACTGCATACGGGTCTGCGTGTTTAATAAACCGGACTCACCCCTTCACAGCCTTGTCAGATGGCATGTGAAAAACCTTCCACAATTCGACAGCGTCTACTTGAAAATGGATGACGTCTTCGGTTATGGGAAAAGGATGAAGATGACGGAGATTTGGAAATAGCTGCGGGGTCTCTCGCCCCGGTGAAACAAAAGCAAAGAAGGTTTCACAGGGCAGGCAGAGACGCGGAGACGCAGAGAATGACAGGTTTCGGGTGTTAAATTTGAGACACCCAGTTTCCAATTGTTTCACACAAGACGGATAGTTCCTTAGAACCCTTTCATCATTCCCTGAATCAGGTACGGCACTTCCACACGACCGGTGGGGGCCAGGATCCGGCTGCTGAAGTTGGTGGCGTATTGCTTTTTCAAGGTGCGCGCAAGCTTCCTGTATTCAGCGGAATCGATGGCGTCAGCAATATCTGCAAAGGTTCGAGCGGTGCACTCGGCGAGAATTTTCGGACCAGTACCGATTGAAAGGCGCCAGCCGTGGGTTACAGGCATCCCTAATTCCTTCATCATGGGAATGGCTTCTTCCCTTACGAAACGGTTGTGTTTGTCCTCCATGCCCGGCACGATATCGTAATACTGATTGAATTTCCAGGCCCCCGTCTGAATGTTGAACGCCTGGTCGCGGAACATGCCGGTGGGAATCCATACCTTGCTGCCATAATTATAGACGTATTTCATGAGATTTGTGGATAGGATCCGGTATTCTCTTGACGACAGAGCGGCGAGAAGGCCTCTATCGTTTTGCACGGCGGCCACAGCCATGATCCTGGGACCCGATCCAACGGCCACGTAAAATCCTCCCAGCAACTTCATGCCTAGTTTTTCAAGACTGGAATTGAATTCATCTGAAATGAACTTGGAGTAATCATCGTATTCGCCTGGGTTGACGTCCCAGTACTGGGTAAATAATATGGCCATTGGGTTTCTCCTTAAATCAACTATCGGATGAATCACGCAACAGGCGGTTTGGATCATTTTCGTTTTTGCCCTACTGCTGCTCGCGTTTTTTTGCTGATAGTGGATGATACGACTGATCGACCCGTTTTGTCCACCAGAAAGCTATTGCATGGTATCGCATCTAGATTTGTACATTGGATAGAGATACCTCACCTAGCTCCTGGGCGGTATTCCCGGATAGCCCGAATAAAAGCGGCGATGTTTTCCATTTTGGCCGGCGGATAAATATCTGCGGGCGGTCCCACTGCCGAGGCGCCCTGGTCCAGGCGGCGACACACCTCTGCAGCAATGGCTTCCGTTTCGGCATTGGCCAGCATATCATGGGCACCGCAACCGGTGAAAAGAGGCAGGGAAGCTGGGATCTTTTCCCTTGCTCCGGCTGTATCGCACTGGCGGTCGATGTTGATACCGTCCGGATTGCATGCCGGAAGAAAGTCCAGGAATGGTTCTGTGCCGCCTGTAAACGAAATGACCATGGGGCAGGGTTTTTCCGAAAAAATGTCTTGAAGGTTCGGCAGCAGCAATTGGCCGAATATCCTGGGGGAAATGCTTGCTGCTCCCCCTTCTTCGACCACCATAAAATCGACCTCTGCAGTAACATAAACGGATTTCAGGCCATTGATAAAATCGGTCAATCGCTCTAAAATGCTACGTGCTTGATCTGGGTTTTTCAGCAGCATAATGAACAACTGCTCGGGTTCCATTACCTGACCGGCCAGGGTGAAGGGACCCGGTATGAACACTCCCACGGCGCCTGAATCCGAATCGGAGTTTCTCAGCGTGCGAATGGTTTGCAAAATGGTCGGCATCCGCCCGCTGGATCGGATATCGGTCGGGATGGTAATATCTTCCGCATCCGCCACCGGTCTGTGCGTGATCGTGGGATAGACCGGGTGCCCCTCGAAGCCGGCGTGATAACATACCCCGGCACCCAAAATCTCAGCTTCCACATTTAGATCAAATGGCACGACAGTGGACTCAAATCCAAGTTCGAAACTCATCCGGGCAATGGCAGTCATAGCTTTCGAATCCCGGAAAACGTCATTGAACGACAATCCTCTCTCCCGAACACCGGCAATGGGCAGAAACGGCCCTAGGTGAAAGGTGGATCGACTGCCTCTTTGGTATTTTCGCATCAATTGCGTGAGTGGATTTTGCACAGATTTTTCCTCTTTCACATGCAGCGGCAATGACCTGTTCAGACGACTCCACCATGCTGGGCATTCCGCTTTAGGGCATCCCGAATGACTTTTTTCAGACCGTCAAGACCGATGTTTTTTCTCTCCAGAATCGGCAGGCCCGTC
>CAYOWC010000034.1:0-1382 GCA_964407525.1 uncultured Desulfobacteraceae bacterium | reverse complement strand
CACATCGATCTCCCCCGAATCGAGCAGCCGATCAATTTCTTCTTGCAAGATGCCGCATGCGATCATGTGCGGCTTATTCGTTTTTTCCATAAAATGCCAAATAAAAAGCCCTCCTGTTGAAGATTTAAGGCTCATCGCGGATTCGCGTAAAAGCCGTTTCGTTATCAACCATTGGGCTGAAGTCGAGAGTGATTGAAGAAATCAGCCTCGAACGTAAAAACAACCGTTATTTCTGCGAAAACAGGAATCCAGGTAAGCGAGCCAGCGAGACTCCGGGTAAGCGAGCCAGCGAGACTCCGGGTAAGCGAGCCAGCGAGACTCCGGATGCTTCCGAAAACCTGGATCCCCACGTTCGCGGGAATGATGTTGTTCACTGCAACTGAATTAATTCTCTTTAAGAGTATTTAGTTTGAAATACGCGTTGGACGAATCACTTGGAATTGCACCTACATATTCCAGAACAACATTGTAATTAGCGCTAAATCCATCCACAAACACCTGGGGAATATTTAGTAATCCTGAAGAAGTACACCACGCAGCATTCGCTCCATCTACAAAATCGGCGACTTTCTTTGCAAGTAATTCATGCACGAGAGTTGTAGGATGAACATCATCCCAGAAAAAGTATACTTCCTCATCATCATTTACAGTCTCATCATCGTTAACGTATGTATTGGTAACATCTGTAAATCCATAAGAAGCAGGAGCAGCAATAACATCCATAAGCAGGGCATAAATATCAAAATAATAAACAGTAATGGTTACGTTGGCTTGTGTGAAACTGTCAACGAACGCCTTCAAAGTCGCGTTAAATGCCTGCGATAAAGCCTCAGCGCTTTCCGCAAGTTGAGTGGAGGAATTAAGGTATGGAGTAGCTCCCAGATTCGGCATATTGGGAACGAGGATGTGTTTCACCCCGGCGCTGGCAAGCAAAGTTAAAGCTGCTCCAATATTATCTACCGCTCCAAGATAATCCGTGCCGCCGGATAAGAAATCATTAGGTCCCGCCCACACCACAAACAATGTTTCATCAGAAATCATTGTTGGATAGGAAGATGCCAGGGCAAGAAAATCCTGAACTTGTGTTTGCAGGCCAAAAGGAAGAGATGTCTCATCTCCGGTTGTGGCTCCGCCCTGTGCAAGATCAATAAGGCCCGCGCCAAAATATTTAGCGAGATATTCTGCCCACACAGGACCGTTTGACCAGCGCCCTTTATATGCATGAATGCTGTCCGGTACAGCGCCGCCAGACAATGCGAATATATTACCATTGTCGGAAAGGCTGTCTCCAAATACAACAACCCTGGAAAATGTTGTTGCGGCAAAAGCAACCCCTGAAGACATGACGAGACATAAGGCGACAACTACCATTAACCTGTAAA
>CAYOWC010000033.1:0-26545 GCA_964407525.1 uncultured Desulfobacteraceae bacterium | reverse complement strand
GCCTTCCCGCTTAAAAGCGGGAGCTGATCGAGAAAGAAACTATGCATTCCCACGCCGGAGCATGGGAACGAGGAAAAACATTTTAAAAGGCAACAATCGAGGTAAGCGAAGACTCCGATGACGAACAATCGAACAATCGAACAAAAGACTCCCTGACGGCAAGGAAGTGCCGGTCAATCTTCTTGCCATTTCGTTCGAATGTTCGTCAATCGATTGCTCGTCATTCGAGTATTTATGTTAATTTCATGGCATCGGAGTCTTCGCTTACCTGACCTGCAACCAGTAACCAGCAACGAGTGTAGTTTCATATGAGGTTTTTGAGAGTATCGCGGTAGTGCGGGACTGCCTACTGCCTACTACTTACTGCACTTTCCGGCCTCTTGATTCCGAGCAGATCCCGGCAATTTCAAGGAAATCCTCCACCTTCAGGCTTCCCGAACCGATGCCCATTCCATCCACGTCTTTCACCTGGAGCAAATCCCCCACATTGTTTCCTTTCACACTGCCGCCATAGATAATGCGAACCATATCGGCAATGTCTGGAGAAAACATTCGACCCAGCAAATCCCGAACAAGATGGTGGGCCTCCTCCACCTGGTCTATGGTTGCGATTTTCCCGGTTCCCACAGCCCAGATTGGTTCATAGAGAACGACTGTCCTGCATATTTCCTGTTCAGACACTTTGGCAAAACAGGTAATCAACTGCCTTTCAATCTGATTATGGGTCAGTCCGCTTTCTCTCTGAAAACTGTTCTCCCCAATACATACGATGGGAGAGACCCCATTATCTAACAGGCTGCGCGTTTTACCATTTACCAGCTCGTCACCTTCTCTAAAATATTGCCGGCGTTCTGAATGACCAACCATGCAATAACGCCCCCCCGCATCAGAAATCATGGGAGCGGATATCTCCCCGGTAAAGGCTCCCTCTTCTTTCTGGTGAACGTTCTGTGCGCCAATGGAAATCAGGGGAAAGGTCTTCGACGCCTCAACTGTCGCACGCAAATGGACAGATGGAACACAGACAATTAACTCAACGGCTTCCAAAAAACCCAAAGATGCCCTTCCAAGAGCTTCAATCCATTCCAGAGATTCCCTATGGTTTTTATACATTTTCCAGTTACTTAAAGCGATATATCCCGGGCTTTGGTTCTGCATCATACTCCAAGCGCCTCCTCGAATCCTTCTTTCACGGCATCCGTGATCTTTCGAGGGGATTTTGCATCTCCAATGGGTATAACCTTGATTGCATCCCCCATATTGCTGTCTGAAAACAGGTTGACAGAGGCTGCACCCACTGCCATCACTACGGTATCCGCCGGAATCGATTCTTCGCCATTGGCGGTTTCCACAAGAACCGAGTCCCTATTGATCTCCAAAAGTTTGACGCTGGGCCGCATATTCACGCGCAGCAGTTTGAGTGTCTTTATGAGCGACCACCGGGACGTCTTGCCGGCGTTGTTTGCAAGGCGGGGCGCCAGGTCAATGATCGTAACATTTCGTCCTGCACCGTGAAGGAGGGATGCAGCAGCATCAGGAGACTCAGCCCCATGAAACTGCAGAAAGGTAAAGGTCTCGGCATCAGGCACTCCCATAGAGGCAATGAACAGGGCTGTTTCACATCCTGTTGCGTTTCCGCCCACCACGACGACATTCTCCCCAAACTCCCAGAATTTTTCCGCGAGCACATCCCAGGCATCCACTACATGGGCGCTCTCCACCCCCGGAACCTCAACGGATGTGGGTCTTGCTCCTGAGGCGACGGCCAGAATATCCGGTCCCATTTCCTTTACCAGAGCGGGTGTCAATTCCGTATTCAATTTCACATCCACCCCATTAAGACGCATCCTTGATTCCATGCTGCTGACGATCTTTGCAAACTCTTCTTTTCCGGGAGGAGCGGCAGCCAGCAGAACCTGCCCACCGAGGCGTTTTTCTTTTTCATACAACGTAACCGTATGACCCCTTTGCGCAGCCGTAAGGGCAAACTCCATACCGGCAGGACCACCACCCGCAACCATGATTTTTTTTGCAGCTTCTGTTTTTTCCACCAGAAATACATTTTCATTTCCCGCCCTGGGATTCAGGACACAAGACACTGGAGTGCCGGAAAAGATAGAATCGAAGCAAGCCTGGTTACAGGCAATGCACGGAACAATTTCATCGAGCCTCCCTTCCTGTACTTTTAGCGGAAGTTCAGGGTCCGCAATAAGAGGTCTTCCCCAGCAGATCATGTCGCAGGCGCCCGAACGGAGCGCTTTTTCAGCCACGCGGGGGTCTCCCAACCGGTTTGATGCAAAGACCGGTATGCCCACCTGGTTGCGAATACCCCTTGAAAGGTAGAGAAAGCCACCGGCGGGGACATTGGAAGTAAGTTGGGGAACCTTTGTTTCGTGCCACCCCCCGGTCACATTCACCGCATCTATACCTGCCCTCTCCGCCTCGGCGGCAAACAGGGCGGACATCCGGTTTGTATTTCCCCCTTCCATAAAATCGTGTCCGGCAATTCTTATCCCCAAAGGAACCTGGTCACCAACTGCTTCGCGCACCTTGCTGACAACTTCTATCCCGAAACGCATCCTGTTCTCTTGAGACCCACCGTATTCATCCGTTCGCCTATTGGTCAGAGGAGACAAAAATTGACTGATCAGATATCCCGTACACGCCAGGATTTCAATGAAGTCAAACCCGGCCTCCTTTGCCCTCAAAGCAGCCAAAACGTAGGCTTCCTGAACCCTTTCAATATCTTCTCGGGTCATCTCTCTTGGAGTTTCATGTGTAAGCGCGCTTGCTATAGCCGATGGCGCAATAGGGGTTTCACCAGTCAGGAACGAGAAAGTATAGCGCCCCATATGGAGAAGCTGGACCGCCACCTTCACATCTGTTTCGCTGTGAACTTCGCTGATAAAATCCTTTAGTGGTTCGACAAAGCCGTCATCATGAAGACCCGACATGAAAGGGGCGCTTCCCACCCTGTCAATAGACACGGGACCAATGGTCATAAGACCCACCCCTCCCCTGGCCCGCTCCCGGTAAAAAGCCCGATAGCGGTCGTTAAAAGAGAAATCGGTACTATAGGCCAGTCCCATGGATGGCATGACAATCCTGTTCTTGATGGTCAATCCATTGATAGTGATCGGCTCAAAAAGTTTTTTGAACTCCATCTCGACCCCCTTTTTACTGTGCCATATCTCATGAAACCCTGCCACAAAAACCAAAAAATCTTTGCGCCTTTGCGTCTTTGCGCGAGACCATTTGTTTATGGCTGGGCGTGTTTACAGTCCCATGAACTTGGCCGCGATCCCTTTCATGATTTCACTGGTGCCCGCAAAAATGGACATGACCCGCGTGTCTCTCCAGGCCCTTGCGATGGGGTACTCTTCACAATAACCGTACCCCCCGTGAAGTTGCACGCATCCATCGGCCACTCTCATGGCCATTTCCGCAATCCAATATTTACCCATGGAGACCTCAACAACAATGCTTTTTCCCTCCATATGGTCCATGACCATTTTATCAAGGTAGGTTCGGCCAAGTCTGATTTCCGTAGCCATCTCCACAATTTTGAACTGGCTGTTCTGGAATTTTGAAATGGGTCTACCGAAAGCCGTTCTCTCTTTGCAATAGGCAATGGTCATCTCCAGCATTCGCTCAGCCGCCGTCTGGGCCATGGAGCAACACATGAGCCTTTCCTGCTGGAGTTTCTGCATGAGCATGATAAACCCGCCCCCTTTTTGACCGAGACGATTGCTCTTCGGGACCCTGCAATCGCTGAAAAACTGCTCCGCCGTGTCCTGGGAGTGCCACCCTATTTTTTTAATCTTTTTCCCCTTTTCGAACCCCGGAGTACCAGCCTCTACGAGGTAAAGATCGATAGCCTGATGCGGATCTTCCACCCCCGGATCTTTCGTTGCCAGGACCAGGAGATCACAGTTAATACCATTGCTGATAAAGGTCTTCTGGCCGTTGATCACTACATCATCGCCGTCTTCTACCGCTGTCGTACGAATAGCCGCCAGATCGCTCCCCGTATTGGGCTCCGTCATGGCCACGGCCGTGATGATGTCCCCCGAAACACAGCCGGGGAGGTATTTTTGCTTCAGTTCCTCCGACCCGAAAGAAGAGATATAGGGAACGACGATATCGCTGTGCAGGGGAGTGGCCAGGCCATTACAGCCGGTCTTCACCAATTCTTCCGTAAGGATAATGGAATAAAGGAAATCTGCCCCCACTCCACCATATTCTTCGGGGATATCCATACACAGAAAACCCTGCTCTCCCATTTTTTTCCAGACGCTTTTCGGAACGATGCCCGCCTCTTCCCACTCTTCGACGTAAGGGGTTACTTCTTTTTCAAAAAACCTTCTGACAGCTTCTCTGAATATTCTGTGCTCTTCAGTGTATTGTATGATTTCCATATTTTCACCCCTCGTATCTTCCCACAATGGCAATGCTGCACACATTCATATAAGGCACCCCGCCCAGGTTGTGCGTCAATCCGAATCGGGGATCTTCGATCTGTCTTTCCCCTGCCCTACCGTGAAATTGGAGGTACATTTCATACAGCATGCGCAAACCTGACGCCCCGATTGGGTGGCCGAAGCATTTCAACCCACCATCCACCTGGCAGGGCACACCCCCACCCTTCAGGTCATAGAACCCATCCATGGAATCTTTTACAGCTTCTCCGCGTTCAGATATATGCAGGTCCTCATAGGTCACCAGTTCAGTAATGGAAAAGCAGTCATGGACTTCCATCATGCTGATTTCCTCCCTCGGGTTCGTTATACCGGCCTCTTTATAAGCCTTTACACTACATTTGTCCGTGGTCATGAAGTGGTCCCCATCCCAGTCGTTATACCCCATTTCCTCCCCGCTGCTCAGGGCAAGCTGAAGCGATTTGACGGTGATGAAGTCTTTCTTTCCCATGGCTTTGGCCTTCTCTACCGTGGTGACAATGGCACAGGCCGAACCATCGCTGACGCCACAGCAATCAAACAACCCCAGAGGATGTGCGATAATGGGAGCTCCCATCACCTGGTCTTCGGTCACGATTTTCTTCAAATGGGCCTTGGGGTTCAAGACGCCATTGGCGTGGCTTTTCACGGACACGTGGGCCATGGCCCTTTTCACATCCTCGTCGGGGATACCGTATTTTGCTGCATAGGCACTGGCTAACTGCGCGAAAGCTCCGGGAGCCGTCACATTGGGCCACCACAACCAGCTGAGGGAACCCCAGTTGGATCCGGGATTCGGCAAACCGCCATATCCCGAATCTTTGAGTTTCTCAACTCCAAGAGCCAGGGCCACATCACAGGCACCCGAAGCCACGGCATATACTGCACCTCGAAACGCTTCCGTTCCGCTTGCGCAGAAATTCTCCACCCTTGTTGCAGGGATGAAAGGGAGCCTCAATGTGGTCGAAAGAGGCAGGGCACTCTTTCCCACGTTTACTTCTTCGATGCAGGTGCCCAGCCAGGCCGCCTCAATTTCATCCTTTTGAACCCCCGCATCCTCGAGACATTCGGAAAAGGCTTCCACCATAAGTTCTTCAGCGCCCATATCCCACAGTTCACCAAAACGGGTACAGCCCATGCCGATGATTGCTACCTTATCTTTGATTCCTGTAGCCATAATCATTTCTCCTTCACTTTTTCATCAGAACTTAAAAAGCTTTTCGATAAGTTGGGATTTCATGAGATCGCCTTCAATGCGAATTTTCCCCGATGTGAAAGCCGACATGGCATTGAGTTTGCCCGTTATCAGGTTCACGAAATTCTCATCCTCCATCTTGATGGTCGTCGTGGGGGTTCCGTGCGCCCCTTCGCCCACTGTACAGACCCCATCTTTAATAACGGCGTTCCATGTCCCTCCCTGGGGGCCTGAAATGTCAAACCCAAAGACCACATCCACCCCCGCCGATTTTTCGGCCTGGAAGGCTTCAGACAATCCTTTAAAGATTTTTTTCACCGTGAGTCCGGTGTCTCCCCCAGCTCCCGCGTCCTTTTTCTTTGGGCTGAAAGCATCGAGCATAGGACCAAAGGCACCCGTGGCATTGGGGAATTCCTGAAAGCCCTCAAGCTTGTTTATCGCTTCCCAGTTCTTGTGAATTTCTTCCAGGGTCGGCACGGATTTGCCATCCCCCACAACCGCACCCGGTCCAGTAACGATGGCGGCCCGATTAAAATATCCCATCCCCGCGTTAATCACCAAGCCGTTATCCTCACAGTCCTCGGAGCAGAGATAGAGAACCAGGGGCGCCACAAATTCCGGTTTCAGCTTTTTCATGAGGTCCGGCGGCAGAATGTCCTCAGTGAGTCTTGTTGCCGCAACAGGGGCCACTGTATTCACTTTGATATTGTGTTTGTCTCCCTCAAGCTTCAGGGTATTCATGAATCCGATGAGACCGATCTTTGCCGCCGAGTAGTTGGTCTGCCCGAAATTCCCATAGAGCCCTGCAGCGGATGTTGTGAACACAATGCGCCCGAAGCGGTTTTCGCGCATCTTCTCGAAGGCGGGGCGGGTAACATTATAGGCTCCTTTGAGATGTACATCCATCACCGCATCCCAGTTTTCCGGTTCCATCTTGACCAGGGTTTTGTCCCGCAGGATACCAGCATTGTTAATTACAATATCCAGTCTTCCAAAGGCCTCCAAAGCCGCATCCACAAGGGCCTGTCCTCCTTCGGACGTCGCCACTGAGTCGTAATTCGCCACGGCTTCTCCACCCAGCTCTTTAATCTCCGCTACCACATCATCAGCTGGACTCGTAGACCCTTCTCCGGCGCCGTCTCTGGCGCCTCCTAAGTCATTGACCACCACTTTAGCGCCACACCTGGCCAGATCAAGGGCATAAATACGGCCCAGGCCTGCGCCGGCGCCGGTCACAATAGCCACCTTCCCGTCAAACCGGATGCCTCCCTTTTCTTCGGCCTGAGGGGCGGTAACTGCAATGGGGACGGCCTTCCAGAAATAACCACTGAACCCTCTCTCCTTGTCCACAAACCTTCTTCTGAACGTAAGGCTCACCTGCTGACCAACCCGTACCTCACCCAGTTCACAGTCTGTAAAATCGGCCATGAAACGACCGCCGTTTTCAAACTGGATCATTCCATACACTGCGGGCGGGTCAATGGAAACCGACAAAAGATCCCCAGTGAAACTCTTGATAAAGGCCGGTTCGTCCGCAAAAGGATAATCTTCCTGGGTATGAACCAGGTTGCAGGCCGGGTTTACGCAGATATCCATCTTGGGAAACTGGGGCGTTCCGCATTCGGTGCATCTGCCGCCGATAAGCCCCGTCAGCATCTTCCTTTTTCTCCACAGGACTGTCATGGCTGCCTGGGTGGGGGCTTCTGCCCGAATCCCCATCTCTGTTTGAATCAAGTCTCTGAACTTCAGAAATTTCGGATAATTGTCCACTGTTTTCTTGTTTTCAAGGCTTCCGCTGACCCCCATGCGGCCAGGAAGCTTTTCCGCATTGTCCGTTACCTGAAAATAAAGAGCGTCACATCCCTGCCCGAAGCCAGCCACAAGTATCCGATCCCCGGGTTTCGCTTTTTCAAGGGCCGAAACCAGCATGATAAACGGGTGTGCGGCCCCGGTTTCCCCACACACTTCGTGCAGGTTGTCCACCACCTTTTCAGGGGAGGCCTTCAGTTTCTGGGAAATTTTTCTATGCTCAGCCTTGAAAAAACAGGGGAATACGAGCGTGTCCACATCATCCATGGAGATGGAGAGCTTGTTAAAGAGGCCTTTAATGGCTTCGGGAATAATTTTGGAATACCCCTCATCCCGTACCCAGCGCTCTTCCCACATATAATCGTATTCATTGAGAGAACCTCGATAATGGTCCACAAAATCGTGGGCAAGGGAAAAACTCCCCTTGAACTCGGCAATCACATCCTGGTCTCCAAGCAGAAGGGAAGCAGCACCGTCACCGAACCACATTTCATAAAAATAGGCGGCCCTGGCTTCCCTTTTATCGGCAGCCGTTACCAGAATCTTCTTTTTTCCCCCTCCCTTCAATGCATCAAACGCCGTAATCAGGGCGCTGGTCCCGCATTTCAGTGAGGTGGTAAAATCCGCTGTCACCATATTGTCCTGCAGATTCAAGGCAGTCTTTACAACCCCGGAGCAAGAGCGGTCTGTAAAAGGAAGCGTTGTTGAACAAAGGTAGTGGGCGTCCACATCAGACTTGTCTATTCCCCTAAGGCAGTCCCGCGAAGCTTCCACCGCCATGGACAGACTGTCTTCATCCCAGTTGCAGAAAGATCGCTCACCCTGGGCGACCATGACGATGGCCGGGGCAAACCAGCCCATACTTTGAAAAATACTCATGCGGTTGAGCCTGAGTCGCGGAATATAACCGCCATACGATGTTATTCCAATCATGGATGGTCCTCCTGTCTCAAAACTTGAACAGTTTTTCAATAAGCTGGGATTTCATGAGATCTCCTCCGATTTTGAGCTTTCCGCTGGTATAGGCGGACATGGCGTTCAGTTCCCCGCCGATCATTTTCACAAAATCGTCATCACGCATCTCAATGGTCGTAGTGGGGGCGCTGTGGGATCCTTGGTCCACCAGGCAGGCGCCGTCTTTCACGGTAGCATGCCATGCCCCCCCCTTGTCCCCCGAAATGTCGAACTGAAACACCACGTCCACGCCGGTAGCTTTCTCAGGCTGGAAGGCGTCGGGCAATCCCTCGAAAATCGCCTCTACCGTGAGGCCGGACTCGGCTTGAACCGTCTCCTGGGCCTTCCTTGGATTGAACGCATCGATCATGGGGCTGAACGCGGCCGTCGCGTTGGGATATTCCTCAGCCCCTTCAAGAGATTTAATCTTTTCAAAACCGGCTGCCACTCCTTCGGGTGTGGGCACCTCGTCTTTGCTCCCAACTACAGCCCCGGGGCCGGTAGCAAAGGCCACCCGGTTGAAATAGCCCATGCCCGCATTATAAATGGCTCCGTTCACCGGGCACTGTTCAGAGCAGAGATAAAGCACAAACGGCGCTACAAATTCGGGCTTCAATTTCGCCAGGAGATCAGGGGGAAGGATATCCTCCGTCAATCTTGTTGCCGCAACCGGCGCAATGGTGTTCACCTTGACATTGTGCTTGTCTCCTTCAAGTCTCAGGGTGTTCATAAAACCGATGAGTCCCATTTTTGCCGCCGAATAGTTTGTCTGCCCGAAATTCCCGTACAAACCCGCCGCGGAAGAGGTGAAAATAATCCTGCCATACCGGTTTTCACGCATCTGAATAAAGGCGGGTCGGGTAACATTGTATGCCCCTTTGAGATGCACATCCATCACCGCATCCCAATTCTCCGGTTCCATCTTGACCAGGGTCTTGTCCCTCAAAATGCCCGCGTTGTTGATGAGAATATCAAGCTTTCCGAAAGCCTGCACAGCGGCGTCCACCATGGCCTGCCCACCTTCGGCAGTGGCTACGGAATCGTAGTTGGCAATGGCTTCCCCACCCTTGGCTCGAATTTCCTCTACAACCTGGTCCGCAGGCCCTGTGGCTCCATCTCCCGAGCCGTCCCTAGCACCGCCAAGGTCATTAACAACCACTTTGGCGCCTCTTGCCGCAAGTTCCAGAGCGTAAACACGGCCAAGACCTGCGCCGGCCCCTGTGACGATGGCCACCCGATCGTCAAAACGGATGCCTCCGCTTTTCTCGCGCCTTTCCAATTCCTCGCGGTCAAGCCACTCTACGATTCCCCTGTCAAGAACCGTTTTCTGGTCTTCTGCGTTGATCGTCCTGAAATAAGCCTTTCCTTCTTCCACTTTCCATATCTGAGTGATGATGGGGGTGCCGGGATACAGGGTACGGGAAAAACGGACCCTGAATCGCGACATGCGTTCGGGTTCTCCACTGAACAAATGCTTGATCACGGCCCTGCACGCATATCCATGTGTACAAAGACCATGCATAATCGGTTTTTCAAAACCGCTCGCTTTCGCAAATTCCGGGTCCGCATGAAGCTGAAAGATGTCTCCCGAAAGCCTGTAGAGAAGAGGCTGATCCACGGAAGGAGTACCATGCTCTTCAAAATCAGGTTTTCTGTCGGGGAATTGGACGTCTTCGCTTGGGCCAGGGTCGCCTCCAAAACCCCCGTCTTTCCGGCAGAACAGGGTGAATAGATTGCTGAAAACCTTCTGCCCGTTTGAATGGTAGGTATCGGCTTCCGCCACAACGAGAGCGCCTCTGCCGGCGCCCTTGTCAAACATGTTGGTTATTTTTCCCTCTGTGGTCAGAGTCCCCTCTTTAGGAATCGGATTATGAAAAACGATATCCTGTTCACCGTGAAGGATCCCCGAAAGGTCTGCATTTGAGCTGATTCCCACTTCCGCAAGGAACTCAAATACGCTTGCGATGGAAAAGCTGGGAATCACTTTGAGATTCTGTTCGAAACAGTAATCCAGGTCCCCGAAACCCGCCCCCACCCCGAGGGCATAGAGAACCAGATCTTTCCAATCATAGTCTTTCGTCACCGGACCGATCTTCCGGCCCACCACATCCAGGTTTAGAGCCATCCTGTATCCTCCTTGTATTCATGGGAAAAAGCGGGTATTAAAATAAATTTAAGGGTCTCTTTCACCGAACGGATATATTCATCCCTCTCCATTTCCAACATGGGTTTAAAAAAATCCTCGCCGGATATGAAATTGTGAATAGCGTTCATGATAGCAAGGACTTGCATCCTCGCTTTTTTGGGAGCATTTGCTTTGTCAGAGCATAAATTCATCGATCGGGCGATATCTGAAATGAATTCCGGAACCCGGAAATCGAAACCGGTGTTGGTTCGTGTTTTACCAAAATAACGCAGTAATATGAGGTTGGAAATCTCGGGATGTTCAAAAAGGTAGTCGGTCATCATGTCGATGGCAATATCGAGCCGGACAGCCAACGGTTTTCCATGGATCACCTTTTCCACATCCTGCAGTTTTTTCCGCAGATCTTCGGTGATATCCAGAATTACGGCCGCATACAGGTCGCCCTTCTCACCCCAGTGGTAATAAAGGGTTGAGATATCAATCCCCACTTCCCGAGCGATCATCCTGGTCGTCGTGCCGTGAAAACCATACTCACCGAACACGCATCGCGCGACAGTGAGGATCTTCGCCTTCATAGAATCGGGGTTCTTCCGGGCCTTTTCAAGAGGGGTTACCATCAGGCTATTCCACTCCTTGTTTCCATCATTTGATGGATATATTATTTTTCTTGAAAATCTAAGTCAAGAAAAATCGTCTTGACATGTCCTTCACGGATTGACAGTATATACAATGTATCAACCAGCAGAATCAGGGGACACGGTTTTGAAGTTTCTCTTCACGATACCAAAATACAAGGGGTCGTGTTGTGCCAGCAAATAAAGGTCATTGATTTTGCAGCAAGGGGCATAGCATTTGCCGAAAAGGCTCCTGAATCCGTATTGAGAGAAGCACTGGCCCGAGCCAGAGTATTGTTGGCGGAGTAAAACCGGTGCCGCCCTTTTTTTAATCCCATCTTAAAACGTGCAATCAGTGATTAGCCGTAAAGATCCGTTACTCACGCAGCTGTTCATCCAGTTGATCCGCCTACATTATTGTATCTTGGTTTACCGGAAAACTCAATATAATGGTGGTCCCTTTCCCTTCTTCACTTTTCACTTCGATTTTCCCACCGTAGGCTTTTATGATTTGTCGGCTAATTGCCAAGCCGAGCCCCTTCCCCTCCCCTTTTTCTTTGGAAGAGAAAAACGGTTCAAAAATCCTGTCCTTTGCATATGCGGGAATTCCCACGCCCGAATCACTTACCATGGCAATTGCACGGTTGCCTTCCTTGAATGTCCTGATCTCTATAACACCATCCTGGATCTCGGGATCCTTTCGAATCTTTTCATGAATGGCCTCGCGGGCGTTCGAAATCAGGCTGAAAAATATCTGTGCCAGTCGGCGTTTATTCCCCATAACAGGGGGCAACCCATCTTCGAGGTCCACCTTAACGGTGATATTATCCAGATGAAGTTCATTTTCCACAATCCCTAATGTTTCACGGATTGGACGACTGAGATCCACAGGCTCATTTTCGAAAGTTGAGCCCTGCCCGATATCAATGAGCCTGGTGATAATTCCAGAGGCACGGTCTACCTGCCTGTCGATTTCATGAACCACGTTACCTAGCTGCTTTTCTGAAATGGGCTGCCCGTTTCGAAGCATCATCTTCAAAAAATCGTTCCCTAATTTGATAGCGTTCAGGGGCTGTCTGATTTCATGCGCAACACCGGGAGGCATTCCACTCATGGTCGGGATCCACTTGAGCAAATCCCAAGCCGTAACCAGTTCCACATGCAGCATGAGGGAAGGCAGGATAATGATGTCCCCCACAAAAGCCGCAAACATGGTAATGATTATCATGAGCCCGAAAAGGGAGGTTGGTTCAAAATGGGAAAAGAGAAGGATGGAAAACCCGCAACTGATGGTCAGTGTGGTGAAAATAATGGGTCTGCCCACGGAAAAGATCGTGTTTCTCAGCGCCTTGTCTTTGTCCGGATCCTTTTTAAATTCCCGATTATACCGGAACAGATAATGGATCGTGTCGTCCACAGCCAATCCGATAGCAATGCTTGCGATCAGGCTGGTTACCACGGAAAGATGAACATTGAGCCAGCCCATCAGGCCGAAGCTGACAACGATTGGAAAAAGGTTAATGGCAATGGCCACCAAACCCACTTTTCCTGAAAGAAACAGGAGCATCATAACTATAAAGATCAGCGCGAGTGTAATGGAAAGACTTTTCACCTGACCGTTGGTGAGCAAATCGCTGCTTGCGGATATGGCCACTCCCAATCCAGTCACTTGGCATTCCGGGATGAGGGGAAAGTCAGCCGCCACTTTTTTTAAAATTTTCTCTTTCGTCTCAAGAAAATCCCTGGAGCTTGAAATATGCGTCAACATGAGAACATTCGTCAGGCTGAAATCCGACTTCATAAATCGGAGCAGCATGTCCTCACCAAGGAGACTCTTGTAGTTGTTGATCAACATTCGCAATTCAAAATCCTCTTCCGGCAGAGAATAGTATTTTGGCTCATAACGATTCAACGCATAGTTGACCAGTTTCAGGTAGTCTGCAAAAGAGATCGTCTTATCCACCCCTGGCAATCCTTCAAGATATTTTTGAAGGCGGGCCACTTCACGAATATTTTTGAGGTTTTCAAAAATGTCTTCACCGCCCGACAAGAGTACGTTTATGGGAAAACTCCCGGATAGATCGCGGTATATGTCGTGAAAATGGCGACTTACCGGCGCATCGCTCTTGAAATATTCAACAGGGTTGGTCTCCACGCGAATGCGAAAGATACCGGCCAGACAGAAGAGAAGTAAAGCGATGAGGATGAAGAAAGTAATCCTCTGATGCCTGATATTAATGGAAATGATTTTTTCCAAAAGTTTTTGTACCAGCCGATCCAACCCAGCCAGTCTCGCCCGAGACGGGATTTTGTCTCGTGAAGGAACAGAAAAAAACGTCATGGCCGCAGGAAATGCCGTCAACATGATAATGAGGAGGCTCAGCATACCGAAACAGGAAAAAAGGGAAAATTCCCGTATGGCCGTTATGCGATTTATGAAAAGCGATCCAACACCGATAATCGTGGTGGCCACGGCAAGAACCGTGGGGAAAGTCAACAGCTGGAAAGTATGGTAAACCGCTTCCCGTGCGGAGGTTGAATCACCCAGGGATTTCATATATTCCGAACAGATATGAAGGCAGTAGGCTGTACCTACAGCGATCAGGAATACGGGAACAATCATGGTCATCATGGAGAGCGGGATTCCCAGCCAGGCCATGAGGCCAAAGGTCCATATCTGGGACAGGATAACGGTCATAAGAGGCAGGAGCAGGCAGGCAATATTGCGGAACAAGAGAAAGAGGATGAAAGCAATCACAATGATCGTGACGGCTGGAAGTCTTTTGAAATCGAGAGCAGTATATTCCGCCAGGGCATCGGAAACCAGCGGCAGACCTGTCTGATAAACGGAAAGATTACCGGGAACACGACTGATAAGATCTTCCACTTCTTTCAGGACCTTTTTGTTTGCAGCCTGCTCATCTAAAACCAAGGTGAGAATGGTAGAGTTCCGGTCTTCGGATAAGAGGTTCCGCAGGAAAAGATCCACGGGCTTTATAATAGTCGCAAATTGATCTAGAGTCCAATCATCGGTCTTCCCCATGGTGCGCCTGATGTCGGGAAGGCCGATAACACGCCTGACACCATTTATTCGAGATGACTCATCGGAAAGCTTTTCAATCGCCTTGAACGTATTGGGATCAAATATATTCTCACTTCTAATAACAATTCGAATGATCTCATCAGACTCGAAGTTTTCCTTAAAAACCTGGTACTGGCGTGTTTCAGGCAGGTCTTCTATGACAAGATCAGTTATCGAAGTTCCAATTCTCAGGTGAGGCAATTGCCACGCAAAAGCGACGGTTATCAAGGCAATAACTGCCAGGACCGTCAGGGGATGACGTACTATCCAGGCAAGTGCCTTGTGAAAAGGAGACCCGGCAATAGGATCATGTTGATGGGTTTGCTTCTGCTTCATTCTGATAAAATACATGAAAAATGTTTTCAGATCCAGATATTCTTTCAAATTTCAGGAATTGACTTACCATAATTTTTCTAGTATATTGATTGATTATCATAATTCCTGGAGGGACGCTGTAATGGATTACAAAGAGACACTGAATCTGCCAAAAACCAAATTCCCCATGAAAGCCAATCTGGTTAAAAGGGAACCTGAGATCCTTGAAAGCTGGGAGAAAATTGATCTTTACGGAATCATCCGACAATCTTCTAAAGGCCGCAAACGCTATATCATGCACGATGGCCCTCCCTACGCCAACGGCAATATCCACATGGGTACGACCTTCAATAAGGTTCTGAAAGATATTATCATCAAATCCAGGCAAATGGCCGGTTTCGACACGCCCTATGTTCCAGGCTGGGATTGTCATGGCCTTCCCATTGAACACAAAGTGGACGGGGAATTAGGCGAGAGAAAAAAGGAAATGTCTCTTGCGGAGATCCGAGGATTCTGTCGCCGCTATGCCGAAAAATTCATAGACATCCAGCGAAATGAGTTTAAACGCTTAGGTGTTTTAGGCGAATGGGACAACCCTTACCTCACTATGAATTTCCCCTATGAAGCCACCATCGTAAGAGAGTTCGGCAAATTTGCACTGAATGGGAGCCTCGTTAGGAGTAAAAAGCC
The DNA here is from genome assembly GCA_964407525.1 of uncultured Desulfobacteraceae bacterium. GTDB lineage: Bacteria > Desulfobacterota > DSM-4660 > Desulfatiglandales > Desulfatiglandaceae > DUZB01. Next base: position 11,283 of record CAYOWC010000033.1, on the reverse strand, counting down.
GATTTACTGGTGTGTCTCCTGTAAAACAGCCCTTGCCGAGGCGGAAGTGGAATATGAGAACCACACCTCGCCGTCCATCTTTGTGAAATTTCCGATGATTTCCAATCTGGAATCGCTTCTCCCGGCCCTGAAAGGCAAAACGGTTTCCGTTGCTATCTGGACCACAACCCCGTGGACCTTGCCCGCAAATCTCGCTATTGCTCTGCATCCTGACCTCAATTACGTCGCCGTGGACACAGGCAATGATGAAGTTTTGATCCTGGCCGAAGGACTTCTGGACGCTTCAATGAACACTTTTGGGATCGATTCCTATGAAGTTCTGGGATCTCTCAATCCCGCCGATCTTGAAAATCTAGAAGCAAAACATCCCCTGTACGACAGACCTTCTCAAATAGTCCTTGCCCCATACGTAACGCTTGAAGCGGGAACAGGTTGCGTCCACACCGCCCCCGGACACGGGCGGGAAGATTATGAGACAGGGCTTAAATACGGTCTGGAGGCCTATTCCCCGGTAGATGACTCAGGCTGCTTTACCCCGGAGGTGGATTTCTTTGCGGGAATGCAGGTCTTTGACGCAAACAGGAAGGTAAACGATAAACTGCAGGAACTAGGCTCCCTTATCCAGGAGCAGAAGATCACCCACGAATATCCCCATTGTTGGAGATGCAAGCAACCGGTCATTTTTCGGTCGACAAAGCAATGGTTTATTTCCATGGATAAGACCGGGTTGAGAAAAAATGCCCTGGACGCCATCAAGACAGTTTCCTGGTTTCCTTCGTGGGGAGAGGACCGCATCTCGGGCATGATTGCCAAACGGCCTGACTGGTGCATCTCCCGGCAACGGAGTTGGGGGGTTCCCATTACTGTGTTCTTCTGTTCTGGATGTGATGAGGTTGTCATCTCTCAGGAGATCATTGACCATGTGGCAGATAAGGTCGAGGAATCCGGGGCAGATGTCTGGTTCACTGAATCCGTTGAGGACCTCATGCCGGAAGGAACGGTCTGCCCTAAATGCGGTTCAAACAAATTCCACAAGGAAACGGATATCCTGGACGTATGGTTTGATTCAGGCGTAAGTTATGCCGCAGTACTCGAGAGAAGGCCGTATTTAGACAGTCCGGCGGATCTCTATCTCGAAGGAAGCGACCAACACAGAGGCTGGTTTCATAGTTCACTTCTATGCTCTGTAGGAACTCGAAAAGCAGCTCCCTACCGAAATGTCCTGACCCACGGATTTGTCGTAGACGGCAAAGGAAAAGCGATGCACAAATCCTCCGGAAATGTGATAGCTCCCGAAAAACTCATTAAGAAATATGGGGCTGAGATCCTGCGATTGTGGGTTGCCGGAGAGGACTACCGGGACAATATCCGCCTCTCCACCGAAATTCTTCAGCGCCTCACTGAGGCCTACCGTCGAATTAGAAATACTTGCCGTTACCTGCTTGGAAACTTGAAAGATTTTGATCTGGAAACCGACAGGGTACCCTACTCTGAGATGGAAGAACTTGACCTGTGGGCTCTCAACAGCCTACAGGGGTTGAGTGAACGTGTTCAACGAGCCTATGATGGTTTTAATTTCCATCTGGTTTACCACGATCTTCATAATTTCTGCGTACTTGACCTGTCTTCCTTTTATCTCGATATTATCAAAGACAGGCTGTACACGTCGCCACCCAAATCCATAGCACGGCGCAGCGCACAGACGGCGTTGGATGAAATTCTGCAAGTGCTGGTAAGACTCATGGCCCCGGTCCTGTCCTTTACATCGGATGAAATCTGGCAGTATATGCAAGGGAAAAAGCGCCCGTTAAGTGTTCATGCCGACCTATTTCTTCCTCCCAATGAAGATTGCCTGGATCCGGAACTCATGGAACGGTGGAGTAAGATCATATCCGTCAGGAAAGAAGTGACAAAAGCGCTTGAACTTGCCCGAAAAGAAAAGATTATCGGACATCCCCTGGATGCCTCGGTTGTCCTGGGTCTTCCTGCCCAGTTCATGGAAGCTCTGACCCCATACAAGGATCAGCTCAGATCTATCCTTATTGTTTCTCAAGCAACCCTTGCAACGCCTGACCAGGTGGAAAACGGTTTCGAAAGTGAAGAGGTTCCCGGACTAATCATTGGCGTATCTCCTTCGGGAGATCCCAAGTGTGAAAGGTGCTGGATTCGAGAACCTTCCGTAGGCAACAATGATGAACATCCAACTATATGCAGACGATGCCTGAACGTTTTAGACGAAATTACCTCTGGTTGATTCTACCCGCCCTCGGGGTGGTGTTTTTTGATCAGCTTACCAAAGGGATGATCATCAAGAGTCTGCGCATTTACGAAACAGTCCCGGTTATCGGAGGCTTTTTTGATCTAGTCCACGTGAGAAATCGGGGAATGGCGTTCGGAATTATGAACAACGCCGAATCGAATGCCGGAACCTGGCTGCTTGTCGCTATGAGTTCGGTCGCCATTGTCCTTCTCCTGGTGTGGTTTTACCGACTGAAAAATAAAGGCGTCTTTGTCACGCTCAGTCTTTCCCTGATCATGGGTGGGGCCGTCGGCAACATCATAGACCGCCTGAGATTTGGAGAAGTGGTTGACTTTCTAGATGTTTATATAGGAACTTATCACTGGCCCGCGTTTAATGTGGCTGATGCAGCCATTACGGTGGGGACCATTATGATCGCTGCAAACCTTTTTTTCGCGCGACCAACGCAATCCCAACCCTCCGAAACTAGTCAAAGTACAACGGAGATTTCGTCTTCAGTGAAACTGAAGCGGGGAAACAAATAGGGCTCAACCACGAACAACAGACCTCGTTAAGTAGTTGAGTAGATTAGTAGTTAAGTCGTTAGTATTATTTGAAATTGTCCCTTTCACCTCAAAATTGGACACCCGATGGATTTGAATAGGCAATGTGTTGATTTCACGTGTCTATTTTCCAACTCAACAACTCGACCACTTAACTATTTGACAAGGTCTGAACTGCGAAGGACAGAAAGAAAAAATGTTTCCTAATCTTTTTTCCATTGGTCCCTTTACCTTGCATACTTATGGACTCCTCGTAGCCATAGGTTTTCTGTCCGGCCTTTTGATCACTGTCCGAATTGGAAAATCCCAGGGTTTCAGCCCGCAGCATGTGATGGATATGGGGTTTTTCATCATCATTTCAGCCATTGTCGGGTCGAGAATCCTCTATGTACTCATAAATATTTCCTATTATATGGAAAACCCTCTCGACGTTTTTAAGATCTGGCAGGGAGGGCTCGTTTTTTCAGGTGGACTCATCGGGGTTATTTTGGTTTCCGCCCTATATGTACGCAAGCACAACATCACTCTCTGGCAGATGGCTGACCTCTGGTCTCCCGCCATCGCCCTGGGACAGGCCATCGGCCGGATAGGATGCCTGATGGCCGGATGCTGCTATGGAAAACCCACAAGCTCGCCATTAGGCATTGTATTCACCGACCCCCATTCCCTGGCGCCCGTCAATATTCCATTGCAGCCCACCCAGATATATTCATCCATCAGTGGCTTTCTCATTTTCGGAATCCTTCTCGCGGTTCAATCCAAACGTAAATTTGACGGCCAGGTTTTTCTTTGGTTCCTGATCATGCACAGTACGGCACGTCTTTTCATTGAGCGGTTGCGGGGAGATGACCGGGGTATACTGTTGGGAGGAGATATGAGCGTTACCCAGCTTACCACACTCATTATTCTTTTCGCCTCTATCATCGGTCTCAATATCCTCAGGAAAAAGAGTGCAAAACAGGTCTCGCGCAGAGACGCAGAGGCGCAGAGAACCGAAAAGCTATAAGAAGTCATTTTCCAAAATACGGGTAACTCCACCCGCTCCTCTGTCAGGAAAAAAGGTCTATCTGTTGGCCATTCACACGAACATACAACATGAACCATGAACATGAAGGGATAAAAAGGACATACCCATGAGTCCCTGCTTTCATTTGGTTCCCATACGCTTGAGCCTCACGCTGAAAACCCAAAACCTTTGAACCGTGAACCTCTGAACCCTGATCAGGTTTCACACTGCAAAGGGATGACATGAGCACACCCGAAATCAAATCACAGACTGAACAGAAGACCTGCCCAACCGAAGCTGCTACTTTGCAGGAGCAACTTCACCAGCACAGAATGCTATTGGAGTTAGGCAGAGCGATCGTCTCTGAAATGGATATGGACGTGTTGTTCGATCTGATTATGAATCGGACTCGACAGTTCATGGGGACTGAAAGATGTTCGGTTTTCCTGTTCGATCCGAAAAAAAACCAACTCTGGTCTCGCGTATCTACCGATTTGAGAAACAACGAGGTCCGATTTTCTGCAGACCAGGGAATTGCCGGATGGGTCTTTCAGAACCGGGAACCACTTCAGGTAGACGACGCATACAAAGACCGCCGCTTTTATCGGGAAGTGGATCGATTAACCAATTTCAAGACAAAAAATATTTTATGTCTTCCCCTGATCAATCGGCATGGAGACTGCATTGGAACCCTGCAGATTATCAATAAGATAGCCGGGAGTTTCAATGAAAATGACCTGGAGCTACTGACTTCAGTATGTCACTACATTGCGATTGCTTTAGAAAACGCACGTTTATACGACGAGCTTAAAGTCTTAGACAAAGCCAAGGAACGGGTAATCAATCACCTCTCCCATGAATTAAAAACCCCCTTGTCCGTTCTTTCCGCCGCACTCGAACTGCTCGCCAGACAATTGAACGAAACGGAAAATCCCAGGGTGCAAAAAACGTTAAATAGAGGAAGACGGCAACTTAGGCGCCTCCTGGATCTCCAGGGAAAAATCAACGACATTCTCAATCAACGGCCCGTGGGAGAACAGCGCCAACTCCTTAATATCATAGAAAATGCCGCCAATCTGGTAGCGGAGTTCAGTGAAGAAAGCGCACCCGCGCGCGCAGAGCTATTAGAGTCCATTGCCGACCGGCTTGATTCGCTCTTCATGCTTGAAAAAACCCACCCAGAGAGGATTCACTTAGCCTCATTCTTACAAGAAACTCTTCAAGAAACCCGCTCCACCATGGACTCAAGGGAGATCGAATTCAGGGAGGTTCTTGATGAAAGCCTGGAGATATGGATTGGACGTTCCATCCTCCGCAAAGTTATGTCGGGCTTACTGAAGAACGCCATCGAGAACACACCGGATGAAGGGATCATCGAACTCTATGGGGAAAAAAAGGAAGGAGTTATTCATTTGGAAGTGAGGGATTATGGAGTGGGGGTGACCGCAGTGAACAGCCCGCTTATTTTCGGTGGATTCTTCCATACCCAGGATACGGACCTGTATTCATCAAAAACGCCCTACCAATTCAATGCGGGTGGGGCTGGCGCAGACCTTTTAAGAATTAAAGTCTTTTCCGAACGGTTCGGCTTTACCGTCGACTTTCAGAGCACGCGATGTCCATTCATTCCGGAGGACACAGATCTTTGTCCAGGGAGGATCTCCAACTGTTCCTTTGTCTCGGATCGACAGGGCTGCCTGACAACAGGCGGCAGCAGTTTTTCGGTGGAATTTCCCCTTGACACTTTCGCCGTGCCGGCGAACGAAAAATGAAGCGCATCATATCAGTACGGACCCACCAGGAAAGATCACCATGAAGAGCATGAAGAACATGAAGGGTGAAAGAACCATGTCGCCAAATGCGGTTCCCAGGCAGAGAATAGAAACCTGGAAAGGCGAACCGCAGAATATCGAATATCGAACCGCAGAATTATGAAGTGTGGATGTTCGCTCCCACTTTTCAAGGATTTTCAGCCTCGTTCCCAGGCTCTGCCTGGGGATGTATTTTTAGAGGCTCCGCCTCCGTTTCAGGGTGCATGCAGGCATAATGTTGTACTTGCAATCGGCTTTCCCAGCTGGAAAGCAGAGCCTTCGGGTATGCATTCCCACGCAGAGCGTTGGAACGAGAAACGAAAAATAAAGCCCATCATATCAGTACGGACCCACCAGGAAAGATCACCATGAAGCATAAAGGAACTGAAGCAGAGACTCAGAGACATTGTTCTTTTACTTCATGTTCTTCAAGCCCTTCGTGGTAGATTCTCTATTCGTTATTCGTTGTCCATACGAGCGAATTGTCTCCCATTCAAGGCTTCACGTAAGCAAAGCCTTCCGCCTGTAACCGTACCAATTCGACGATTCCTGCTTTTACCGTCTCGCAAGGGTCCAGAAGAATTTCCAGAGGGATATCAAAATTCTTGAGGGAATTGCTGCATATCAGAAAGCGAACCCCTTTTCCGGAAAGTTCCTCCATTTTCCTACCCAAACCGGAACAGCTGTTTCACAGCGCTCCACCCCATTTTTCTGCGGAGGATACCCAACTGGTCCTGCAGCGGGAGATTCTTAGGGCAGACATCCTCGCAGGCAAGGAGCCCCATACACCCGAAAATCCCCTCATCCGTACCGATCACCTGGAAATATTCTTTCTCTTTTCGCTTGTCCCTGGGGTCTAACATGAAGCGGGCGATACGATTCAGGGCGACTGCACCCATGAAATCCTCCCGCATGTTGGCAGTACCACATGAAGCCACGCAGCAACCGCATTCCAGACACCGCTCCAGTTCGTAGATTTCCTCGGCCAGGGCGTTGTCCATTCTTTCCTCTTCAGCATCCGGATCTAGGGTTTTATCTGTATGGACCCACGATCCCACCTTCTCGTTCATAGCCCGGAACCAGGTTCCCGTATCAACAGAGAGATCTCCGATCAATTTGAATATGGGAAGAGGCATAAGCGTGACTTCCGCAGGAAGCTCTTTCGTCAGGGTCTTACAGGCAAGTCCGGGGCGACCGTTTATGATCATGGCACAAGACCCGCAGATACCTGCCCGGCAACAGAAATCGAACTGGAGGGAAGGATCCTGTTCCTCCCGGATTTTGGAAAGCACGATGAAAAGGGTCATGCTGTCCGTCTCCTCAAGATAAAAGACGTCCGTGTGGGGAGTAGAGTCACGGTCTTCAGGATTGTATCGAAATATGTTGAATTTCATTCTTCTTCCCATCTTATTCTCCTATCACCTCTCCATCGCATCCGATGATCTTGCAAACCCCGTATCCCCTGCTCCCCGGAGGAAGAATTGTCACCTGGGTTGCAGGTTCGTAGTTCAATGTGGGAAGGGTGTCTCCTTCTTTCCATGTAGCGAGGGTTCGATTTAACCAATCCTGATCATTTCGAGCCTCGAAGTCCTCCCGAGCATGACACCCCCGGCTCTCCGTCCTCTGAAGCGCTCCATAGGCCACACAAAGAGCCACACGCAGCATTCCCTGAATCTTCAGGGCCAGGGCCAGTTCCGGACTGGCGCCGACGCCGCTGGAGCGGAGTCCCACCTTCCGAGATCGCTCATAGATCACCTGAAGGTTGTCCACGGCTGTCTGGAGATCGGTCCCATTTCTGAAAATGGATACCCTGTCCATCAGTTCATCCTGCATGGCATTGCGCACTTCATAAACATTTTCGTGGCCGTCCCGGCCGGAAACCAACCGATCTATTCGATCCTGAACCTTTGTTGCCGCGTCTCGCACGCAGGCGGTATCCCACTGAACCTCATATCCTTTTAGAAATTCCGCAACCTTTTCCCCGACAATTTTTCCAGCTACAATCGTTTCAGCCAGGGAGTTTCCTCCTAGACGGTTGAAACCATGCATATCCCAACAGGCCGCCTCCCCTGCAGAGAAAAGTCCTTTCAGCCCGTAGGCAGCACCATCCTTGTTGGTCCTGACCCCGCCCATGCTGTAGTGCTGTGCTGGTCGTACAGGAATAAGCTGGGTGATGGGATCCACCCCGAGGAAATTATTGCAAATCTCCTCGACTTCGCGGAGTTTGGTCTTAATATGCTTTTCGCCGAGGTGCCTTATATCCAGCCACAGATGATCGCCGTAAGGGCTTTTTACTCCGTGCCCTTCTCGAATGTGATGCGTCATCCAGCGACTGACCACATCCCGACTGGCAAGTTCTTCTTTCTCAGGCTCATATTTCGGCATAAACCGCTTCTGGTCCACATCCAGCAGCGTACCACCATCCCCCCTGCACCCTTCCGTCACAAGGATATTGGTCGGGACGATTCCGGTAGGATGGAACTGGATGGCTTCCGGGTTGCCCAGGGGCACAATCCCCGTATCCAGCGCCATAATGGCGCCGCTGCCATCATTAATCACCGCATTGGTGCTCTCCCGATAAATCTTGCCATATCCGCCCGTGGCGATAAGCGTGGCCTTGGCAAGGTACGCTTTGAGCCTACCCGTTTTAAGGCACCGGGCTATGGCCCCCATACAGACCTCTCCGTTGTGGATCAGGGAAATCGCCTCCATTCTGTCTTGGACTTTCACCCCCATTTCCACCACCTTGTTGTCCATGGTGTACAAAAGCGTGTGACCAGTACCGTCCGAAGTATAACAGGTTCGCCATTTGGCGGTTCCCCCGAAATCCCTCGCGGTAATCAACCCTTCCTTTTCCTTCAACTCCACTTTTTCAAACTTTTTACCGCCTTTGAAATAGGTGGATTTTCCAGCCACTACCCGGTTCCATGGGATTCCCCAGAACGCCATTTCCCGTACCGCTTTAGGTGCGGTGTCCACAAAAAGCCGCGCTACCTCCTGGTCGCATCCCCAGTCGGACCCTTTAACCGTATCTTCAAAATGGACGTCCGGGCAATCCCCGTCGCCCTTGGCGCAATTCCCCAAAGACGCCTGCATGCCTCCCTGGGCAGCCGACGAATGAGAACGCCTGGGAGGGACGATACTAAGGCAGATGGTCTCAAAACCTGCTGCCGCGGCTTCAACGGCTACCCGTTCCCCCGCGAGCCCGGCCCCGATACACAAGAGATCAGTAAATTCGGTTTCCAACGGTATTACTCCCCTCTACGATTTAAAATTAGATATTGAATATTAAAGTTAGATAGCCAGGGTCATGAACCGTATCAGGGTAATCAGACCGATGAGAATAAATATCCCTGTAAGAATATTTTCGAAACGCTTGAATTTCTTTCGGTTATTCCTCTTTATGAATCCCCATTTCACGGCTATGCGATAGAAACCGATTCCCACATGAAGTTCAACCATGGGAAGGAGAATAAGATAAAATACCAGCCAGAACCCGCCTTGGATTCTTGCTGCGCTCTTGGCAGCCGTAATCGGAAGATCGGTCAGCACAGTCCACATGTGGATGGCCCCCATGATCAGGATCACCATGGCGGTCCCCGCCTGGATCATCCACAGCCACGTATCCGTATGACGCAACATGCGGCTGTGTTTCCAGATGGCGGCCTGTTGTTCTGAACGAAATGGGACTTTCCGCGCCGCAAGCACAAAGTGCAGAAGGAACGCCACCCCGATCAATGGCCCTCCCACCTGGGCCATGTAGGTCTCTTCGAAAAATGCTGCAATGGTATTCATGACCCCTGTGCCCAGATTGACGCTTGCCACCAGAACCATGTGGCTCCACATAAACCCGATCAGGGAAACCCCCGTAAGCATCTGAAGCCAATCAAGATACGCCGAAGTCTTTCCAGGGGATTGAACGTAAATGGTTGTGTCGATTGCCATGATTCCTCCATGGGCTTAGATAGTTTTACATACCTGCTCGATGGCCGCAGCCATGGCCGCATCCTCTTTTCGAATGTCTTCCAGGGTCTTGGGCGCTACTTCAGGCGGTCTTTCCTCCAAACCGTATTTCCACTTCAGGAACTTCTCCCCGGTTGATGGGTACAGAGCGCAAACCAGCAGATCGAAGTCATCCTTTGCCAGATCTTTGAATCTTTCTCTCACGCCGTCCAGTTCAGGCTCAAGGTAATCAGCCGCACGACCGGTCACCGGCGTTTCCCCCCGTTTGTACCCTTTCAAGACCTTTTTCTGCACCTCGGGATCGACCGGTGTAGGCGTTTTCCCGTAAAGCCCGAACACAAGGTCTTTCACCTCATTGGTCACCATTTTGTATCGTCCGAAGAGAACGTTCAAAACCGACTGCACCCCGACAATCTGAGAGGTAGGTGTAACAAGAGGCGGCGTACCCAGTTCCTTGCGCGTGATCGCCACATCCTTATACACTTCATCCAGCCGATCCAGTGCCTTTGCCTGGGTCAGCTGGCTCACCAGGTTGGAAATCATTCCCCCTGGAACCTGATGGGCGAGCACTCCCGTATCGATAATAGACATCTTATGCTTGGCAAGGTAATCCCGATATTTGGGAGCAACAGTTTCCATATAATCCCCGAGTTCGAGGAGTAGTGGCAGATCAAATCCAGGATCCCTCTTAGTCCCGTGGAGCGTCGCAACGATGGGTTCTACAGCCGGCTGCGACGTCCTCAAAGCAAAGGGGGCAAGACAGGTATCCACGATGTCCACACCGGCTTTGATGGCCTCAAGATAGACCATGGAAGCCATGCCGCTCGTATAATGGGTGTGAAGATGAATCGGAATGGTAACCTCTTTTTTAATCTCTGTGATGAGTTTGGCGATATCAAAAGGCGCCATAATCCCGGCCATATCCTTAAGACAAAGGGTATCGGCGCCCATATCCTGGATTTCCCGGGCTTTAGAGAGATAATACTCAAGGTTAAAGACATCGCCTCCCATACGACGCTCTGTCAGGGTATAACATATGGTTCCCTGAAAATGCTTCCCGTTGGCCTTAATCCTTTCCACAACGGTTTCAAAATTCCGAAAATCATTCAAGGCATCAAACACCCTGAAGACATCCATACCAGCCTCACAGGATTTATCCACAAACAGTCTTGCCACGTCATCGGCATAATTCCGATATCCAACCAGATTCTGGCCCCTGAGCAGCATGGAAAAGGGCGTCTTCTTAATATACTTTTTTAGCGTCCTGATGCGCTCAAAAGGATCTTCCGCCAAAAATCGGTGCATGGTATCAAATGTGGCGCCGCCCCACACCTCCATGGCCCAGAAACCTACGCTGTCCATTTTTTCCGCAATGGGAAGCATGTCCTCAGTACGCATCCTGGTGGCCAGAAGCGACTGATGACCGTCTCTAAAGGTAGTGTCCTGAATCTTGAGGGGGTTCATGGGTCCGTCTTCTAAAAAAGTGTTCATAGTCATCCTCCGTGTACAAGATCGTTAACAACAGCCGGGTTCAAAGTTTCGAGATTCACTGACCAGGGTCAATTAAGCCTAAAGGACCCTGGATTTCCCTAAGTTTTTCAAGAATCATTTCTAAAACAGTTCTCATAGCATTTTCAAGATGCTCTGAAAATGAAAAAAGACCTTCAAGCAAGAAAATTTTCAAACTACACCAAAAGAATG
>CAYOWC010000032.1:0-26723 GCA_964407525.1 uncultured Desulfobacteraceae bacterium | reverse complement strand
ATCATTGAACCCGGGAATCATCACCCTCACAACAGATTTTGGGACAGAAGACTCCTACGTGGGAGTGATGAAAGGAGTGATCCTGACCATAAGGCCGGATGCAACCATCGTAGACATCAGCCACCAGGTAAAACCTGGAGCCATTTTGGATGCTGCTATAATGATCAGGGGCGTCTACAGTTTTTTCCCCAAGGGAACCGTCCACGTAGTCGTGGTAGACCCTGGAGTCGGAAGCGAAAGACGGCCGGTCCTTATCACAGCAGGCGGTCATTTTTTCGTTGGCCCTGACAATGGAACGTTCCAGCCGATCATAGAAGCACATCCGGAAAACGAGATCATCCATCTCAAGAACGATAGGTTTTTCCTGCCGAAACCCTCCAGCACCTTTCACGGAAGGGATCTATTCGCGCCAGTAGCGGCCCACCTGCTATCGGGAATTGTACCACTGGAAATGGGCTCGCCCATCTATGATCCAAAACATCTTGAAATCCCATCCGTCCATCGACAAGGAACATCTCTGCACGGTCAGGTTGTGCACATAGACCACTTCGGGAACCTCATAACAAATATTCATTCGAGTGAAATGGATAGTTTTTCAAAGACGGAGGATTTGGTAATTGAGGTGGGTGGTTTATCTGTCAGAGGAGTGAAACAAACATATTCCGATGTTCCCGAGGGAGATTTCCTGGCGCTTATGGGAAGTTCTGATTTTCTTGAAATAGCGGTAAATTCAGGACGAGCTTCAGACAGGTTCAAATTAGAGACAGGCCATGTAAAAGAGTTGGAATTGCCTGTTGAGATTCATCCATCAATCATCAATTCCCCCTGAATCCGGCGTTTAACTTCTCCAGATATTCTTCCCACTCAAGCGGCAGAAGGTACTTTTTCTTGTTGTTACACTCCTTGCATGCGGGAACAAGATTCCCTTTCCTGCTTTTACCACCCCTGCTGAGCGGAACAAGATGATCCATAGTAAGGCTGGCCCTGCCCACCTGACATCCACAATAATAACAGGAGCCCTTGCCCAACAGGTTGTACCACCATTGCGTGCGCCGCAATCGACGGGCTTTTTCTTTTTCCCGCCTGGTATCCTCTTCGCTCACGGTAATGTATTCAAAGGGCATTGTCATCCATCAAATTTATTTATATTTATTTTTCAAGGCGTTGATCGCCTCGCTCAAGTGTTCGTCATCCACTCTTGAATTGTTTTCAAGTGGTTTTCCCAGCACTGTTCTCTGCCTAAACATACCCGAACTCAAAGGCATATTGACCTGAAGATCAATAACGGTGTACTGTTCATGAACCTCCTCGCCTTCGAAGTAGCCTATTTTAAACGGGTACCAGCCCCCCCAAATTTCCCGATACTCCTCAAATCGAATGCTCACCTTCTTTTGCCCGGAATTATCACGCATTTCATATTCAAGAAGAATGGGGAGAAACGTTTTTTTATCAAGAAGAAGCCTGGCACTGCCGGGTTCCCGATACCCTATATAATAAGCAACAATCCCATCAAGCCTTGTATAGCCCGAAGATTCAATATCTATTCCAAATTTTGCAAGCAACATCAAGAGATATTCGTTACTGTTACCCATCAGAAGCTGCCTGAATGCGCTTGTAAAGGGTTCGTCAGCAGCAGCCCCCCTCCCCTGGCCGGAAATAACCTGCGATTTGAAGAACCCGGGCGTCTTCACCCAGATTTTTTCCTCAGAAGAATTAGTTTCCTTCCCATCGAGAGGATCGATCACCACGGTTTTCTGGCCAATAACCATTGTCTTATAAACACCAAACCTGTCTTGCATATATTCAATCAGTTGTTCCGGAGGCATTACATATGCCTCGACCCCGATGGAAGAAAAACAAAAGACAATACCTAACCAAAAAGCGTAAAACGTTTTTCCCATATTCATTTGAACCCCAAAACCAGGCTTCTCTGCATTACAGAAGCCTGTACTCAAAAACTGCTATTAGCAATTAGCTTTTAGCCGTTAGCTTAAGAATCGCAAATATTTATATAACTTTTTCCTATACTAAAGTTTTTCATTTTTTGATAAAGCCCTACAGAATCATAACTAACTGATATTGACCGTCTAATAGCTAACAGCTAATTGCATCTTTTGATGCCTGTACGTTATTTTTCCGCCGCTGCCAGTATAGAGGAATGAACCTCATCCATTAATTGTGCAATGTTCCTCTTGCTATACCCTGTAAGGGCGATAGGCCTGCCAATATGAAACCCGACGGTGCCTTTCTCTACCCTAAGACTCCCTTTCGAAACAATACGGGCCGTGCCGGAAATTGTTACGGGGACGATATCACAACCTGATTTAAGAGCCAAGTTGAAACCACCTTTCTTAAACGACCCCAAACGGCCGTCCACACTCCTTGTCCCTTCAGGAAAAATAAGCACGGAAGCCCCTCCTTTTATCCGTTTCGCAGCAAGATTCATGCTTTTAATGGCCTTCCTGGGATCGTCTCGCGTTATTCCGATATATCCAGCACGCTTCATTGCAGGCCCAAGCAAAGGAATATGCATGAGTTCTTCCTTCAACAGAAATTTGAAATCCACAGGAAGACGGGCCAGAACAACAAAAATATCGAAATAGCTTTGATGATTGACCATGTAGACGCGCGGGATGCTGGGATCCACATTCTCTTTTCCTGAAATTGCGACTTTGATGCCGCAAACCTTCAAAATAACCTTTGCCCACGGTACTGCGACCCAGAAATGGATACGCCTTGCATTATCGGTAAAAAGGGCCAACAGGATCGCCCACAGGCAAAACATAATCGAATAGATTACGATAAATGTATTGATACAAAGGAAACGTATCATGGTCACAGCACCTCCCGAATCAAATTACACCGGAGACCGGCAACTCTATCTTGACTACCATCTCATCATTTTCTCTTTTCACTTCTATCCGTCCACCATGCCGGTGAATAATAACCTTTGAAAGCGGAAGATCGTCCACACTGGTTTCCACATCACCGGTAAGCCGAGGGATAAAAAACTGGGTTACATCATCATCTGCCACCGCTTTCACAGGATATCGGACCATGACATCCAGATTGTCTCCTCCAAGGGACGTAGACACAGATAAACAGCCTCTCTCAGGCATGGACAGAACCGCGTTTTTCAAAATACTGACCAGAGCCCTCCTTAGAAAAATTTCATCCCCTGAAATTGGAACGATATCTTCCGATAGAGAAGCTGAAAGCACCATTTTCCTGGAATCCGCCTGTTCCTTGATTTCTTTAAGAGACGATTTCAGCACAGCTTGAAAATCAACTTCCGACATGCTAAGAGAGAACGGCTTAATTGTAGAAAGAAGAACATTGAGGATGTTTTCGAGCCTGGCTACCTCACTCAAAATGATCCTGGCCATCTTTCCATGAGGATCATCTCCGGGGATAGATTCGCTCAAGCGTCTGGCAAATCCCCCGGCCGTTGCAAGGGGATTTCGCATTTCATGGGCAAATCGTTCCGATATTTCCCCCAAAACCCTGATCTCCTCTCCTCGAAGAGCCTCTTCCTGGAGTCTTTTGACCTCGGTAATATCTACCATGATTCCATCAAACCATTTCAAAACCCCTTTGTCGTCTCTGAAAGGAATGGCGTGATCAATAAAGATAAATCTATTTCCCTGCTTGTCTCTAATCTCTCTTTCGGTGCGAACACCATTGGGATTTTCCGTCAAGGCATGCAGCATTTCTTCCGCTTCCTGGCCATCGCAACCCCATATATTACACCTCCAGAACCCGCTGTAACCCACTACTTCGTCTGTGGAATAGCCCAACTTCTCGACAAAATACGGGTTGACAAATTCTGTCGTTCCGTCTCTGAGTATTCTGTAAACGCCAAGGGGCAGATTGTCAACCAAAGTTCTATACTTCTCTTCGGAAGTAACCAGGTCTGCCGTCCTTTCTTTGACCCTTCTTTCCAACGTTTTGGCATAATGTTCCACCTGCTGCCGTCTTTCCTTTAAGGAATCCAGCATGGTGTTCAAAGATTGGGTAAGAAGCCCTATCTCGTCGTCGGATTGGGCCGTCAAGCGTGTCTCTCTCTTCCCATCGGCAATTTCCCCGGCATTGACTACAATATCTTTGATAGGGCGAATAAAAAAGATGGCAACGACCCACGTGAGAAGAAACGAGACGGAAATTCCCGCAAACCCTATGATGAACATCAGATTTCTCGTATTTGCCAGACGTTTCACAATAGACGATCTGTCCGCGCATATTTCCACCAGAGCCACCATTTCGCCACCGTAGTCCTCTATTGAACCCGCCAGAATAGCCCTTTCAGGATATCCGGGCGGTGCAACCAGGATGATCGGATGAATGATCGAAGAGCCCAAGCTCTGTTTCAGCAGGGGGAAAAGCTCACAAGAACCCATTGTTGTTGCAAGAACAGTATAATTATCACGACTTTTTTTTTCATATACACTGAAATTGGGCCCCCACTTCTCTTTGAGCTGTTTTAAAAGCCCCGACCCGAAAGGATATCCAATTTCCACCGTCCCCGCGAGGATCCCTTTTCGAAACACAGGGGCCACGCCACGAATTCCCAGGCCCGTCAGTCCCCATTCAAGACCCACCACACCTTTGCCACTCTTCATGCAATCAATGATGCCTTTCCTGTAGGAAATCATTTCACCAAACTGGTGAGGGGAATGGACGCGCAGAAATGATCTTCCAGGCAATACATGAAAATGCATCTGCTTGATTCCGAATTCCGTTTTCAGTTGCTCAAACAGGCCAAAGGAGTAGGCAAAAAGACCATCTCTGTTATTTGAGGCAAGGAGATCCTGAACGCGGGGATTCTGTGCAATGATTGTTGCCATGGAAAGGGCCTGATCCCCTTGTTGCCGGACCCTCATAAGGAAGAGTTCATAAAGCTGTTGAAGCCCTTTCCGTTCTTCTTCTTTGATCAGTTCTTGTTGAGAACTCAAGCCAATGAAAACCAAACTCGTGGTTCCGAGAAGGGAGAAGAACAAAAATGGAATCAAAAGCTTCCATTTCAGGCTGATCCCACTGATTTTATAAATGAAATCATACAGCATGTCGGATCCTCAACTGCCGCCAGGGGAGGCATCGCGATTCCATATTTTTTCTCCTGTTTCATGCGGACCCGGTCGTGGCAGAATGCCACTCACACACGGGGTGGAAACCAGCAATCCAAATTTTGTCGAAGATCCCGTCTGAAGCGAAAGTGGGCAACCTTTGAACCTTGAACCCTGAACCCAAATGTTCACACAAGGGGCATCTTATCCATATCTCGAAGGATCCTTTTCTGCCTTCTTATGACCTGTGGGCCAGGTCTTATGGGAGACCATCGGTGCGGACTGGGCAGGATAGCGGCCAGAAGAGAGGCCTGAGTCCTGGAAATGTCCATGGGCGATACATGAAAATACTTTGAGGAGGCTTCTGCAACACCCTTTATCCGGGTTCCCCAGTCAACCGTATTGAGGTACACTTCAAAAATCCTTCTTTTTGACCAGAACAGCTCTATCAGCAGGGTATAGTATGCCTCGAGACTTTTTCTCCTCCAGGTCCTATCGGGCCAGAGGAAGACAGTCCTTGCCACCTGCATGGTAATGGTGCTTGCTCCTCTCATGCCCTTCCCCGAAACAATCCCCCTGATCGCCTGGCCCATCTCCGTTAGATCAAATCCGTGATGCAGTAAAAACCGCTGATCTTCCCCTGCAAGGACAGCCCTTCTCATATGGGGGGAAATCTCATCAAGACCCCGCCAGGAAGATTTCTTGCTGTCGGATTGTACCGTCCAAAACTGGCCGGCTCTTTCCCAAATCGCGGACCATGTAGCAGGCGGATTCATGAACCTTGCAAGCACGACCTGAAACATGCTCAAACAGACTGCCATCAAAAAAATTAACAACAACCATCCCAGCACAGGCCTAAGGACACCTTTTTTACCCTTTTTCTTTCTCAAAGGTCTTTACTTCCTCCCATACCAGATCCATCTGTTCCGCCGTGGCTTTTTTCATACCAATCCCCTTGGAATTCAGGAGTTTTTCCATTTTTTCAAAACGAAACAGAAATTTTCTATTGGCCATTCGCAGGAGATCCTCAGCATTGGTATCTCGAAGTCTCGCCAGATTTACCAGGCTGAAAAGCAGATCACCCAGCTCTTCCGAAACACCGTTGCTGTCTCCTGAGAAAATTGCAGCTTGAAGTTCATGAAATTCCTCTTCCACTTTTTCCCATACGGCCTCGATACTCTTCCAATCAAACCCCGCCTTTGAAGCCCTTTCGCTGAGGCGGTGAGCCCTTGAAAGGGCCGGAAGGTTCCCGGGCACACTCATCAACTGCGAGGTAAAAAGTTCAGGGTGACCGTTCTCCTCTCTTTTTATGCGGTTCCAGTTTTCTGCAACCTCCTCAGCATTCTCAACGCTTGCATTGCCAAAAACATGAGGATGCCTGCGGACCATTTTCTCTGTAATCTTTTCCACCACCCGAACGAAATCGAAATCACCCCTTTCAGCCGACAATTGGCAAAGAAAAAGGATCTGGAAAAAAAGATCGCCCAATTCAGAACACAATTCGTCCGGAGAAGAACTTTCGATGGCGTCAAGCACCTCATACGCCTCTTCAATCAGATAGATTTTTATGGTGGCATCAGTCTGTTTCGCATCCCATGGACACCCGCCGGGCCCTCGAAGTCGTGCCACAAGATCAATGAGACCTTTCACCGCTTCCGCCATTCTTTCAATATTCATCATACAATCAGGAACCTTTCTCTTTTCCGATCCCGCTGTCGCGGGTATCTATTTTTTCTTTTTGCCCGATGATTTTCTTCTTCCATTTTTCATAATCCTCTGGAGAGACAAAGCCACGGACGGACTGATAGGAAGCAATAACCAAAGGTGCAAGTTTGGAATGGGTAATCAATGTCGCATTGGAAGGAACAAAGAAGGTAAGTAAAACAATTCCAAAGTAGGAGAGGATAACCCCTTTAAGGACAGCCAGAGCCACCCCCAGACCTCTGTCTACCCACCCAAGGAACAATTTTTGAACCAGTTTTTTCAATCCCCAGCTGAACAGGTTACACGCCACCAGTACCGCAAAAAAAATCAGAGCAAAACTGATCAAAGCAAGATATTTTCCATCGGGGAGAAACGGCTCCAGGTAAACTCTTGCATCCGGCTCAAAAACGGAACCAAGCCATATCCCTAAAATAACGCCTGCAAGGGACCCCACCTCCCTTATGAAACCGCGAAAGATTCCACGCACAACGAAAAAACCGATCACGACAATAATACAAATATCCAGCACATTCATAGTACCTCTTTATCAAAGCACCCACCCGTCGTCAAGTGAACTCCTGGGTCACTATCAAGGCTGGTGCTCATTTCTCAAAAGATCATTGACTGTTTTGACGGGGTTAAACGTAATGCCGGGCACTTCCACAAAAACCGTAATCCACCTGGCCATCGACCCATTCCAGAGCCCGGGGTGTTCCAAAGCTTTGAGATCTCTGCCATCTTTTGATTTCTCCGACACAAAAAAAGTATTGGGATCCACGAATTTTGGTAGATCAAATGGTTTCCCCTGCCAGTCCCGCACTCCGCAGACCAGATCCACCGGGTTAAAATGGGTAGAAGCAGACAGAATGTCTTGCTGCTGTGTAGAATCGGGATCTATCTGCGCCGTTTCTACAATCTGAAAGGACTCCTCCCCATCATCATCTTTTACCCAGAACGGTCCCCCTCCAGGTTCTCCAGCGTTCTTTACCATTCCACAAACCCTGATAGGGCAATCCAGCCTTTTGATCAGGTACGCTTTTCTAGCATCCAGTGACCCACTGGTAACGGAAGCAGGGACCGGGAGCATAAGTTCTTTCTCAAGAAAGGATTCCGCACTTTCAAGAAAATCCACATCAACTGTACCCGAAATAAGCGTCTTCAGGAACCCGAATATCCGACTCTGCAAAAACAGGAGATATCCTCCCATAATTTTCTTCCATTCAAATGTTTCCGGCTTCAGCCTGTCCGGCACCACATTGTCTATATTTTTGACAAAGAGAATATCTCCTTCAAGATCATTCAGGTTCTGCAGCAGGGAGCCATGTCCCCCGGGACGAAATAGCAGCATCCCGTCCGCCTGCCTGAATGGGCGGTTATTCAGATCCACAGCCAAGGTATCTGTGGCATTTTTCTGAATAGAAAAAGTGACGTCAAAAGAAGCATGATATTTTTTCTCATAGAGTTTCCTCACGCCTTCCAGACAGTTACGAAATCTTTCCATATGTTCAGGAGACACTGTACTATGGAGAAAACACGTTGAGTCCTCATTTCGAACATATGCAGCAGCCTCAACAAGGTGTTCTTCAAACGGGGTACGGCTACCTTCAGGATATTGATGGAATTTTAGCAGGCCCTTGGGTAAGTTCGCGTAGCCAAGCCCGTCATCGGTTAAAAGACATTCTATCGATTCAGTAAAACGTCCCTCATCGACAAGGATTTCTCCGTCAAGCCCCTGCATTTTCAAACAAGCATTCAGGTCTGAAAAAAAAGCAAAATCTCTTATGCGTTTCATAAAATCAAGGAGTTGCGCGGCATCTTTGTCCCCGGAATCTACCAGTCTTGACACGGAACCTATCGTGACAACCCCATCCTGACTCAAGGCTTTTAGAAGGACCTTGAACATACGGGAAGCCGCTCCGGATGCGGGGACGAATTTCAGGCACTCCCTTGAGGGTGACTCTTCCAGATAAATTTTCAAAAACTTTTTTTTCTGTTCCTCCTCAAAAACCCTGATCCCATTCCCCGGACAAGCAGGACCGGAAAGATTCAAATAAGGAGGCGACATCTCAAAAAGGGAAATCTGTCTATTGACCTCTGTTTCGCTGAGTTCGTGCTCCTCTATCTGTGCCAGATCTTCCATCGTAAATATCTCTTCCACCATGAATCTCTCCTTTCCAAACTCCGCTGAATCCATCATTCAAGCCCTGCCAGACAAATGCTTCTCATTCCGGATAACACAACTCAGGCTATTCTTGGAAGACATACAGGGATGTGTCAACAAAAATTTATGGAATTTTTTAAAAATGGTACTATAATATGAATGTTTTCGTCCAACTTAAGAAGAATAAAGGCCTCACGGTTTTTTGGTTATTAATTTTTATTTGTGTTGATCGGGCTGAGGCCTGACTTTACAAGGGGGTTTCATTTGAATCCATTTTACAAGAATCTTGCTCTTTGGCTCGTAATCAGTCTCATGATGGTGATGCTCTTTCAAATATTCAAACACCCTGATAGAACCAGTGCAACCGTCGATTACAGTGATTTCCTGAACATGGTTGAAAGCGGAAGCGTCAACCAGGTGACTATCCAGGGAGAAAATCTTTCCGGGATGTCCTCCCAGGGACCCTTCAAGACGTATGCCCCCAAAGATCCGGAATTGATCAATATGTTGAGGGGAAAAGGAGTAAAGATTTCGGCAAAACCGGCCGAAGACTCCTCCTGGTTTCAGGTTTTTCTGTCATGGGTCCCCATGCTCCTGCTGATTGGGGTATGGATATTTTTCATGCGCCAGATGCAGGCCGGGGGGGGGAAAGCCATGTCTTTCGGGAAAAGCAAGGCCAGGCTCATGACTGATTCCCAGGAAAAAGTCACCTTTGAAGACGTAGCCGGCATTGATGAAGCAAAAGAAGAACTGGAAGAAATCGTTGAATTCCTGAGCGATCCCAAAAAGTTTACCCGGTTAGGGGGAAGGATCCCCAAAGGGGTGCTTCTTGTGGGCTCCCCCGGAACAGGAAAGACGCTTCTCGCCAGGGCTATCGCAGGAGAAGCGGGTGTCCCTTTTTTCACCATAAGCGGTTCAGATTTTGTGGAGATGTTTGTCGGTGTAGGCGCCTCACGCGTCAGAGATCTTTTTAATCAGGGGAAAAAGAACGCCCCTTGCATCATATTCATAGACGAAATTGACGCGGTGGGACGACATCGCGGGGCAGGTCTCGGAGGAGGACACGACGAAAGGGAACAGACCCTGAACCAGTTGCTCGTTGAGATGGATGGTTTTGAATCAAATGAAGGAGTCATTCTCATAGCCGCTACCAACCGGCCGGATGTTCTGGACCCGGCATTGCTTCGACCCGGACGCTTCGACCGGCAGGTCGTCGTTTCCGTACCGGACCTGAAGGGAAGAGAAGGAATCTTAAAGGTACATCTCAGAAAAAAACTGGTGGCCGACAATCTGGATGTCAACTTACTTGCCCGGGGAACACCAGGATTCACGGGTGCAGACATTGAGAACATGGTCAATGAAGCCGCACTCATGGCCGCCAGACGCGGAAAAGACAGGGTCGAAATGGAGGACTTTGAAGATGCTAAAGACAAAGTCCTCATGGGAACCGAAAGAAAAAGTATGATTATCAGTGATGGAGAAAAGCGCCTGACCGCTTACCACGAGACCGGCCATACCGTCGTGGCAAGGCTGCTTCCCGACACCGACCCTATCCACAAAGTAACCATCATACCGCGGGGGCGGGCGCTGGGACTGACCCAGCAGCTTCCAACGGATGAAAAGCATACGTACCCCAAGAGCTTCCTCCTGAACAACATATGTATCCTGATGGGAGGAAGGGCTGCGGAAGAAATCGTACTGGACACGGAAACAACGGGTGCAGGCAACGATATTGAGCGTGCTTCGGATTTGGCAAGAAAAATGGTCTGTAATTACGGCATGAGCAAAGAATTGGGGCCTCTCACGTATGGAAAAAAAGAAGAACAGATATTTCTGGGCCGAGAGTTTTCCCAACACAGGGATTATGGTGAAAATACCGCGCAGAAAATAGATGCCGAGGTCCGTAGAATTATAACCGATGCCTACGATCAAGCCTCCGGCCTCATAAAGGAAAACCTCGACACCGTGCACAACATGGCCAATGCTCTATTGGAGAAAGAAACTCTCAATACCGAAGATATTGAAAACATCATGGAAGGGGCTCATAAAAAGGAGGATGAAAAGGCGCCGGAGAATCCGGAAGAAGCATAGAATGGATTTTAGACTCACATGGCAGAGGCATACCCTCAATCTGCATCGGAAGACCTGTGTCATGGGCGTACTGAATGTCACCCCTGATTCGTTTTCGGACGGAGGCCGTTTTCTAAAACCGGAAAAAGCTGTGGAACATGGTCTGCAGATGGCAAGCGATGGTGCCCACGTCATTGATATCGGAGGGGAATCAACCAAACCTTATTCAAAAAAAATATCCAGTGCCGAAGAGATCGATCGGGTCGTCCCGGTCATTCATACCCTCAGCAAAGAATTATCTATCCCCTTAAGCATAGATACCACCAAGAGTAATGTGGCCATGGAAGCCCTGGATGCGGGGGCATCCATGATCAATGACATCAGCGCCCTGAATCTCGACCCTGAAATGGGCGTGCTTGCAGCAAAAGCTGAAGTTCCCGTGATCCTCATGCACATACGGGGAAAACCGGAGAATATGCAGGACAACCCGGAATATGATGACGTCGTGGAAGACATTCTGGACTTTCTGCAAAGCGCCATAGACCGCTGCGTTGATCTTGGAATCAGGAAAGACCTGATTATTGTGGATCCGGGAATCGGATTTGGAAAAACTTTCACCCATAATCTTCAGATTCTCAGATCGCTGGACCGATTCAAGGCTCTTGAGCGACCAATCCTTGTGGGAAGCTCAAACAAGGCTTTCATCGGGCATATTACAGGCAGAAAGCCCAACGAAAGAGACACGGGCTCCATGGCGGCCGCAGCGGCAAGCGTCATGAACGGCGCCCATATGGTACGGGTTCACAATGTAAAAAAAGCGGTTGAAACCGTAAAAATAATAGATGCCATCAAGTACGGTATTCCTGGTTGATGATACTCTGTTTCAAGGAGAATCGATGCTTTTCTGTGTGGATGTAGGCAATACAAATATTGTCCTGGGAGTCGTCAAGGAAGATACGATTCTTCACCATTGGAGGATCAGAACAGAAAAAGATATCACTGCCGATGAACTTGGAATGATCGTTGGAAACTTCTTCCAATGGGAAGGCCTCGGTTTTCGGGATATCACCGGAACCATCGTATCCTGCGTGGTCCCGCCACTGCTAAACACGCTTGAAGATTTTTCCAGGCGGTACTTCCGTGTACAACCTCTTATTGTGGGACCGGGTCTCAAGACAGGGATGCCCATTAAATACGATAATCCCAAGGAAGTGGGAGCGGATCGCATTGTTAATGCGATTGCAGCCTACGAGAAATATCAAAGCGCCCTTATCGTGGTAGACTTCGGCACGGCAACCACGTTTGATTACATATCCGGGGAAGGCGCCTATATGGGAGGCGCTATTGCACCGGGAGTAATGATCTCCTGTGAGGCCCTCTTCCAGGCAGCATCAAAGCTTCCAAGAGTGGAAATCTTTTCGAGACCCAGTACGGTTGTTGCCAAGGATACCATCAGCAGCATGAACGCCGGAATCATCTACGGGTATGCTGGTCTCGTGGACGGTATTGTAAACAGGATGAGACAGGAGTCAGGGGAAAACCCGCGTGTGCTGGCTACCGGGGGACTGGCGCCCCTTATGTGTGAAGTATCTGAAACCATTGAAAAGGTAGAAGAATTTCTGACCCTTCAGGGATTGATGATCCTCTTTAAGAAAAATAACGATCAGTGATTCGACATCCAATTTCTAACTCGATAACGTACCCCATTTCGAAAGAAAGTGTGAATTTGTGAATGAAGGATGTCGTCCATATCCGGTTTTCGTCCAATGACCAAATACATCAAACCTCCTGCCTTGAAACAGGGAGACCGTATAGGAATCGCAGCACCTGCCGGTCCTGTTGATTCAAAAGACTTCAAACGCCACCTTTCACTTCTTGAAGCATCAGGCTTCAAGATCCAGACAGGCCCACACGTATACGACAGGGACACATACCTGGCAGGAAATGATTCGGACCGGTTGTCCGACCTGCACACCATGTTTAAAGACAAAGGGATACAGGCCATTTTCTGCGCCCGTGGCGGATATGGAACCATGAGGCTATTGCCCGAAATAAATTATGACCTCATCCTTGACAACCCGAAAATCCTTGTAGGATACAGCGACGTCACAGCCCTGCTTTCCGCCATCTTCAAGAAGACGGGGCTTACGGTCTTCCATGGACCCATGGTGCAGGGCTTTGCCGATTTGCATAAGACCACCCAAAAACATCTATTTCAGTTGCTTTCATCCGAATGTGCTGTAGTGAGTGGCGAAGCGCAGGCCAGAACGCTCTTCCCCGGAAAGGCGACCGGCCGGCTCATGGGCGGGAACCTGACACTGCTCTGTCATTTGCTTGGCACTCCCTATATGCCCGATCTGAAACAGAGTCTCCTCTTCATAGAAGATAGAGGGGAATCCATGTATCGCATAGACAGAATGCTGACCCATCTCAATCTTTCCGGCCAACTTGAACGCATTTCAGGCCTCGTTGCCGGTCAGTTCGAACAGTGCGGAGATGCGGAAACGATCGATCGCCTTTTGAAAGAACGGCTTGCGCACCTGGAAATCCCCATTCTCACCGATTTTCCCGCAGGGCATGGGCATGAAAATCTGGCATGGCCTCTTGGCAATCACGCCGAACTCGATGCCGACCGTAAAACAATCAAACTTCTCGAACCCTGTGTTTCCTAATGAACCATTTAAATGATCAAAACCTTGATGCACTGGCTGATTGGGCCGAAAAGGGTAAAGATTCCATATCCGTAAATGGACTTTCCGGTACGGCTCTCACTTATTTTTTTGCTGAAGCCCTAACCAGAATAGACAGGCCCTGTTTAGCCATTCTACCCGACAAGAAGGAAGCCCGGAAGGTATTCAAGGAACTCCGGTTTTTCCTGGAAGACAGCGATGTTTTCGACGATAATTCCCATTCGTTTCGCTTTCATCATTTTCCTGCCTATGACATGTCTCCTCTCATGGGGCTCAGCCCCCGCAGAGACGTAATTGCCGCCAGAATCAGAGCCCTTTACATGCTCATCTCTGAAAAGAATCCAGTGGTCATCACATGTCCCGAAGCAATCTGTTTCAACATCCTCCCTAAGAAATCTCTTCTGGAATCTTACGAATATCTCGTAGTAGGGGAAGAAATGGATCGGGAAGCGTTGGTCGGAATTCTTGAAATGAATGGCTACCAACGAACCTCGCTGGTAGAAGAAATGGGCGATTATTCCGTGAGGGGAGGAGTCATTGACCTGTTTTCTCCCCTCTATCCCTTCCCTATCCGTCTGGAATTTTGGGGAGACCACCTCGAATCCATTCGGGAATTTGATCCGGCAAGTCAAAGATCTAGAAGCCCGCTAGATGAAATAACCATCCTTCCGTCATCGGAAGTCATTGTAAACGCCCGGAACCTGAAGAGAGCTAGGTCCATGGGGAGACTCCCTTTGCAGCCGGAAGACGCCATAGGATTTCCCGGCCAGGAAGCATGGCTGAATCACTATTACGGTCACTTAGACAGCATTATCCAGTATCTCCCGGAAAATGGAATACTCTCTATTTTTGACCCTCACCAGTTGACGCCACGCATCGGGAAAATTGAGAAACAATTCCGAAAAAATGAAGAAAAATTCCGGAGAGAATCTGCAGAGAAAGGTATCCCCTTCCCCACAACGGAAGGATTGTTTCTGTCCTTTGACGAAATCAAGCATCAATTGGATGAACACCCGCAGATATTGTTCAGTGAACTGGACATGGTTGACGAAAAACCCAACCACCTGTCCTTCAAGAAGAATTACCTCCCGGAGAGCGACCTGGAGGTAAGGCATGAAACAAAAGGAAGGGTGTCCCTTGCGCCCCTTGCCGAAAAAATATCCCGATGGTTGGAATCCCGCTCAAAGGTAGTCATCACCTGCACTACGGAACAGCAGGCGACCCGTCTCCGGGAAATCCTTAAAAACTATGATGTAAAAGTAGACCATGTTGCGAAAACATGGAATGAGATACCCCATAAACCTGGTCTCAGTATCTGTATGGGTCGGATCTCTACCGGTTTCAGCTGGCCGGAAACGGGACTCCATGTCATCAGCGAAAACGAAATTTTCGGCCCCAAAACAGGACGAACGGGAAGTCGGAAAAAATCTCCCAAAAAAGCCCTATCCTGGTCGAGTTTGAGCCAATTGAAAACAGGGGATTTCGTAGTCCATGAAGATCACGGAATAGGGCGCTACCAGGACCTCGCCACCCTCGACATCGGGGGAAGAAAAAATGACCTGGTCATCGTAGAATACGCTGACAAAGCCAAACTTTACATACCGGCCGAGCGAATGAGTATCCTTCAGAAATATGCCGGCGCTGAAGAAAGATCTCCAAAACTCGATCAGCTTGGAGGACGTTCCTGGGATATTGTAAAGCAGAAAGCTCGAAAAGCTGTGGGAAGAATTGCGAAGCAGCTCGTTGAGTTGTATGCCTTAAGAAAATTCCGGAAAGGGGTTCCATTTTCAAACCCCGACCATTTCTATCGGGAATTCGAGGCCACCTTTGAACATGAAGAAACATCCGACCAAATTAAAGCGGTCGAAGACGTCCTTACCGACCTGACCTCCGAACGTCCCATGGATCGTTTGATTTGCGGAGACGTGGGGTTCGGAAAAACAGAAATCGCCATCAGGGCCGCATTCAAAGTGGTTTCAGACGGCAAACAGGTCGCTTTTCTGGTTCCCACCACGGTCTTGGCTGAACAGCATTATCAAACCTTCAAGAAGAGGATGACCCCTTTTTCTATGAATGTAGACATACTCAGCAGGTTCAAGACACCATCGCAGCAGGCGAAAACGATAGCAGAACTCAGGTCAGGCAGAATCGATGTCCTGATCGGCACCCACAGGATCATTCAGAAAGATGTGAGATTCCCGGATCTAGGCATTTTAATCATCGATGAAGAACAGCGTTTCGGAGTAAGACAGAAGGAAGCCCTTAAAAAATACCGAGCCCTGGTGAATGTGCTTGCCATCACGGCAACCCCCGTCCCGCGTACCCTGCAAATGTCCATGATGGGAGTAAGAGATCTGAGTATTATTGAAACGCCCCCCCAGGACCGGCTTGCCATTGAAACCTATCTTTCCCCTTTTGATGACTCCCTCATTGTCCGGGCCATCGAATCTGAAATAGAAAGAGGCGGGCAGATTTTCTTCGTCCACAACCGCGTAAAAAGCATTGAACGGCAGGCAGATCATTTACGCAAGCTTCTCCCCCATGTACGATTCGCGGTGGCCCATGGTCAGATGAAGAGTCGAGATCTTGAAAAGACCATGATGCAATTTCTGAAAAACGAAATTGACGTGCTGATCT
The DNA here is from genome assembly GCA_964407525.1 of uncultured Desulfobacteraceae bacterium. Classification (GTDB taxonomy): domain Bacteria; phylum Desulfobacterota; class DSM-4660; order Desulfatiglandales; family Desulfatiglandaceae; genus DUZB01. The sequence goes on along the minus strand of CAYOWC010000032.1, from coordinate 10,398 downwards.
GTACGACCATTATCGAATCAGGATTGGATATCCCGTCGGCAAACACCATCATCATCAACAATGCGGATCAACTGGGGCTGGCTCAAATCTATCAGTTGAGAGGACGGGTGGGCAGGGCAAAAGATAAGGCATACGCCTACCTGCTTATTTCCAAAGGAACCACCATAACGAAAGACGCCCAGAAAAGGCTGAAAGCCCTCATGGACTTCACCAGTCTCGGCGCAGGGCTTCACTTGGCCATGCACGACCTGAAAATCAGGGGGGGCGGTAATGTGCTGGGATTTGCCCAGGCGGGACATATCGCAGCGGTGGGTTATGAACTTTATGTAAAGTTGATAGAACGGGCCGTTTCGGAACTCAAAGGGGAAGATTTTGAAGATGAAATCAACCCTGAAATAAATGTGGACACCCCAGCATACCTTCCGGGACATTACGTAATGGACACCGACGTCCGGCTCAATGTGTATCGCAGGCTATCCGGTGCCGCCCATGAGTCGGAACTCAAAGAACTGGTCGAAGAAGTCATTGATCGATTTGGACCACCTCCAGAGGAGGTGGGGAACCTGTTTGCCATCATGTCCATCAGGCTGCGTCTCAAAGAACTCAGAGTAGGAAAACTGGACATCGGTTCCAGCACACTCACCATTACCTTCTTCGACGAAAAAAACGTGGATACGGAAAAGCTGGTAGCAGCAGCCACTTCAAAACCCGGAAAATTCCGTTTCACCCCCAAGGGAAAATTGATCATAAACATGGGACGGCTGTCCCTTCCGAAAGATCTTCCTGCGGTGGAAAAGGCCCTTGAAATTCTCGTGTGACTCTTCAGTTGGGTTCAGGGTTCAAAGGTTTCCCGCTTTCGCTTCGCTTCAGACGGGATCTTCGACAAAGTTTGGATTGCTAATTTCCACTCCTGTGTGAGTGGCATTCTGCCACGACCGGATCTGTATGAATCAGGAGTCGATAGTCCGAGCAACCTGAAAAATCGCGGCGGGACGCCGCTCACACAGAAAGCTGTTATGAAATCCGGAAGTTTTCTCTCGTTCCCAAACTCCAGTTTGGGAACGCACTATTAACGGAAGCTCCAGCTTCCATTGCTCAAATGGAAGCGGTTATCTTATGGATCAGCCGTAATCCAAATTCCCCCTGTTCCCACACTCTGCATGGAACTGCATTTTGGAAGCCCCGCTCATATGAAACTCACGCCTCCCTTCTTTGATTCTTTCTCTTCTCGAACTCTTCAATAACAGCGGGAATAATCCGTTTCGGGTATTCCTGAATACAAACATCTGCGGTATTAAAAATGGACGCGCGGGAATCCGTTGAAATGGCCACAATAAATCCGGAACCTTGCATGCCCACCTGGTGAGGCATGGCGCCGGAAATTCCACAGGCAATATAGAGTCTGGGCGATACGGTCGCTCCCGTAAGACCGACCGGCCTTCCATATTGAAGCCACCCCATATCACAAACCGGGCGGGAACCCGCCACGGCAGACCGAGGGAATAGTGTTGAAAGTTGCTGAATAAGAGTCATATTTTCCTTCTCGCCAATCCCCCTGCCCGCAGCCACAACAACATCCGCACCCGCCAGCCCCGCATCTTCAGGCCTTGATTGGGCAACTCCCATGGCTCTCATTCGTTTTGGTTCCACATTAGAGATTCTTATCTCTATGGGTCCCGAATTCTGTGCCTTTCCGGCCAACCCTTCGAAAGCGCCCGGCTGAACAAGGACAACCGTAGTCTTTGCCACAGGAAGCAGATGCGTCACAATTTTACCGTTAAATGCGGCCCTCGAAAAGCAGAAGCCCTCTTCTTTCTCCACAAACGCGTTCACCCCGGTAATGCAGGCCGACCCAAAGCGAACAGCAAGGCCCGGACCATAATCCAGTCCCTGGGTTGTCTGTGCAATCAGGATAAAAACAGGATCCAGGGAAGGGAGAACATCTCCGAGTATATCTTTGTAAACCTCCCCATTATAGATTTGTAAATGGCAGTTCCGAATGGCTAACACTGCATTCCCCGAAGCATCGGCTATTTCCCGAGCAGGTCTTTCCACATCTGCCCCAAGCAGGATGACCTTGACCGGAAACGAATGAACCTGTCCGATTTCTTCGGCCAGAGCCAATAACTCGTAAGTAACCGGGCTGACCTGATTTCCGCGCAGTTCAGCGATAACAACAATATGGGATTCCATAGTACCTTTCATGAAATCAACGCCTCTTTTTCCAGTATATCGAGAAGCAGAGCCGCCTTTTGCTCCATATTGCCCTCAAGAAAAAGTCCTGACCGCATTTTTTGGGGATAGTCGACTCCTACGATCTTTTCCCTATCCCGCACTGCCGGAAGGATATCCAAAGGAATCACCAGAGCCCCCTGTTTCTTCGCGCGCATAAGATTCGAAAGCGTGGGATACCGGGGCTCATTGGCGCACGTCTGAAACGTCAGAACAGCGGGTAGGTCCATTTCCAACTCCGCCCTTTGACCACCCTCAATCTCCCGTTCCACGTAGATAATTCCCCTCTCCAAATCGATCCTCTCTGATATTACAGAGGTGGCACAGGGCAGATCAAGAAGTTCGGCCAGCATCGACCCAACCTGCCCGTGCATATGATCTTCCGCCATGACACCACACAGGATGAGATCATATCGCTCTTCTGAAACATAGTTACTGATCCACGAGGCAATGGTAAAAGGCTCGGGAACATGCCCCCGGATTCCAGCAGACCAGGCATTGTTCACAACGACCATAAGTTGGACAATTGTGTCCTGGACGAAAAAGTCCCCACCCGCATCACCGGAATCCTTGACTGGGAAATGGCAACCATTGGGTACCCGTTGATGGATTTGGGGAATTCCCTTGGCTACTGGGTCCAAGCAAACGACCCGCCGGATGTAGCAATGATGCGAACGATGCCCACCCATCTGAAAGGAGCTCTCACGAGGGAAGAAATCATTACTCGGTATGCAAAAAAATCAGGGCGGTCCACTTCCAATTTCAATTTTTACCTTTGTTTCGGCCTGTTTCGACTGGCAGTCATCGCCCAGCAGATCTATTATCGTTACTATCACGGCCAGACAAAAGACGAACGATTCAAAAAGTTGATTTTTCTCGTTCACATTCTTGAGAAGGCTGCACGTCAGTACCTGAAATAAGGGCCTGCTGCATTTTTCCAAAACCATTTGCCACACCACGATCACACATGCTATTATAGTGTCGTCGTAATAATCGGGGTTGGCCACCACAGCGACGGAGGAGAAAAGGCTTTTTCGGGTAATTCGGGGGTAAGAATAAATTTTCTCAATATAAGGAGAGGCATATGGATGGGCACCCGATCACGCGCGTTTTTGATCAGGACAGTCTACAAAAACTCTTTCCACAGGAACGCGCCGGCCAGTTTTTTGAAGCGCTCTTCGGGGATCCCACAGAGGGTGCTTATGATATTGGGCTGGAATTCGTAAAACAAACGAACAACAGTCTGCAATTCGAATTTCATTTGAAACAGCGCACGGGCCAATGCCTGGTCTGCAGTCTCACCGCCGGGCTGCCTACTGTTTTCTCCCGCCATCCGGTAATCAACGTCAAAGGGCTTGTCAAACAAATTGATCAATTGCTGGACGGCCAGACACGATGTAGAGATTGGCGCCTTGGAGCCACCCGCCAAGTTTCAAGCGAACTTCACGTTATTCCCCTCATCATTTCCCTTGAGGAATAAATTTCGCCTTTTCTAAGCCCGAACCTCCCCGGAAAGCCTCGTTTTTAAAGTCCTCCCCGGGCTTTCAGAGCCTGGTACAAATTCTCGATTTTGTCCATGAATTCTTCAGCTCCCGGTGTCTTTTTGGAAACGATAAAATACACATCGAGTTTCAGAATAGAACCATAATCAAAATCTTTCAAACCCACTTCCTCAATGGCCTTCGAGGCAGGCCGACGATAATCGAGCACATAATCCGCCCTGCCGGCCCTTAATTTTCGAAAAGCGGTGATGTGATCAGCGGTAGGATCCAGGGTAATTCGGTTTTTTGGATCCTTAAGGAATCTGATGAGCCCCCCATACCCGTATCCCATGAGTACCATAATTTTTTTCCCCTTCAGCTGTTCCAGGCTCTGAACAACAGGCGCCCCTTTTCTTGAATAAACACGAAGATCGATATCGGCAACAACGGAGTCGCTGAAAACCACCTTTCCAGCATAAAGGGGCACCCCTTTAACTCCCATATAAATATCAACCTCCCCAGTAGAAAGGCCCGTGTAAAGTCGCTTTGGCGGCATTCCCGTGATCGTGTAGGAGATCCCGTCATACTTTAAAACCTTTTCGAGTACCTCTACCAGGATGCCCGTATATTCGCCTGTCTTATGGATCACACAGAACGGAGGGAAATCAAGAACCCCCACACGATACGTCTTTCCTCCCGCCATAACGGGACTGAAAGCAGCCATAACAATCAGAAAAGAAAAAAGAAATGGTACAATACATCGTCCTGTTTTCATCACTCGTCTCCCGTTTGTTCATTCTGGTTGATTCAATTTATACGGCAGTTTCACCTGATTGACCATCGTAAGGGCTTCAAATTCGGGGTCTTTGTGGAGCAAGGTTGCATTATGAACAAACGCATAAGCTGCAATAATAGAATCTGCCAATGATATCTGATACCGGGCTTTGAATTCGCCCCCCTTTAGCAGGACCGGTTCGGTCAGTTCCGAAATATGTGTGGCCCGAATGCTCCTCAGAGTTGCATACCGTAATTCTGCGGTTTCAATTCCACGGTACTTGATACTCTTATAATAAGTTTCAAACAGAACAAGTGCGGGCAAGAGGATTTCTCTGGTCCGCAGGGTATCTTCAACCAGGTCGGCCCCTTCTTCATTGTCCATCATGGTCAGGATAGCCGATGTGTCAGGGAGAAAGAGATCAGTTTTCACGTGCTCTGTCCTCCTCTCTGTCCCTCAGAAGGCTTGCGGAAAGTTCTTCACCCTTTGAACAACCACGCAGGGCCGCTACAGGATCTTCCGGGATGGGGATCAATTTGATGACGGAGCCGGAGTCGAGCCAAACCACTCTCGTGCCGGCAGTTATCCCATATCTCCTTCTCAGCGACACAGGGATGACTACTTGCCCTTTTTTCGTCATAACAGATTCCATTTAGCACTCCTTTTCTTCATTTATTCCCACTTTTTTGAATTTTATAGGAATATCTTGATTTTGTCAACCAGGAGGGTGTAATCAAAAGTGTTAGGCTGAATAATCCAAATCGATCCCGATAGCGATCCCGACCCCGACAAGAATGCAAATAGCCACTTGGTGTGGAATTTTAATATGAGCGCCCTGGTTTGCTTCTTCCGAAGGTTTTATCCGACTCCGGAGGATTGTTTCGCGCGAATAATTCAGGTGCCTGAATTTTCGTGCAAAAAAAAACAACCGCGTAATCAGTGAAATCCGTGCCAAAAAAAATGGAACTCTCATACGAGACTCCGGGTAAGCGAGACTGCGAGGCACCAGGAAATCAAGCGGAGTCAGCAAAACACTTCTTTTGAAATTTCGGCAAAGGTCGTCGGAGCCCTGGGAGTGAAGTTGCCTGAATTGTTCAGTTGAGCAGGAAGAATTGAGTCGGAAACAAGATGAGATATGAGCTCATCTATCAACCCTGTCGGGATCTGATATATCATGGCGTATTAACCGGTTTCTGCTCATTCATGAAATCGCGGGAACCATAACATTCTCAGCCCTCGGTACATCCACCAAAAAATGATAATATCACACGTTTTTCTCGGTGGGAATACAGTTATGCAACTTTGACATGCTAAAATCGCTTTAAAATATTCACATTCCCAACCATGGAATATTTCTTCCCTAATCGGAGATAGCTCATATTCCCATTTCTTGTTGGCTTTCAGTTTAACACCACTCACGAACTGTAACATCATCAGGAGAGGCTGCTCACTTATTCAAAAACACCATGGGAGGTGATATGGGTAAGCGCCTACTCAAGCACACCTCAGCAACTGAGGAATTTCCAGATCTTTTGGGTTGAGGTTCCACGGCAGCAAGGCCTCGTAATCCTGGAGTGATGCAGCCATTGGCAGCTTCTCGAAGATGAACCGCAGGTATGCGTAGGGTTCCAGTTTGTTTGCCCGGGCCGTCTCGATCAGACTGTAGAGGAGCGCGCTGGCCTCCGCGCCTTCGGGTGTTCCTGAAAAGAGCCAATTCTTACGTCCCACTACGAAGGCTCGGATGGCATTTTCGGCCATGTTGTTAACAGCTATTGATAAGGAGGACTGGAGACTCCCCGTCCCGAATGTTTGTGGCCTCCGCAAGCTGACCGAATTCGAGAAAGCTTCCAGGATCACAGAGTAGATCTAACCTTTGCCTGGCCGTCAGCTTTCCTAAGGCCTTCTGCCTGTCAACGGCGTGGGGCCTGGCACTGTCCAGTGTGGAGGCCCTTTTCCTGCTGAGTTCATTTATCTTTTCCTTCATGTCCATGAGAAAGCTCTGATACCCAATCATTTCCACTTGCTTTTGAAAACCGGCACCACCCCTATCTCTACGGTCATGAAACGCCTTTTAACCGGCTATGCCATGCACTACAACCGGAGGCACAGACGGTATGGGCATCTGTTTCAAAACCGATACAAGTCAATCCTTTGTCAGGAAGATTCATATCTATTGGAACTGACACGCTATGTGCATTTGAACCCGCTTCGGGCAAAGTTGGTATCTGATATAAAGGGGTTGGGCAGCCATCCGTATAGCGGTCACAGCGTGCTTATGGGGAGGGTAACCGCAGAGTGGCAGAACACAAAGTATGTGCTCGGGTTATTTGGTGATAAGGTGTCCGTCGCGCGGCGGCGGTACTTGGAATTTGAAATAAAGGGGATAGCCGCCGGTAAGAGGCAAGATCTCACGGGTGGGGGACTGGTTCGGAGTGTTGGCGGGTGGTCCGCTGTGAAATCATTCATGATGATTTCCACGGTGGAAGACCCCCGAACGCCCATTTTGTCTTCGTGCTTGCCGATACTGAAGCCGGGTGTACCTTTATCCACAATAAATATGCCGGTGCCTTTTGGGCCCGCAACGGAGGGAAAGTCAATGCCCGACGAATGCTGCAATCGGTTGACACAAAACCGTTTCTATTCTATGTTCCTTTTGATTACTAAATGAACGACTATTCATTATTGCATATTCCATCAGGGAGTTTAAATGATAAAATTAATTCATGAGATGCCCGATTGAATACGCCAACCATTTTGAAAAAGGCTTTGTCTCTAGCCAATGAGATGAAGATGCTGGGATATTTAACCAACCAGTTATTCCGTGTGATTAAGGAGAACCGTTTTATGTCAGTCCTAGGAAGTCGTATAAATGATGCGCCTGTGCTTTTTTCCAGTCAAAGTAGGATGAAGGTTGCCGTATCGGATGATCCATACGCATCCGGCATATCCATGCAGAACAACCCCCTTTACGGCATCATGAATCCCGGGTCCATATGTGTTATGGGGGCTTCAAACAGGCTCCACAGCATGGGGACCACGGCACTGCTCAATATCCTCGGCTCCGGGTTTGAAGGGCCGGTTTGGGTCGTACATCCTAAGGACCGGAGTGTTCAGGATGTAAAGACATTCAGACATATTGAGTCGTTGCCCGAGGCCCCCGATCTTGTCGTCCTGGTCATTCCCACGGTGCTGGTTCCGGAGGTCCTGGAGGAAGCGGGCAGGAAGGGAACACGCCATGCCGTGGTAATAACCGCAGGGTATAACGAAATTGGAGCAGAAGGAAAGGCCCTTCAGAAAAGGATCGATGAGGTGGTGGAGCGCTACGGCATCAGGTACATAGGGCCTAACTGCCTTGGTTTTGTGAACGCCCGGCGCAGGATAAATACCACGACCATTCCCTATGACGGAAGATGCGGGGGGATAGGATTTGCGTCTCACTCCGGTAGCTATGTGTGCCAGGCGCTGCCTTACGCTGAGGGTATGGACCTGGGAGTGGGCGAGTTCATAAGCTTGGGCAATGAGGGGAACGTGGACGTGGTTGACGCGCTAGAATATTTCCGTGCCAATGAGGACATCAAGGTTGTGGGTTTATACCTCGAATCAATTCGTCGTCCAAGGTTATTCAGGGATGCTGCTCGCAGGCTTTCAAGGGAAAAGCCGGTGGTGGCCCTCTATTCGGGAAGTACGCCCGAAGGGTCCCGGGCCGCCGCCTCCCACACGGCTGCGGTAGCCGGATCCGGAAGAATAATGGAAGGTTTCTTGCGTCAGTGCGGTATTGTTCAGGCGGAAACAAGCACTGAGCTCTTCGAATGGTTGAACGCTTTTGAGCGTATGCCCCTGCCAAGAGGACCCAGGGTCGCGATACTGACCAACTCGGGTGGTCCGGGCGCCTCCATGGCCGACCAGGTGGGGAAATCAGAACTGACCCTTGCCCGTTTTTCCCGGGAACTGAGAGAAAAGATAGGTTCGGTGCTTCCCCCTACCGGAAGTGCGGGAAATCCCATCGACCTGAGTTTTTCTTCGGATATGTCGGTTTACGGTGAAAAGCTGCCTCGAATGCTTGCAGAGGCCTCGGATGTGGACGCCATTCTGGTTTACGGGCTGGGGATCTATGCTACGGATCTCTGGAAGAGGATCGGCGTCAGGGCAAAGGGCGAGCTTCCTACCGAGATGGTGCAGGCGCTCAAAAGTATGTTGGAGGCCCAGGCCGATACAATGTCGGGCGCACTCAAAGCCGGGGGCAAGCCGGTATTGGCGGCAAATCTGGACGCATCAATGGACAAAGGCGTTCGTAGAATGATGATGAAAGGAAACATTCCTGTTTACAACGGTCCGGAGCAGGCGGTAAAGGCGCTGGCGGCCATGTGGCGCTACAAGAAAATGCGGGACAACATGACCATTTAGGGTTTTTCCGAACTCGCAGGATTAGAAGTGAAAACCTAAAAGGGAGCGATGCCGTGTTTTTTTGGTGGAAGTTTAGGATCTTTTCTTCTCAGATATCCCAGGGCTCGAATGAGAACCGGTCGCGTATTCTTTGGTTCTATGACGTCATCCACGCCGTAGACCCGAGCCGTGGACATGGCGCCCATCTTATTCCTCAATTCCTGGACCAGGTCTTTCCTGAGTTTTTCCGGGTCCCCGGCTTTTGCAATCCTTTTTCGGTGAAGGATCTCCACCGCCCCCTCCACGCCCATTCCTCCTATTTCAGCTGCAGGCCATGCCAGAAACATGTTGGGCCTGAATCCTCTTGAAGCCATAACGTATCCGCCCATGCCGAACGACTTTCGTATTACAATGCTGATTACCGGAACAGAGCAGTGGCCAAGTGCATAGAGGGTCTTCATACTGCGTTTGACCAGTCCCGCTTTCTCATGATCGGGGCCGGCCATGAACCCCGGTACGTCCGCCAGCAGCACCAGGGGAATGCCAAAGGCGTCGCACAACTCCACGAAGTGAGACATCTTTTCCGATGCAGGCGTGTCCATGACCCCCGCCATGAATAGGGGCTGGTTTGCAACAATTCCCACGGGCCGACCGTTGAGTCTTGCCAAGCATGTAATGATGTTTTTCGCCCAGAGCGATTTGATGTCGAATATATGGCCGTGGTCCACGACGGATCTTATCACCTGGTACATGTCGTACCCTTTTTTGTGGGAAAGAGGTACAATCCCGGCCAGGTTTTCATCCACGCGGTCAACCGGGTCTTCGCAGGGAGTAACAGGGGGGCTTTTGGATGAGTTGCAGGAAAAAAAGGACAGGTACGCCTTTATGTGCTCGATACATTCCTCATCGTTTTCCGCCAGCATGTCGACGGCCCCGCTGAGCTCCGCGTGCATCCTGGCCCCGCCCAGTTCAAGAGGGCTGATCTCCTTTGAAAGAGATGCACGGACCAGATGTGTCCCGGCCACTCCCATGGAGCCCGTTTTTTCAACCATGGACACGAAATCGCAGAGCCCGGCAATATTGGCGTGACCCGCGTAGCAGGGTCCCATGATCCCGGCGACCATGGGAACCCATCCCGACATTCGCACCTGATCGTACCACATTTCTATGAAATGGTAGGGGTAGGATTCCAGATCCTGGGCCCGGGCGCCGCCCCCGTCCAGGAGATAAACAAGGGGGATGCCCTGCTCCAGCGCGATTTTGTGTATGTGGTCCGTCTTTGAGTGGCTTATTGTTCCCTGGGACCCCCCCATCACGGTGAAATCATAGCTCACAACAGCCGCCCTGCGGCCGCGAATATGTCCGATGCCTACGATAACGCCGTCGGCTGGAGACTCCCCGTCCCGGATGTTTGTGGCCTCCGCAAGCTGACCAAATTCGAGAAAGCTTCCAGGATCACAGAGTAGATCCAGCCTTTGCCTGGCCGTCAGCTTTCCTAAGGCCTTCTGCCTGTCAACGGCATGAGGC
>CAYOWC010000031.1:0-26978 GCA_964407525.1 uncultured Desulfobacteraceae bacterium | reverse complement strand
ATAATAGATTGAGTTCAATGTTTGTTTAATCTTTTTGGGAAGTTGTTTAGCCATTGAGCTTGAAAAACATCGGTATTTCTTACCAAAACAACCATGTGGGGGTGTAGCTCAGGTGGGAGAGCGGTACGTTCGCAACGTATAGGCCAGGGGTTCGAGTCCCCTCATCTCCACCATCTTTTTTTGATGTTGTCTGCCTGCGGCAGATGATCCACATATAATCCTTCCGAATTGGAATCAGCGCAAAATACAGGCTATAGAATCATGCGAACAGCGAGGATTGAAAGGAAAACCAGAGAAACTGAGATTCTGCTCCAGTTGAAATTGGATGGGGACGGTCGTTCGGTTGTGAATACCGGCATTGGTTTCATGGACCACATGTTCGATCTTATGACTGCCCATGGCATGATGGAGTTGGAATTGAAAGCCCGGGGCGATAGAGAGGTCGATGATCACCACACGGTTGAAGATCTGGGTATTTGTCTTGGACAGTCTTTTAATGAAGCTCTTGGCAGCAGGAAAGGAATCAGACGGTATGGAGAAGCAACCATCCCCATGGACGAAGCCATGGCGCGGGTTGTTGTAGATCTTTCAAATCGCCCGTTTCTTGGTTACAGGGTCCCGTTCTCCAGGTCGGTCTCCGGCACCTTTGACATGGGTCTGCTCAAAGAATTTTTTCGGGCCATAACGATTCATGCGGGGATGACACTGCATATTGATTTGCTTGCAGGAGAAGAACCTCATCATATTTCAGAAGCTATTTTTAAAGGGTTCGGCAGGGCTATTGACCAGGCCTCAACCGTGGAAGAACGCTTGGCTGGAATCCTGCCTTCAACCAAGGGAGTCCTTTAGTCTCTTTGTTGACCGATCAGGTCTTCGAAATTATTAGATTATTCGGTTTAAATTTATCATAAAGGAGTAGGTATGCCTGTGAAACTGGCCGCAAAGATGGGGCTGTTCCAATGCGTGGCATGGGTTTTTCTCGGGCTGACCTTTGTTGGGTGCCAGGGAGGAAAAACCTCTCCCCTTACCGGGAGGCCAGCCACTTCTGCTATAAAAAGCGTGGTCGTGGTTGGTTTCAGTCCGGCGATGGGTCAGAATGAAGTGCCTGATATTATCCGAAGCCAGGTCACAGGGTCGGCTTTTTTGGCCCAGCCTGTTTCTGTTCAGGTGACGACGATGATGACCGACGAACTTTGGGGACAGCTTATTAAGGATCGAAGATGGAAAATGGTTCCGCCGGGACAGGCGAGGGGAGTTTTCGAGAATATTCTGGGCTCGGATGAGAAAATGGGTATGGGGGCACTGGAAATTATTGAAGAAGTGGGAAAAACTTTCGGAACCGACGCTGTTCTGGGAGGCAACGTTTTTCGATGGAGGGACCGGCGAGGTTCCGATTATGCCGTAGATGTTCCCGCTTCTGTTGCTTTTGACCTGTGGCTCCTCAGAACATCTGATGGAGCTATCCTGTGGAAAGGCAGCTACGATAAAACGCAACAATCTTTAATGGAAAATTTGTTTGATTTTAGTACATTTGCCGATAGTGATGGCAAATGGTTGACGGCGGAGAAACTGGCCATGATTGGGTTGAAGAAGCTGTTTGAAGAAATGCCCGGCACACCTGTCAAAGAGGATAAGAAGGAGTAGACCTTTGCTTGTAATTCCAGCCATAGATATTAAAGAGGGGCGTTGCGTCAGACTCAGGCAGGGAAAGATGTCCGAAGAGACAATCTTCTCTGATCATCCTGAGGAAATGGCTTCAAAATGGTTCAACGCAGGTGCGCGAAGGCTTCATCTGGTGGACCTGGATGGAGCTGTTCAGGGCAGGCCTGTGAATAGGGACGCAATCAGACGGATCGTGGAGTCCGTGACCATCCCTATCGAATTAGGGGGTGGTGTCAGGGATATGGCCACGATGGCGGCATATTTTGATCTGGGAATACAATATTTGATATTGGGAACGGTGGCCTGTAAGGATCCTGGATTTGTTATTAATGCCTGTCGCACTTTTCCAGGCCGGATTATTCTTGGAATTGACGCAAAAGATGGGATGGTTGCCCTTGAGGGCTGGACTGAAAATGTTGATTTGAGTCCGTCTGAACTTGCCGGAAAATTTGAGAAAGAAAACCTTGCGGCGATTATCTATACGGATATTCGTCGAGACGGTATGCGGAGCGGCTGTAATGTGGAAGCCACAAGAGAGTTGGCTCAGTCTGTGGACGTTCCCGTTATTGCATCGGGTGGAATATCAGGGTTGTCGGATGTGCTGGATATATTGCCTCTTGCAGAAGATGGGGTTGTCGGGATGATCACCGGAAGGGCTCTCTATGATGGCAGTCTGGATCTTTCGGAGGCTATACGGGCCTGTGATGACAGGAAGGGCACGAACAATTAGAACTTGACATGTCGTGTGTTTGTCATAGATTAGAGAACATTGGTGGAATAATGGCGCTACAGGATAAGATAACCGAAGACCAGAAAATTGCTATGAAGGCGAAGGATACTGTTCGACTCTCCATTCTCAGGATGCTTAGAACCCAACTGAAGAATGAGCAGGTTGAAAAGAGAAGGGATCTTAATGAAGATGAGATTCTTTCGAATATCTCCTCCATGATTCGAAAAAACAAAGAAGCTGCAGAGGAATTTAGGGCAGCTGGTCGCGAAGATCTGTGTTTGAAAGAGGAAAAAGAGGCTAAAATATTATATGAATATCTTCCGAAACAGTTGAATCGTGGTGAAATAGAACAGATCCTGTCCGAAATAATTTCTGACCTTTCCCTTTCCGGGCCGCGAGATATGGGAAAGATTATGAAGTCGGCTATGGCAAAAATGGCGGGACGGGCGGAAGGCAAAATAGTCAGTGAGATAGCCAGGGAATTGCTGAATTAATAGCTTTTCTCGGCACTCATTGAGAGGAATAATGGATACAGATCAAACTCGGCGGTTGATAAAATGAAACTTCTTCTTAAAATGAAGGAGTTTTTGTCGTTTATGGCTCTGAAGTGTTTTGTATCTCACATAGGTTCTTAATTTGAGACCCTGAAAACCTGAAAAAACCGTATCGGTGGAAAAAACAGATGGTTTCCTTTCAGTCTGCAAAAGATGAAATCAAGCGGACCGCTGACATTGTGGATGTGATCGGTCAGGTTGTTCAACTGAAAAAGTCTGGAAAGAATTTCATGGGGCTTTGCCCTTTTCATGCAGAGAAAGATCCTTCATTTACCGTCAGCCAGGAAAGACAGATGTTTCACTGTTTTGGCTGTAAGAAAGGAGGAGACCTGTTCGCTTTTTGGATGGCCTATCACAATTTCACCTTTCCCGAGGCCCTGAAAGACCTGGCTGAAAGGTATAATGTGACAATCTCCGGTGATTTCTCGCCTTCGGAGGAAAAGCGGAAAAGTGATTTACGGGAAAGCCTTTTTAGAATAAATGACATGGCCGCATCTTTTTTTCAAAGAGTTCTGGAGCATGAGCGGGCGGGAAAAACAGCAAGAGATTATTTCCAGAACCGGGGGATTTCAAAAGAAATTATAGCAAAATTCAGATTGGGGTATGCTCCGGATAAATGGGACGGGCTCATCCGTCATCTGAGGAGTGAAAATATTGATCCCGGGCATGCTGCGCAGGCCGGGTTGATTATCCCGAGGAAAAACGGGGGGCATTATGATCGTTTCCGGGGTCGCGTGATGTTTCCCATTTCGAATTTGAGAGAGAAGGTTATAGGGTTTGGGGGCAGGGTTCTTGACGACGGAATGCCGAAATATTTGAATACTCCTGAAACGCCTGTTTTTCATAAGGGGGAGTTTCCATATGGGCTGGATGGTTCTTTTAAAAGTATCAGAGAAAAGGGGTATGCGATTATTGTTGAAGGCTATATGGATTTGCTGGCATTAAAGCAAAAAGGCCTGGATGAGGTCGTGGCTACCCTTGGCACGGCTATGACGGGCGACCATATTCGCAAGATCAAAGGATATGCCCGGGAGGCTGTTGTCGTTTTTGATTCGGATGAGGCAGGGAAGTCGGCAGCCATGCGAACACTACCTGCTTTTTTGAATGAAGGCCTTTCCGCAAAAGCGGTTGTTCTGCCCGAAGGTCATGATCCGGACAGTTTTGTGAAGCAGAACGGATTGGCCGCATTTGAGGCTTTGGTGGAACAGGCTGTTCCCTTATTCGACTTTTATCTGAATAGGAGTCTGGCCCTGAATAAGCAGGATGTGGAGGGAAAGGTACGCGCCCTGAAAGAGATTCTGCCGGTCCTTGCGGGAATTCGAAATATGGCCCAATGTTCCTTGTATGTCCGGGGTCTTTCGGAACGAATGGGGATCAGAGAGGATGTGGTGTTGGCAGAACTGGCCTCTTTCAGAAAAAGCCAATCGGCGGATGAACTTGGAAAGGCTGTCAGAGAAAAAGATTCTATATCCAGGCCCGAAAGCAAGGTCTGCGATTCCCAGTTGCTTAATCTTATGGTCCATCACCCCGATACTATTAGCAAGCTTTGTGATTCGGAATGCGGGTACCTGCTTTCGGATCCTGGAATTAAAGAAATTGTCCGTGTGATTTTTGATGAACATAAACGTACGGGGGACTTTTCCCCGAGCGATCTTGAGAAAATTCTCAATGCCGAAGTACAGGCGGTTTTAAGAGAGGTCCTGGTTTCTGAGTCAATCTTTTCAGATGAAGAGATTGAGCAGGCGGTCAGTGAGATGAAGCACAGGGCCTATGAAAAAAAGCTGTCAAGGTCTTTCAGGGAAGCTGTTGGGGACCCTGCAGAACTGAACCGGCTTTTGAAATTAAAGGCGCAAGGTCCCCCTCGTCATTGATAGGATTCTTTGGAGGTAGCAATTTATGAGCACGAAGAGTGATATGATCAACTTGAAGCGTTTGATAGATAGCGGCAAGAGGAAAGGCTATATTACTTTTGATGATTTGAACAACGATTTGTCCGAGGAAATGATATCGACTGGAGATCATATCGATGACATCATGATCATGTTTCAAGAACTGGACATTATGGTCATCGACGAAGATGCAAAGGAAAAAATAGAAAAATCCGATGCAAATAAGAGAGAAAAGTACCTTCTGGAAGAAAAGGAAGGTATTACGCCGGATAGTGCAAATGGTTCCAGGATCTCAGACCCGGTAAAAATGTATTTGAAGGAGATGGGACGGATCTCTCTTCTTACAAGAGAAGGAGAGGTGGAGATCGCCAAACGGATTGAAGGTGGGGAGACCGAAGCGCTGCATACTCTGCTGTTCTGTTGCGTGGGCGTGGAACATATTATTGATTTGGGAAGCAAACTGCAACTGGGAGAAGTCAAGCTTAAAGAAGTCATCAACGACCTGGATGAAGATGAACAGTGCAGCGATATGGGAGAAAGAAGAGAAGCCCTTCTTAGGCTGATAGCGCGGATTTGCGAAACCAGTGCGGTCATGCACAAAAAACGTTTCGAAATGAATCTGAGAAAATGCCCTGAAAAAAAGAGAAATGAGCTCCAGGTGGAGATCAAGAAAGATCGGAAAAAAATCTTGAAGCTGGTCAATTCGTTCAGCCTTGAAAAAAGACAACTTGAGTTGATGGTTGAAAGATTCAGGGAGCTGGTTACGGATCTCGAAAATGCCGAAAAAGATATCTCGGACTGTATGATGCTGTTGGGTGGAAAATCTATTGCCTATTTGAAGAAATGTGTGGATGAAATAGCCGATGACGTTTGCGATGAACAAGTTATTGGAGAAGTAGGAATGTGCAAGGGGGATCTCTGCCTTTTAAAAACCAAGGCTACCTGTTCTCAGGAGATCATCACGCAGATAAAGGAAAGGACCAGTATGACGCCGAGGCAGCTCAAAGAAAAACTCAGGAGGGTTGAACGGTGTCTCCAAGGGGCAAATCAGGCGAAATCCGATCTGATTCAGGCAAATCTGAGGTTGGTTGTAAGCATCGCGAAGAAATATACGAACAGGGGATTGATGTTTCTTGATCTGATTCAGGAAGGAAATATCGGGCTCATGAAGGCTGTGGATAAATTCGAATACCAGAGAGGGTACAAATTCAGTACATATGCTACCTGGTGGATAAGGCAGGCGATTACGAGAGCGATTGCTGATCAGGCCAGAACGATCAGAATTCCCGTTCATATGATTGAGACGATTAATAAACTCATGAGAACTTCCAGGTACCTTGTTCAAGAGCATGGCCGCGAGCCTACCCCGGAAGAAATTGCACAGAAAATGGAATTTCCCCTTGAGAAAGTCCGAAAGGTTCTTAAAATTGCCAAAGAACCCATTTCTCTGGAAACGCCTATCGGCGAAGAAGAAGACAGCCACCTCGGCGATTTTATAGAGGACAAGAATATCCTTTCTCCCGGTGATGCGGTTATCAATTTCGGGCTGGCTGAGCAGACAAGAAAGGTGCTCACATCCCTCACGCCAAGGGAAGAAAAGGTCCTGAGAATGAGATTCGGTATTGGCGAGAAGGCCGATCACACCCTGGAAGAGGTTGGTCGCGATTTCAGCGTTACCAGGGAACGTATCAGACAGATAGAGGCAAAGGCACTCAGGAAGCTTCGTCATCCCAGTAGGAGCAGAAAACTGAAGAGTTTTATGGAAAGTTAATTATTGAAAAGTTTGTCTGATGTTTTTTCTTGACAAAAGCTTTATTGTTTCGCATTCTGACTTGTTAGTAACAGTTGCGTTTCAGGGGCCCATAGCTCAGCTGGAAGAGCCACCGGCTCATAACCGGTAGGTCCCAGGTTCGAACCCTGGTGGGCCCACCATGTTGTACGTGGTAATGTTCCTGGAATTTTTGAAAAACCGCCCGGAAGGTGGGTATTATACGATTTGAAAGGGTGTATCCGCCGAGGGTATGCCCTTCACTTTTTTTGAAAGGGAGTGCACATTCCCCGGTAAAATCAATGGGAAAAGGTCCATGGTACCGACGTTAAGAGATGTTTTAGATTTACTGGAATCTGTTTCGCCTGTCAGTCTTGCCGAGTCCTGGGACAACCCGGGTCTGCAAGTAGGATTTCCGACTCAGAAAATCGGTACAATTTTCACATCGCTGGATCCAACGCCAAGGGCATTGCAGCGCGCTATTGACGTGCATGCTCAGATGTTGTTCACCCATCACCCTCTTATTTTCAAACCGATATCTCAAATAAATTCTCAATCTTTTCCGGGTGATGTTATCGTCAGGGCTGTGAAAAATGATGTGGCTATTGTCTGTGCCCATACGAATCTGGATGCTGCAATGGGAGGGATCAACGATATCCTTGCAAATCTTCTTGGCTTGGTAAATGTGGAAATATTACAAGAAAACAGAGGCCCTGAAGAACTTGCCGGCCTGGGAAGGATCGGTGATTTGAAAAAACCACTCCCGTTGGATTCAGTCCTTCGGGAAATATCGAGGACGTTCCACTTAGAGCAGATGAAGGTTGCTGGAAAAAAAGAAGCTCTTATCAAGAGACTCGCTGTGGTTGGTGGGTCGGGAGGAAGTTTTCTGAGAGAGGCCCACAGGAAAAATGCCGATCTTTTTTTGACCGGGGATGTGACCCATCATGTGGCATTGGACGCAGAAGCTTTGGGAGTGGTACTTGTGGACGGTGGCCATTTTACCTTGGAAAATGAAGCGTTCAGCGTTTTTGGCGCCCATTTGCAGAAGCTTTTCAAGACGAAAAAATGGGATGTTGCCGTAAAAATTGATGATAAAGAAGCCGACCCTTTACGATTAGAAAGATGATGGTGTGAAATGGATGACTTGCGAGAGAAGATGAAGCAGTTGATCAGGCTTCAAGAATGCAATATTAAGATTCGGAGCCTACAGACTGGAATCGGCGAAAGGCCAAAGAAGATAGAAGAATTCAGGGAAAAGTTGCGAATTGTAGAAGAACAGTTTGACCGGGGCGCACTCCAATTTGAGGAATGTAATCGGGAAAAACGTGAAATTGATCAGAGTATTGATGATATTGAAAATAGTTTGAAAAAGAGTCAGGTAAAACTGTCCAATATTAGCTCGAACAAAGAATATACGGCGGCACTCAAGGAAATCAGTGATTTGGAAAGAGATAAAGCGCTCCACGAAGACAAAGCCCTTGATCTTATGGAGCGTAGAGAAAATTTGGAGGCAGCATATGAAGCCGGCCGCAAAAAGGCTGAGGAGAGCAAGATCCAGTTCTTGAGTGACCAGGGGAAAATCAGTAAAGAAGTGGCGAAATTGGAGAAAGGGCTGAAAAAACTTGAGAAGGAAGAGATGCGCCTTCGGAAAACTGTAGACAGTAATCTGTTGAAGCAATACGATTTCCTGGAAAAACACATAGGGGCTGTGGTGGTTAGTCCTGTAACAGAGAGTGTCTGCAAGATGTGCAATATCGGAATCCCTCCTCAACAATTCAATGAATTGATTCGAGGTGATTCGGTTATGAATTGTCCAAATTGCAAACGAATTATCTATTGGGGAGAAGACAAGTGCTACCAGGTCGAGCCTCAGAACGGATGATGTTGGTTCCAATGTAGGTTGTATGTCGAAGCAGGACGAATGATCGCCGCCCTGCAAAAAGCAGGGGAGAGGAAAGTCCGGGCTCCAGAGGACAGGATGCTGGGTAACTCCCAGTCTCGGTGACGGGAAGGAAAGTGCAACAGAAAAGAAACCGCCTCTGTGTGGCCCCGGTTGCTCGGAGGTAAGGGTGAAATGGCGAGGTAAGAGCTCACCAGCGCCGGTGGTGACGTCGGTGGCTATGTAAACCCCATCCGGAGCAAGACCAAATAGGGGAACGATTGAGGGTGGTCCGCCCGAGTTCCCGGGTAGGTCGCTTGATCTCGCGGGTAACCTCGAGACTAGATGAATGATCATTGTCCCGATGGGAGTGATCCCTTCGGGAAACAGGACCCGGCTTATGGACTGCTTCGACATATATTTTTCATCACGGATGGTTTGATATGGATTTCGATTGGGACGCGGTCTCTGAGGATGCTGTATTCATCATTGGCGCCGGTCAGTTTGGATCAAGAGCAGCACAGATCTTGTCTCGACGGCGTTCCCAGGTGTTTGCTGTCGATCTGGATGAAAAACGCCTGTCCCTGTTAAAAACCCTTCCTGTGCGATCTATTGCGCGCGACGGGGTTCATTTCCTTGTTGAAAATTCCGGTAAATTTAAACATAATTATTTAATTGTGCCTTCTGTCCCTCTGCACTTGGCTTTTGAATGGCTGAGACTTTCCCTTCAGGGAAGAAGAAACATCGTGAAAACGGCTGTACCGGCTGAAGCCGTGAGTGTTTTTCCTCATCATTGGCCGGCAAGTGAAGGTTCTCTTCTCGTCAGTCACGCCGATTTCATGTGCCCGGACAACTGCCCGGAACCCCTCTTGTGTACTGTAACGGGTGAAAAACGAAAAGAACCTTTATATGAAATCATGGGAGGTCTGGTACAGCCGGGATTTTTCACCCATGTCATTAGAAGTCATCAGCTTGCGCCTGGCCTGGGGGGGTATCGGATTGAAGATCTTCAGAAGATGGCGGGTAAGATTCTTGCCCATGGAAAAGGATCCTTCTTTTTAGGCACCGCCTGTAAATGCCATGGAATACTGACCGCTTTTATAATAAGGTAAGGAGGCATCCTACCATGTTTGTTCTTGGGAATTTTCTTTTAGCGGTGGCGAAGGTCATCGATATTGCATTGACGCTTTATATGTGGATTATCATTGCCCGGGCCGTGATTTCATGGGTAAACCCTGACCCTTACAATGTCATTGTTCGATTTTTGATGTCGGTGACGGAACCTGTCCTTCACCAGATAAGGCGAAGGCTTCCGGTTGGTCTGGGCGGTATGGATTTTTCTCCCATCATTGTCATACTCGTTATCATTTTTATCCAATCATTTCTTGTCAGGAGCCTCGCCGAAATGGCTGCGCACCTTGGCTGATATCTGTTTGAATCCCAGCACCATGCCGGGATCCTATAGATTTTTTTCCATGGAAAAAACCCCCGAGACGGTTATCAATGTGAAAGTTCTACCCAGGTCTTCGAGAGACGAAGTCATTGGGATGGAAGAAGGAATCTGCAAGGTGAAAATCAAAGCGCCCCCAGTTGATGGAAAAGCGAACAAGGCATTGATTAAAGTACTTGCGGAGGCGTTCAATCTGCCGAAGAAGAAGATCGAAATTATTTCAGGCTGGACTTCCAGACGTAAGAGGGTTCGTATTTATGGCTTGGGTTCGAGGGAAGTGTCTTCCCTGATTTCCGGGAAAACCCCTTGACCGTTGGTGTAATGAGGCCATAATCTGCCAGAGAATCCCTTTTGACGGTTAAAATTTCGAAAAGGAATAGTTGAAAATGCACGAAGAAAACAATCTGACATGGTTTGACGGGTATGTGAAAAGGGAGGATCGTGAGAAGATCCATGGCCACAAGGGCATTGTGATATGGTTTACGGGGCTTTCTGCTTCGGGAAAATCGACCATTGCACGCATTGTTGAAAAAAAACTCTATGAAACGGGTTGCTCCACTTACGTTTTTGATGGGGACAATGTAAGGCATGGGCTCTGCGGTGATCTTGCTTTTTCGCCGGAGGATCGGGTTGAAAATATTCGCCGCATTGGGGAAATGGCCAACCTATATGTGGACGCAGGGATTATCGCTATTACAGCGTTTATCTCTCCGTACCGCAGCGACAGGAACAAGATAAGAGATCTCGTTGGGGACGACCGGTTTTTTGAGATTCATGTCAATTGTCCCCCGGAAGTATGCGCGTCGCGGGACCCTAAAGGTCTCTATGAGAAGGCAAAAGCAGGTATCATTAAGAGTTTTACCGGTATCTCAGCGCCTTATGAGCCTCCTGAAAATCCGGCCCTTGTTATTCAATCTCACAAGGAAAATGCAGAAAGTTCAGCGGCATCCGTATTGACCCTCATAAAACAGAGTGGCGTTTTCATACGGAAGTAATTCTTTAAAGTTTAAAGAACAGGCAAAATGTAGAAAGGAGATATTAAAAAATGAAAAGAGCTCTGGTCACTGGAATTACAGGGCAGGATGGGGCTTACCTTGCCAAATTTCTTCTTGAAAAAGGATACGAAGTTCATGGTATCAAGCGAAGATCTTCCCTGTTTAATACCGACAGGATCGATCACTTGTATCAGGATCCCCATGTGGATGAAAGAAGGTTTGTCCTCCATTACGGTGATCTGACTGATGCTACGAATCTCATCAGGATCATTCAGCAGGTGAAGCCGGTTGAGATCTACAACCTCGCTGCTCAGAGCCATGTCCAGGTTTCCTTTGAGACTCCGGAGTACACCGCAAATTCAGATGCATTGGGGCCGCTTCGTATTCTGGAGGCTATTCGCATCCTTGAACTTGAAAAAAAGACCAGGTTTTACCAGGCTTCCACATCTGAACTTTATGGTCTTGTGCAGGAAGTGCCTCAAAACGAAAATACGCCGTTTTATCCTCGTTCTCCCTATGCTGCTGCAAAACTGTATGCCTACTGGATTACGGTAAATTACAGGGAGGCTTACGGCATCTACGGGTGCAACGGGATCCTGTTCAATCATGAATCTCCCCTAAGGGGGGAAACCTTTGTTACCCGGAAAATAACGAGGGGTTTCGCGCGCATTAAACTTGGATTTCAGGATTGTATATACCTTGGCAACCTCAACAGCAAACGAGATTGGGGACACGCTGCAGACTACGTGAAGCTCATGTGGCTCATGCTTCAGCAGGACAGCCCTAAGGATTATGTGATTGCCACGGGTCAGCAGCATTCGGTCAGGGAATTTATCAATATTGCGGGAAAAGAGCTGGGTTTTGATATGCAATGGGAAGGCGAGGGGATTAATGAGAAAGGGTATGACGGGAAGACCGGAAAGTGTATCGTGAAGGTGGACCCAAGGTATTTCAGACCAACAGAGGTGGAGACCCTTCTGGGGGATGCGACTCTTGCCAGGAATGAACTGGGATGGAAGCCGGAAATATCTTTTGATCAGATGGTTTCCGAAATGGTTACGCAGGATTTGAGAGAGGCTGAACGCGATCTTCTGTGTCGCAGAGAAGGTTTCTCCGTACAAAATCATTTTGAATAGCTCCAAATTATATATTGACATGAAATATTTAGATTGGTATAAATAAAAATTTTGGTTTGAATGGCTCCTTGTCCCTCGGCACCCCGGTTTTCGCAAGAAACGGTCTTGAGGTGCGGAGAAAGGGACCAAAATAATCCTTATTCAGGGAAGTCCGAAAGGAGAGTGTGAACATGCGGTATTATGAGAATCTTTACATTATTAAGCCTACTTTGTCTGAGGAAGACTACGGTGGTGTTGTAAGCAAGTTCAATGAACTTATCGAAAAGAATAATGGCGTCATGATTAAAGTGGATGAATGGGGGAAAAAGACCCTGGCATACGACATTAAGAAATTTGATAAGGGTTTCTACGTTCTACAACAGTTTTGTGGCGAGCCCGGCATCATGGAAGAGCTCAAGCGGTATCTCGGGCTCGATGACAAGATTCTTAAGTATCAGATCATCAAACTGAGTGATGATGTTGATCCTGAGAAGCTACTTGCCGAGCAGGATGGGGGCAAAGAAAAAGCCGATACAGAAGAAGAGAAGGCTGAAGAGAAAGCCGAAGAGAAAGCCGAAGAGAAAGCCGAAGAGAAAGCCGAAGAGAATGTAGAAGAGAAAGCCGAAGAGAAGGCCGAAGAGAATGTAGAAGAAAAACCCACGGAAGGTGAGGTATAAAATGGCTTACGACAGAACATCCGGTTCAAGACCTAGCAGTGGCGGCAAAGGCAGATTTAAAAGGACATATCACAGAAGAAAAGTGTGTAAGTTCTGTGCCGACAGCAGCCTTGCCATAGACTACAAGGATATCAAGATCATTCGGTATTTCATAACGGAACGGGGCAAAATTACCCCTGGAAGGATCTCGGGCAATTGTGCAAAGCACCAGCGAATGCTGACTGTTGCCATCAAAAGGGCCAGAAATGTTGCTTTGCTGCCTTATACCACAACCCTTGTGAGATGATTCACCTGTTAGACAGCCGCCCGGATAAGAGACTATGTTTATTCAGGGAATGTGCTGTTCTGAAAAGCCAATGAATAGGTTAGATGTATTGGGGTGCCTCGGGGGGGCGGCCTTTCTCTTGATTGCCTCGGCGTGGATACCGCTTGTGGGCCCTTTTTTCAGTTTGTTGACCCCATTGCCTTTCCTGTATTATACTGTCAGGCTTGGGTTTTATCCGGGCATAAAACTGGCTGCGCTTGCTGTCCTTGTTCTCGGTCTTGTGGCAAATTTTGCGGGGCAACCTCATGTTTTTCTCTTTGTCATGGAGTTCAGTCTCGTCGGAATTGGTTTGGCGGAACTCTTCAAGAGAAATTTCCCCATCGGGCGGTCCATATTCTGGGCGACGGTTTTGATGCTGGCGGTGGGCGCTTCTTGTCTCTTTATTATTGGCCTTTCAAGAAACATGGGCCCTGTGGAGATGGTGCTGAAATACTTGGAAAGCCATTTGAACGAGACGATCAAGGCTTACGAGAGCGCCAATATGGCAGGAGAAAATGGTCTTGAACTGAAGGTGTACGCAAAAGCCTTTATTTCAACCATCTCGTGGATTTATCCATCTCTCATGATTATAGGCGCAGGGTTTTCCCTCTGGCTGAATGTGATTGTAGCCAGACCGTTGTTCAGGCTCCGCGATCTCAAATATCCTGATTTCGTACCCTTGGAAAAATGGAGATCTCCTGATGTCCTGGTTTGGGGATTGATCGCATCAGGTTTTTCCCTGATGCTTGCTTCGGGGGATTTGATGTTTGTGGGCCTGAATGCCATGATTGTTATCCTCGTTATCTATTTTTTCCATGGGCTGTCTATCGTTTTATTCTTTTTTAACAAGTACAGGGTGCCATCCTGGATAAGGGTTGGAGTCTATTTTTTGATTATCATTCAACAGCTTTTCATGGTCTTTCTGGCCATCGCAGGCGTTTTTGATCAGTGGGTGGATTTCCGAAAAATTCATAAGAGATCAGAGAGCTGATCGGAGTAGTGGAGGAAATTTTATGCAAATTATTTTGACGCAGGATATGGATGATCTGGGCTTAGAGGGCGATGTAGTAGCTGTGAAGAACGGGTACGGGAGGAATTACCTTGTTCCTCAGGGTATGGCTCTTCTGGCTACGAAAGAGAATATAACTGCCCTTGGAATGCAGAGAAAAAAAATTGAGATGAAACGGGTGAAAGTCCGGCAGGAAGCTGAAGCATTCAAGGGAAGCATGGATGGAACAGTGCTGTCTTTTGCGCAGAAAGCAGGAGCTGAAGGAAAGCTTTACGGGTCAGTAACCACAATGGATATTGCTGCGGCTCTTGAAGAGAAAGGCATTATGATCGACAGGCGTAAAATTGTTCTGGAAAAGCCTGTAAAAGAAGTTGGGGAATTCGATGTAGATGTAAAGATTTACCCCGAGGTTGTCGGAACGGTAAAAATTGTTGTGACTGCAGAAAAAGGGGTCGCAGGATAGTCCCAGGTTTTGGAGGTTTCCATGGCAAGAGCTAGAAGGAAGGATCCTCCGACGGGATTAAAAGTTCCCCCCCATAATATCGAGGCGGAGCAAGCGGTGTTAGGTGGGGTTCTGATCAACAATGACGCCTTGAACCAGGTGATGGATCTGCTTTCTCCCGGAGATTTCTACCGCGAGGCGCATGCCGTAGTGTTTGAGGGCATGGTCACCCTTTACGACAATTCTGAGCCTATAGATATTATTACGCTCTCCCAGGTTCTTGGCAAGAAAGAACAGATGGAAAAAGTGGGGGGAGTGGATTATCTCGGAGCGCTGGTGCAGAGTGTGGCGACTTCGGCGGGAATTGTATACCATGCTGAAATCGTTCGGAACTTTTCTGTAAGAAGGAAGCTGATCAGCCAGTGTTCGACCATTTCGGAATTGTGTTTTCAGGAGAAGGAAGACACGGCGAGCCTTCTGGAAATGGCCGAACAGTCTATCTTTGATATTGCTGAAGGGCAGATTCGAGATGGCTTTCAAAGCCTGAAGCAGGTCATATCAGGCAGTTTTAAGAAGCTTGAGAGTGTTGCCGAGTTCGATGGGTATGTAACCGGTGTTCCCACCGGTTTTGATCATTTTGATCGCCTGACGGCGGGCCTTCAGCCTTCCGATCTTATTATCATCGCAGGTCGGCCCAGCATGGGAAAGACCGCTTTTGCGTTGAATATTGGATATAATGCTGCAAAAATTACTGGAAAGGGAGTGGCCGTTTTTTCCCTGGAAATGTCAAAGCAGCAATTGGGTATCAGGCTTCTAGGATTCGATTCGCGCATAAATGCCACAAAATTGCGGACGGGAAACCTTCGAGATGACGACTGGCCCCGCCTTACGGAATCTGCAAATCGTTTGTCCCAGCTTCCCATTTATATTGATGATTCCTCCTCTACCAGTGTTCTCGATATGAAGGCCAAGTGCAGGAGGCTCAAGAAAAAGGGGGAGCTTACGCTTGTTATTGTCGATTATATGCAGTTGATTCAGGGCAGGACTTCAGCGGAATCGCGACAAATAGAGATGTCGGAAATATCGAGATCGCTGAAATCTATTGCGAAAGACTTGGATGTGCCAGTGATTGCGCTTTCCCAGTTAAACAGAAAGGTGGAAGACCGGCCCAATAAGAGGCCACAACTGGCCGATCTGAGGGAGAGTGGAGCCATTGAGCAAGATGCAGATGTGATCGCGTTTATATACAGGGATGAAGTGTACAACCCCAATTCCGAAGAGAATCGGAATATCGCAGAGATTATTATTGGAAAACAGAGAAACGGGCCAACCGATAAATTCAAATTGACCTTCCAGAAAGAGTTGACGCTGTTCAGGAATTATACGCCTCAAGAAGTCCCCATGTGATCATACAAATAAAAAAACCCGCTTGCTCATCTGAGGAAAGCGGGTTTTTCTTTAGGTGGCTTGAAGAAGTTACACTGCTCCTAAAGGCTAATAGCTAACCGCTAATTGCATTTTTCACATGGCGCTTTTCCATCCGGATGATGCCATCTTTTTCGTGCCCTTATCTACAATCAGACATTCCGTTCCGGAAAGGGAGTTGATGAATTGTATCCCTCTGGTGGGCTCCATGACAAAAACAGTAGTAGAAAGAGCGTCCGCATCCATGGCCGTATGGGCCAGGACGGATACACTGGCGCTTGTATCTGGTGAGAATCCGGTTGTGGGATTTACGATATGGTGGAACATTTTTTCCCTGTCAAAGTAGACCTCGTAATTTCCTGAGGTCGCAATGGCCCCACTCGTCAAATGGATGATGTCGGGGTAGGCCTTCTTTTTCTGGGGATCCTGAATGGCTACTGACCATGGCTTTCCATCTTTTTTATGGCCCATGGTTCTAATATCGCCTCCGGCATTGATCAGGTGATTGCTGATGTTATGGGAGACGAGGATCTCGGATGCACGATCAACGATATATCCTTTCGCGATACCGTCCAGGGTAATTCCCATTCCGTCTTTCTGGAATTGTATATTGCGTCCATCCACCCTGATATCTGAGGAATTGACCAGTTTGAGTGCCCGTTCTATGCGGAATTTGGCAGGAGGTGTTCGTTTCCCTGAAGAAAAATTGTCTTTGAAGAGGTCTACAACCGGTTGTACGGAGATATCAAAGGCGCCATTACTTACTTTGTGGTATTGCAGCGCCCGGTTCATTACTGCTACAACTTCCGGGGAGACATCTTTCACCGCGCCTTGTTTGTTGAGTTGCGCAATGGCCGTGGCGTTGTCAAAACGACTCATTTCACGGGTTAATCTGTCTATTTCTTCAAATGCTTCCCCCAAGGCCTGTTGGGCCTGGTCTTTGGAACCATGAAGGAGGGTCATGGAAACAAACGTCCCCATGGCAAGTCTGGTTTTGGTGACTTTGTACAGTTTCTGATTGAACTTAACCGCTTCGGCGCCTGGAGGTAATACTGCCGCGGCCCCCAGTCCCATCCCTAAAATTCCTGAAATCTTCAAGAAATTTCTTCGATTCATCTGGTTTGTTTCCTCGGATATGTGGCTCATCATAGTCATTTGTTCCTCCATCAGTATCTAGTGGCCTATATACTTTCAATCCCTCTCATATTGGCATTAAATTTGATAACGCCCCAGAGTATCACGCTAATCCTTTAAGAGCCATATTTTTTTCTTGAAATAGTAAAATATTCCAAGTCATCAGGCGGGTGAATTCCACCTTTTGGAAATGTCAGCAGCGATCCATTCATATGAGCCTCAGCCTATAAGTAAGGGTGATTGTTGAAGTCTCATGTGAGTGTATGATAAAGAATCCGGAAATTTTGTCAACTGATTTTCGGAAGAAAATGGGTTTTCGAGATATGCGGTTCAGTTTTGGTGGCTGGAAAAAATGTTTCTCGCTAACGTAACGTCCTTGTTGATCTGCTCTGACAATTCGTCGATGGACCCGAATTTTTTTTCACTTCTCAGGCGCTTTTTGAACTGGATGATAATATTTTGCCCTACCAGATTTTTTTCGAAATTAAGGATGTGGGTTTCCACGGAAAAGGGCCCTTTTCCGAAAGTTGGATTATAACCTATATTTGTTACTCCTTCAAAAACCACGTCGTCAATGAGCACATGGACGGCATAGACTCCCACCCTGGGAACCAGTTCATCCACAGGGTCAAGATTCGCCGTTGGAAAGCCGAGAAGTCTGCCTCCCCTGTTCATGCCTTTAATGACCTGCCCACAGATCTGATAATCCCTGCCTAACAGCAGTTTTGCATCAGAAAGATTGCCTTCCTGGACCAGTTTCCGAATAGCAGTGCTTGAGACCAGTTTGTTGTCTATCTTTACCGGTTCCGCCACGTGAACAAGAAATCGGCCTGACTGGCCCATTTCCTTGAGAAGTTCGATATTGCCCTCACGCCCTCTCCCGAAGCTATAGTCGTATCCTACGATGATTTCTTTGATCCCAATCTCCTCAAGAAGGATATGCTGTATGAATTCCCTGGCGGAAATAGCAGCGAAATCTTTTGTGAAAGGAATGCAGAAAATGACTTCTATGCCTGCCGCCTTTATGAGATCCAGCTTTTGTTCGGTAGGGGTGATTAGGGGAGGACCGTTGCCCGGTTTCATGACTTTCAGGGGATGGGGATCAAAAGTAATTACTACGGATTGGCCGTTGACCATTGCCGCCCGCTGCTTTACCATTTCAAATAGGGTCAGATGTCCTCTGTGAACACCGTCAAAGTTTCCGATTGTAACTATCGGATTTCGAAGAGGGGTTGCTATTTGTTCGAAGTCGAAAAAAAGAGACATTGCCGATTTAATGCTCCATGAAATTGTTGGTAAAAACTGTTGACAAACAGAATCAACTAGATTATCATTTTAGAGATAAAAGATCAACTCAATTCTTGCCGAAGTGGCGGAACTGGTAGACGCGCTAGGTTCAGGGTCTAGTGAGTGTATGCTTGTGCGAGTTCGAGTCTCGCCTTCGGCACCATGATCATTAAAGGGCTGTAATCTTAACAGGTTACGGCCCTTCTTTTTTTTCATGGACTGTAGATGGAATGGGAAAGATGCCGAGTCCGGCATGTTTACACTGCCATCCTTTGTTTTCCTTTTTGATGATTTTCTAGCCTTGATTATTGTTCCGGCCGATCCACAGGGAGTTTACCTATCAAGGTCTTATAAAAGGCTGACGCCTCAATTCCGAAGGGATGATGCACCTCTGGCCGGAACGATGATCAAGGCCGATGTTCTTCACGCTGGCTGAGGCGGAAGGAGGAGAAAGGGCTCCGGTGATTTGCAGGTGCCAGGTAGTAACGCAACTTGTGAAAGGCGGGGATCAGCGACCTTCATCGCGGAACCTTTTGAGTTCAGATGTAAACCACTCTGCACTGGGCACTTCCTGATCGCCGCATCGGACACTATAGGCTCTCCCGCTGATACTGCTTCCGGTGGCGATATTCTTAATGAAGCTTTCGGACGAGGTAATTCTGCTCTTGAGATAATTATATTTTCTTTTCAGGTGATCGTGGGCGCCCATTCCGTTATGAGCCTTCCCGTTTCTGACAAACGTGCAATCTGACGCTTGCACATACTCAAGTAGATGATTGATTTCTTTTTCTGCATCCGAAGGGGGTGCCGCATGGACGGGAACCATGAGAAAGGCTGTTAAAAGGATACATATCAGCAGGGCAGCTTTTTTATTACAATTCATTTTTTGCCTCTTTGTCATTTTGATCAGCATTTTCCATAGTTACCCTGAATGTCACCTGCATGGGATTGTGGTCTGAGGTGCTTACCTCCGATGAAATGGCATGAATGGGTTCAAGCCCCCGATAGAATACCCAATCAACATTTCTACCCAGGAAAAGTGACCGGTTGTTTTCCTTAAATAGGATCGATTTTAATGCCAATCGGTGGGCGAAAGCATTAACGGTTTCCATGCGCCCACCGTTCCAGCTATTAAAATCTCCGGCCGCCACGAGGGGGCCGTCATGTTTCATCAGAAAGGTTTCCACCTCCTGAAGCTGCGATCGGTATTGCGAGATGTCCGCTGTGAAATTAATCAGATGGAGATTTGCGACCGTCAGATTTTGAGCGATCCCGGAAATCGGATACTGGTTGATCATCACTGTTTTGGGCAATGAAATCAATGGCTCAGGGTATCTCATCATGCACATGAAATTGGGCGGCGCTCTGGATGCGGTCAATACGCCGAACTCATCGGACTGGTATTTAAATGCCACTGCCAGATCCCAGTGGTACCCGCCGTTCTCAAGGATTTGTGTCATCTCATTGGAACGATCCGCCTCCTGAAGAACCAGAAGGTCCATCCCACTGCTCAATTGGCGGAAATCCTTTTCCCACCCGTTTCTTGAAGTCTTCAGCACGTTCCAGACCAGCAGACTGAAACCGTCTGGATCCAGTTCATTTGTTTGATCATTCGTGAACGTTTTTACCGTCTCCAGTGAATCCGTGTCGCACCTACAGAACCTGTTGACGGTTTCAACGCCGTTTTTTCCCCCTACAGTGTATGCCTCTTTTGGTATGGAAACGCATCCTGCAAACAACGAAAGCACAACCGTGGCCAGAGCAAAGGTGGCGATAATCAGTCGTGCGCGTGGGCTCTTTCCGCAAACCATAGAAGATTCTTTGGGAACAGCCCCATTACCCCAAGATAATTTAGATATTTTCATTGTGAGAGAAAATAGCCGTAATCCCAATGGGATTACGGCTATTTTGGTTTCTGTGTTCCCTTTTTTAAAGAACCTTTTTTAATGTCTCCAAAACCTTCATAGGATGATCTGCTGCTTTGGCTACCTTTGGCCAGTGTTTTTTAATCTTGCCGTCCGGGCCGATCCAGACGGTGGATCGGATTACGCCTTGAACGACTTTCCCATACATTTTCTTCTCCCCGAACGCCCCGTAGGGGGCCATTACCTTCTTATCCGGATCGCATAAAAGAGGGAAGGGGAGTTTATATTTTTCGATAAATTTCTGGTGGGCGGTCTCCTTGTCTGGTGAAACACCCAGAATGACCGCATCCAGTTTCAGGAATTCGCCGTACAGGTCACGGAATCCCTCGGCCTCTTTCGTTCAGCCGGATGTGTTGTCTTTGGGATAAAAGTAAAGGATTACGTTCTTCCCTTCGAAGTCTTTTAATGAAATTTTGTTTCCGTCGGCATCCGGCAGTGTGAATGATGGTGCCGCTTTGCCTTCCTGTACAGCCATGAAAGCCTCCTTATCATTTTGGTTCAAAGGTTCAAAGGTTCAAAGGTTCGCGGTTTGTATCTTGTTTTCTTACTTCTGTTGACTCCCCGCCTGATAGCCTTGTTGGTAGGCCTGTTTTTCCGAATCCTTGTGTTTCCCATAAAGATAACCGCCTCCCAGGCCGGCGGCGCTGCCGATGGCTGCGCCAAGTCCGGCGTTGCCGGCGATTGCTCCAATGATGGCTCCTCCAGCGGCTCCTATGGCGCCTCCGCTGAGGGTCCTCTGTTCGGTATCCGACATCCCTGCGCATCCTGAAAAGGCAAGGGTGGCCGCAAGAATACATGCAATTGTGAATTTTATCATGATATACTCCTTTCTATGGTACATTTACTATTTGCACGGCCATGTTTCTGCGAGGAACCTGAATATGGTATTCACTGCTCTTTCTTTCATGTATTCTGGATGGGCCTTGGCCCATTTCAAGAACATGTCGACCACTTCGTTTCTCGACGGCATATTTTCCGGTAGGCAGACAAATTTGTCTCCTTTCGGACCGGCTGTTTGTGCTTCGTAGTAGCCATAAGCGCCAACAAGGTAGCCATGGACGAAATGTACTGCGGCAACGTAGTAGGGGTGCTCCGTTGGTACAACGCACAGATCCACGAAATCTTGCGTGTTATCAACCTTGAAATCTTCTTTTTCAACGGCTCCCGCGATACCTGGAACCAAAAACGCTAACAAAAGAAATAGAACGGCCAGTTTTCGTTTCATCTTTATTTGTCCTCCTTTCATGATCGAAGGGCGGAACAGGGTCAATCTCAATGATTACCCCTTCGTTCGCGCGGTTGAAATTATGGCTCTTGCCCGACCATTTTTCCGAGGCAAGCCTATTTTACAGCCTTTTATGAAAGCTCTCCAAGGCCAATTCAAACTCTGTGAATCTTATCATTTCGTTGCTGAATATTCAACGTGATTTTGTAATTGTTCACGCTTATCGGTTTACGGTTTTTATTCACTTGGGTAGGGTTTGAAGCCTTTTAGCATTGAATTTTGACAAAATCTCTTAAAAGGACTACAAGATATGCTGTTTGAAAGAAAATGCTGCGGAATGAATGGAAGTGTTTGTAATAGCAAAAATAAACAGATAGTTTGAGGTGAATATGGATTTGAACCATACGCAATATAAAGTTGAGAAAGGAATTGCCCTGATTAAACTCAATCGTCCTGAAAGGATGAATGCTTTTACCATGAACATGCGAAAAGAATTGATCGGACTTTTTGACGAGGCCGACCGGGACGACGACGTGCGGGTCGTTGTGGTGACGGGTGCTGGAAAGGCCTTTTGTGCAGGGTCGGATCTGTCTGGGGGTAGTTCCACTTTTGATGGATCCAGGAAAGAAGGGCCGAAGAAAACTATCCGTGGGCATCGAGATGGCGGCGGGCAGGTATCGCTGGCCATCTACAAGTGCCGAAAACCTGTTATCGCCGCCATAAACGGCCACGCAGTGGGTGTTGGAATCACCATGACCCTGGCCATGGATATGCGGATTGCGGCTGAAGATGCCAAGATCGGTTTCGTTTTTGCGCGGCGTGGTGTGGTTATGGAGGCATGTTCTTCCTGGTTTCTGCCTCGTATAGTGGGTCTCTCCAAGGCGAACGAATTGGCATTGACCGGCCGTATTTTCCGGGCCGTAGAAGAGGCGGATTCGGGGCTTTTCAATCATGTGGTTCCAGGAGACCGGGTCCTTTCAAAGGCCATGGAGATTGCGAGAGAGATCGTGGAAAATACTTCCGGAATTTCCGTGGCGCTCAATAAGGCACTTTTGCATCGGGGCGTTGCGGAAGATGATCCCCAGTCAACCCACCTTACTGATTCCTACTGTTTCTACTGGGTCGGTATGCAGAAGGATGCAAGGGAGGGAATTCAGAGTTTTCTCGAAAAGCGTCCTCCTGCATTCGGCATGAAAGTCTCCCATGATATGCCGGATTTCTATCCATGGTGGAAGGAACCCAAGGTGAACCCTTAGGCCCTTCCTCAAAGGAGGCTGTCTTTCAGTTCCTATTCGTTGCCGACCCAGATGGCTGCATGGCCTCAGTGGCCCGGAATCAAGCGGTCCATAAGACGAAATGGGGTTTTCTCAGAAGGATGTCCCCGGCCTTCAAGTTCTTCACCGCGTCTTGCAGAACCAGGGGGTCGTCATAAAGTTTGCCTTTTCTTTCCCCCACCAACCCCACCACATTTCCGAAAAATTCACTGGCGCCTCCTACCACAGACCGATTAGTGAAGAACTTAAATGACAAACGCGAAATCGATTTTGTCGTTTTAAAAGAGGGCAGACCAATGTTTGCCGTCGTCGGTACCCGAATGGGAAGTCTGCTTTTCAGTGCTTAGGATGGGCATCGCGCTCGGATGAGTACTGAATGACTTTAAAGAAAAGGAAGTGGTTTCCCCTTGCGGTATGCCAGGGCCTGACAGGATGCAATAAGATGGTTTTGATCGTCGTGGACCTTGATATCGTAATTGGCGGTTTTTCGGGTGCAGCTTAGCTCCTTTGCCTCGGCGGTGAGAAGACTTCCTGAAGCGGGCGATGCAACGTATGTTACCATGACGTTCAAGGCTACAGCCACTGTTCCGTGGGAATTACAAGCCGTTTCAAAGGCGACGTCTATCAAGCTGAATATAGCCCCTCCGTGGGCCATTCCAAAGATGTTTTTCATGTCCGGCGTAAACGTCATTTCCACCTTGGAATATCCTGCTTCAAGGTCAATAAGTTTCATTCCGATTTTTCGTGAGAACGCCTCTTTGGATACTTGCTCAAAGATTGCTTTTTTTATGCTTTCTTCCATCTCATTCTGATCCTAATCTGATTCCTCTGTATCGGTATGTGAGCCACACTTTTGGGAAAAGTGGCCTCTATTTGTTGTATGGCGGCTTCAGCTCCGGAATCATTGGGAAACATTTGATACGCAATGTTTTGAGTTCGAGGTGATATTGCTTTGCGGTTGCCGCAATCAATATGTCCCCCATGGTCAGGGCGTGGGATTCCCTGTACTCTGATTTGAATATCCCTGCTATGTGTACGGTTTGCTCTGTGATCGGTGTGACGGTGAAAAGATCGGGCAGCACCTCTAGTTCGTTCGTTTTATGCTCTTGTGCTTGGGTGTACAACTCCGCGAGGCTGATTGCCGACAGTACAATCCTTGCGGTATTTTCCATGATGAATTTTACCGCCGGATCGTAGCCACAGAGAAAATCAACGAAGATATCCGTATCAACCAGGAAATCCTGCTTCATTTTCCCCCGAGTCTATTACATTGTTTTCGAAGGACATTGAGATTGGGCATGTCTGTTCGTGTACTCCAGAGACCGGCCAACTGTTTCAATGTTTCCGTTTTTCCGTTTGTTTGTCGTTGCTCAAGGAAAAGGTCAATCGCCTCTCGGATGAGTTCGCTCATCTTCTTTTTCTGTTCGCCGGCGAGGTCCATTAAACCTTTACGTTCCTTTTCAGTGAGGTATATTTGAGTTCGTATCATGAATCGCCTCCATTCAATTTGTTACCTTAATAAATCGTTAAATATGTGTCAAGAACGTACATCCTTCTCATCTGGTCGATTTTATGAAATTGAAGTGGATAAAAATGTCAGTATTTGAGATAATAGATTTTCCTTCCAGATGGTTGGGACCTTCCGAGTTGAATATTTTAATGTTCATAACTGCTTTGGCTGCCTTTTTAGTAAGACCTAATAGATAACCCCTAACCGCTAATACCATTTTTTAGGTGCTATGTTTTTCGTGTAGCGTCAGGTCTATTCTTTTATAACCTTCAACAATAAAAGGAGGAAAGCTATGTTCTGCTATCAATGTGAACAGACCGCAAAAGGAACGGGTTGCACGGTTCAAGGCGTGTGTGGAAAACTGCCTGAAGTGGCGGCCCTTCAGGATTTACTCCTTTATACCCTGATGGGATTGTCCCAGGTGGCCGTGGAGGGGCGAAAAGCGGGCGTGTCAGATAGAGATGTGAATGTTTTCACTGTGCAGGCGGCTTTTGCTACCTTGACCAACGTGGATTTTGACCCCGATCGTTTTGTGATATTGATCAACCAGGCTGTAAAATTGCGTGAGGACTTGAAAGGGAAGGTGAAATCGGCCGGTGGAAATGATCGTTGGCTGGAAGGCTCCGCATTATTTATTCCTGAAGCTGCTCTGGAAGACCTTATTGGGCAAGGTGAGAAGGTTGGTTTGACCTCTTATCCGGGAGACAATCCAGATGTACTCTCGCTGAAACACACCGTCCTTTATGGAATCAAAGGGGTGAGTGCCTACGCGGACCACGCCATGATCCTGGGTGAGGAAGACGAAGAAGTATACGCGTTTGTCCACGAAGGGCTTGCGGCCATTCAAAGGGACGACTTGTCTGTTGAAGACTGGGTGGGGCTGGCGCTGAAGTGCGGAGGCGCGGCCCTGAAAGCGATGGAGATCCTGGATGCAGGAAATACGGGGAAATACGGTCACCCTGTTCCCACGAAAGTCCCACTGGGGCACAGAAAAGGTAAGGGAATACTTGTTTCAGGGCACGATTTGAAGGACCTTGAAGAGCTCCTTAAGCAGACGGAGGGTAAAGGGATCACCATTTATACCCACGGCGAGATGCTTCCTGCACATGGATACCCCAAGTTGAAACAGTATCCCCATTTCTATGGTCAATTTGGGACCGCATGGCAAAAACAGCTGAAGGAGTTCGCCGATTTTCCCGGCGCCGTATTGATGACAACCAACTGTATTCAGAGACCGAGTAAAAAATATGAGGACAATCTTTTTACCAGTGGTATGGTAGGATGGCCCGGTATTCCGCACATTCCCGACCTGAATTTTCAGGCTGTTATTGAGAGAGCTCTGGCCCTTCCCGGATTTGAAGAAGACGAAATTGGCCGGGAGGTAACCGTTGGATTTGCAAGAAATGCCGTACTGGGAGTTGCCGACAAGGTTATCGAAGCGGTCAAATCGGGCGCCATCCGCCATTTTTTCCTGGTGGCCGGTTGTGACGGAACGAAGCCGGGGCGGAACTACTATGCGGAGCTCGTGGAAAAAATACCAGAGGATTGCATCGTGTTGACTCTGGCCTGCGGAAAGTATCGATTCTTTGATAAGGATCTCGGTGATATTGGTGGCATTCCCCGGCTTCTTGATGCAGGCCAATGTAATGATGCCTATTCTGCGGTTCGAATTGCTTCGGCGCTTGCCGAAGCGTTTGACGTGGAAGTAAACGAACTCCCTCTTTCATTGATCATATCCTGGTATGAACAGAAGGCCGTGTGCGTGCTCCTGGCTTTATTGCACCTCGGTATCAAAGGCATTCGCCTGGGGCCATCTCTCCCGGCTTTTTTTACTCCCAACGTACTTGAAACCCTCGTGAAAACCTTTGACATTAAACCTATTTCTACTGCGGATGAGGACCTGAAATCAATTTTGGGATAGTAGGAGAAAAGACCCGGTTTGTGGACGGATTTTGTTATTATCGACACCATCTTTACATCTTTAACTGAAAAAGAGGAGACAAAATGGCAGACAGTATCCAATGGGAAACTACGATGGAAGCGGCGATGGAGAGAGCAAGATCCGAAGACAAGGCTATCATGCTGGATTTTTTCAATCCTGGCTGAATTGGTTGTCAGCAGATGGATGCAGTTTCGTATCCTGATACAGGCGTTATCGATTTTATCAGCAACCATGTTATTCCACTCAGGGTCCAATCAGACAGCGAGCCACTTGCAACGGATTTCAATGTGAAATGGACCCCGACTATTGTTACCCTTGATTCCGAAGGCACGGAACATCATCGCAGCGTTGGTTTTTTAGCTCCGGCGGAATTGATTCCCTGTATGTTGCTGGGTGTAGCCAAGGTCTATTTTGATGCGGACCGGTTTGAAAAGGCCCTATTGAACCTTGAAAAAATTGTTTCAGACTACTCCACGAGCGATTCGGCTCCGGAGGCGATCTACCTGAGGGGTGTGAATCTGTACAAAAGTACCCAGGATCCCAAACCTCTAAAAGAGGCCTATGAAAAGCTGGAGCAGGATTATCCCGGAAGTGAATGGGCAAAGAGGGCCTATCCCTACCGGCTTTTGTAAAAAAAACAAAAAATAGCCATTAGCCATTAGCCATTAGCCTTTAGCTAGTGTCCATCCATTAATGCAATTGTGGACACTGTGGGTTTCCAATCCAGAAATGACATTTTCGCAAGGTCAAGTCTCGGATCCCGCGCTTTCTGCGGGGGAAAA
>CAYOWC010000030.1:0-27331 GCA_964407525.1 uncultured Desulfobacteraceae bacterium | reverse complement strand
ATCCCTTGCCATAAGACACACCACCGTTGCCATATTGCCCCCCGCACTGTCGCCTCCCACAGCTATTCGGGTAGGGTCTCCACGAAACTCTCGGGCATGTTCTGCTACCCATTTTGTCGCTTCGTAGCCATCTTCCAAGGGTCCGGGAAACTTCCTTTCCGGTGACAATCCATAGTCCACTGCCACTACCACGCAGGAAGCTTCATTGGCCAAACCTCTGCAGAGACTGTCATGGGTATCCAGGTTCCCGATGACCCAGCCTCCGCCGTGAAAATAAACCAGGATGGGGAAATTTCCGGATCCTTGAGGCGTATATATGCGAATGGGAATATCACCAGCCGGACCAGGAATGCTTTGGTCCCGAACCTCGGCTACATCTTCCGGAGAACCGCCTAATTCTACGAAAAGGGGGTTTCGCGCGACTCTGGCTTCTTCAGGGGTAAGCTCCGTAACGGCGGGCGCACCCCTTGCGGCCAGTCGCTTCAAGAGTTCCTCGGTTTGAGTATCAGGTCTTTGAACTTCCATGGATTTGCTCCTTCTTTGCATGTTTAGACAGGGATGTTGAAATGGGGTTTTAATCGTCATTTCGGCCAATAGCAGCAATAATGCAGGCAGCATTTAGGGCACCAAAACAGTAAATTATTGTGGCTTATTACACACGTCGCGACTTGTGTAAAGTTCAAAAATAATTCCTGGCACATTTCGCCGGAGATTTCGTAGTTGTGAAGGTTCGTTGCCTCTGCTATAAGATGAGCAGAGGTATGCTCGTATCCTTCAACCCCTTCGGGAACTTAAATTTTAAAAACTCCCTTATTTTACCATGGAAAAAAATTTTCTAAATAGAAAATCAAATATTTTCAGGGTGGGCATCTTTATCCTGTTTGTTTTTCTTTGTGAGGCCTTAGTGATGGCCTTGATTTCCTTTCTGTTTCACCCCCCTTTCTGGGGACAAATCTTCCTTGATTCCTGCTTCCTTGTCGTCCTGCTGTCACCGGGTTTCTATTTTTTTTTATACCGACCCATGGACAAGCAAATCCAGGAGCGCAGCCGTGTTCTCAACGCTCTCCGGGAGCAAGAAAAGAAATACCGTTTGATGATGGAGGCGATGCACGATCCCGTTTACATATGTTCCGCAGACTATCGAATCATTTACATGAACCCGGCCATGATCAGAAGGTCAGGCAGTGATGCCATCGGAGACCTTTGCCATAAAGGGATTCATCACCAGGAAAGCATTTGCCCCTGGTGTGTGAACGATAAGATACAGAGGGGAGAATACGCCGAATATGAAGTAGTGAGCCCAGCTGACGGGCATTTCTACAATGTGGCCCAATGCCCCATTTTCCATCTGGATGGACGGGTTGATAAAATGGTTATCCTGAGAGATTTTACCCGGTATAAACAGATAGAGGACAGGCTTCGCAGAACCCGGGATGAACTGGAAAAGAGGGTTCATGAAAGGACGGCAAAACTAACAGAAACCAACATCAGTCTATCCAAAGAAATCGGCAAACACAAGACAACCGAAAATGCCCTTCAACAATCCGAGGAACAGCTTCGCCGGCTTAGCACACAACTTTTGACCTCTCAGGAAGAAGAAAGAAGACACATTGCCCTGGAACTCCATGATGGCATAGGACAAACCCTGAGCGCCGTTAAATTTCAAGTTGAAACCGGACTGAAAGAACTGAAAGGGAGAGAAACACTTGCGTGTTCCCAGGCCCTGGGCTCGGTAGTTGCCATGATTCAGGACGCCGTTGAAGAAGTGCGTACGATCTGCAAGAATCTGAGGCCTCCGATTCTGGACGATCTCGGTATCGTGGCAACTATTTCCTGGTTCTCCCGGGAGTTCATGAAAATCTATGGGCGCATTCGAGTTGAGAAGGAGATCCTTCTGAAAGAAGAAGAGGTCCCTCTTGAACTCAAGACTCCCATTTTCAGGATATTGCAGGAGGCGTTCAACAATATTGCCAAACACAGCCAAGCCGATCTGGTGCATGTGGTTCTTAAAAAAAGAGGCGAATGGATAGACCTGTTGATCGAAGATAACGGGCGTGGATTCGATATGAAGACCGCATTAAAACCACAAGAATCTACCCCCGGGCTCGGCTTAACCAGCATGAAAGAGCGAGCTATTTTGTCAGGTGGGTTTTTTGAAATGGAATCTTCTTCCGCCAGAGGTACCCACATCGCAGTGTCGCTCCCCTGCCCGGCGGAGTTTCACCGTTCAACAAGCCCTTTTTCTATGGCATAGGCCGTTATAGCTGCCACATTGTGAAGATCCAGCTTCTGCATAAGGTTGGACCGGTGTTTTTCAACGGTCTTCGGGCTTATGTAGAGCATCCCGGCAATCTCTTTGTTTTTGTGGCCCTCGGCGATGAGTTTGAGTATCTCGCGCTCCCTCTGGGTAAGCGTATCATCCCATGCTGAGTTCTCCACGGGTGCCTTTGTCCCCTCCAGATAACCTTCTATAACCTTCGCTGATATGGAAGGACTCAGATAACGGTTGCCTTTCAGAATATTTTTAATGGCCAGGGATAGTTCGGCATGGGTGGCATCTTTAAGCACATATCCGTCCGCCCCCGCCCGGAGGGCCGCATAAACATATTCCTCGGTTTTATGAACCGTAAGGGTGAGCACCCTCGTGTCAGGGAATCGACTCTTTATTTCTTTGATGGCCTCCAAACCGTGCATTTTGGGCATGGACAGGTCCATTAGAACAAGATCAGGGTGGAGTTTTTCAACACAGTGAACGGCATCCCTACCGTCTCTGGCCTCCCCAATAACTTCAAGTTCTGAATCAGAGCGAATAAGCGCTGTCAATCCTTCTCTAAGGATGGTATGATCTTCTGCGATTACCAGACGGTATGGTTTTTTCATCGTGGGGTCCATGAAATGGGGCCGAGCAAAGAAAAACATTCGGTCCCACCAGAGCAAGGTACACCTTTTATGAACGTAAAATACAGTATTGACCCCATTTACCACATTTTTTGTTTCGTGTAAAATAGATAATGGATTTGTGCTTTATTGAAATGGCCTACTATTAACTGCTCATAAGGGAGGAAGAAGCATGAAAAGGTTGTTGGCTTTCACGTTGGTAGCTATCGTGGTTTTCATTGCAAATATTGCATCTGCTCAGGAGTTGGGAAATCCAGCTAAACTTATCAAAAAAGGCCAGATTGATTTAGGCCTTCAGGGTACCGTTGTTATCAAGCAGAGTTTTTCGGATTACGACCTGAAGAGAAGCTTTTCGAACGGCACCAGTGACACCAGTAGGAAAGGCGCCGAATTTGAGGATGATGGGATCTACATGGCAACCATCACCTATGGGCTCATTGACCAGATAAACCTTTTTGCCAGGCTAGGTATGGCTGATGGCGGAACATGGCTCGACAAACAGGCGGGCAATGACTGGAAAGGGAACCTGGAAAGCAATTTTGTGTGGGCCGTGGGGGCGAAGGGGAAGCCTCTTGAGCTGGATAATGGCTTCGGGGTGGAAATTGGAGCACAGTATCTGCGCTACGACAACCGGGAAGTCAAGGACTGGCGGAATCAGGAAACCGGCGAGACATCCAGTCAACTTGGCTGGAACACGGACGATAATCTCGATTACTGGCAGGTGGATGCTGTAGCCACTGCTTACTGGACCATCGGGTTTTTCACACCTTATGTGGGTGCGGGTTTCAGCTGGTCTGAGGCCAGCTTTGACGGACAGTGGAACAATCAAGATCCCAACATCGGGTCGGTGAATTATGATTCATCTTTCTCAAATGAAGACAATTTCAGTGCCCTGGTGGGCATGGATTTCGATATGGGAGAGCACTTCAAGGCGAACCTTCAGGGCACATTTATCAGCCGTACGGCTTTGAGCCTGGGCATCAGCTACTGTTTTTAAGGATCGTGGACGCAATAACTTCCTCAACTATACATCATAACTTCAGACCATTTTCGCCCGATATGAAATCACAAAAACATTGAAATAGCGACATACTTCAGCTTTTGTGATCCCATATCGAACAGGTAAGCGAAGACTCCGAACCTGACCCAAATCTATGCGCCTACTTACGAAAGTTATTACGTCCACGATCCTGACCGGCATTTGCCCTGCTGGTATGCTTTTATCGAACAACTTCTAAATATTAAGGAGGAGAAAATGAGACGAATGAGATATCTTTTGGGAATGATCGCCATTGTCTTATTAACAACTTTTTCAGGCACAGCACTGGCCTTACCTGCTCCTCCGGTTCTCAGCTCTGTCGTTGCCGGAACCAGATTGACCATTTCCTGGAGTGCCGTGGAAGGCGCCACAGACTATTTCGTTTCCATTGCCCCTATCCCCTATACGGGGGTGGGTTCTATCGTCACCGTCAATATGGGCGACATAAACATGGTCTCCGGCAATCTTAATCCCGGCGATGCCTATTATGCGGCAGTACAGTCCTTTGACAGCACCGGCTTGAGCGCCTATTCCAATATTGAAGAAATCAAAATCCCTCAACAGGGATCCCAAGGCTACCAGGTATTTGCCTTCAACGATCTCGGCATGCACTGTTATGATTCGGACTTTTCCGTATTCAGCATTCTTCCCCTCTTTAATGTTCTTCACGCACAGGTCATCAAGGAAGGGTCTTCTCCTGAAATTTCAGGGTCCACTGTGGGCGTCACCTACAAGGCCATGGCTGACAGCACCGGATCCATTAACACCTCGAGCATTGGAAAAACCAATTTCTGGGACTATGTGTTGCCGCTTTTCGGACTGGACCCAGCAGTAGACGAAGGACTTCTGGGGGCAAAGATGCCAGGCGCCGGAAATGCGCCCCAACCCTTTCACTCGAAAAGTACTCTTCCCACCTGGTTTTCAGCAGAAGGAATCCCCATTACGGAAGTAGACGACAATGCAAAGAGGAATCCATATCCATTGATGATGGCCCAGGCTGTCGATAAGAGCGATTCAACCGTCCTTGCTTCACTTCCCGTGGTGGTTCCCGCATCGGATGAGATGGCCTGCGGAGCTTGTCACGACACGGGAAATGAGGCCGCCAGCCTGGCGCAGATTCAATGGAGCGACAGCACGGATTTAACGGTTCAATACAAAGAGAACATCCTGATCCTTCACGATTACAGAGCGGGTACGGATTTGGTAAACAGCACACCGGTGCTGTGTGCCTCGTGCCATTACTCCGCGGCACTGGATCTTGCGCAAACAGGACCGGTAGGCCCACAGCTGATCAACAAAAACATGTCCCGGGCCACCCACGGCTTCCATGCGTCCCGGATACTGACCCCGCCACCCAGCGGAAATAATTGTTTTTATTGTCACCCGGGGGAGAAAACAAAATGCGCCAGGGGCGCCATGGAGACAGCCGGACTGGATTGTATGAACTGCCACGGAAATCTTTACGCGGTGGGCCAGGCAGGTCGCCAGCCCTGGACCGATCTTCCAAGGTGCGAATCGTGTCATACCGGGGATGCCCTGAGCAATACAGGGGACCAGATCATCGGAAGGAGTACTTACACCGACAGCCCCAATGTGGCCACGTTCATCATCGC
This sequence comes from uncultured Desulfobacteraceae bacterium, assembly GCA_964407525.1. Lineage (GTDB taxonomy): Bacteria > Desulfobacterota > DSM-4660 > Desulfatiglandales > Desulfatiglandaceae > DUZB01. The sequence continues at coordinate 21,781 of CAYOWC010000030.1, read as the reverse complement.
CGAAAACAAGCGGTTCGCAGAACAGACGGACACCCTTTATCGAAACAGCTTGGGACATAACGGTGTTGCCTGCGAGTCGTGCCATGGCAGTCCCCATGCCGTCTGGCCCAGCCGTGAGGCCAACGACAATCTTACCGCAACAACGATTCAGGGCCATGACGGCATGATCGTGGAATGCACGGCCTGCCACGGGACCGGTTTGTCCCTTACTCTGGACGGCCCCCACGGTATGCATAACGTGAACAGCCAGGCATGGGTCGATGGCCACGAGGATTTCTTTGAAAAGTCCTCGCAGACCTGTCAGGCATGCCATGGTATCGTAGGTGATGGGACAGTGATTTCCAAGGCTGCTGCGGACAGAAGCTTCTCCGTGGACGATGTGGGCACGGTCAATATTCCCAAAGGTTCCGAGATCCATTGTGGCCTCTGCCACGAAAACAAGTTGGCTGGAGACGGTAACAATTAAGACAGTAGAGGTTCAAAGATACAACGGTTCGAGGCCTTTATTGTAGCCCTACTCTGTTTTGGAAGTCAAAATACGGTATTGTCCCCCATTGAAAACAGGGGCCGTCGTTCATATTGTGTACCTAATTACGACAAAAAGGCAGGCTAACCAACCTTGAAGTCAGCCATAAACTGAACACTATGTAAAAAAGGAGAATTGCCATGAGGCGGAAGAAGCTCAGAACACAAAACAGGCCGGATACCTTCCAGAGATTTCTTCTTTTCGCGTTTGTTTTGTGCCTTGGTGCGGTATTTGTGACCAATGCCGGGGCCTTTACCCTCAATGTGACGGGATCAGATGGGGAACCGGTGGAGTCTTTTCGCTGGCTTCTAGAGGAAGACAATACCAATCTGACAGTGCCCGGCGCCAACGTTGCCGACAGTATCAGCAACACTATCCATAACAGTTACGCCCCGGTGTTGTCCCGCGGAACATCTGACACTTCTTCTGTGGTGGTGGATATCCCCGCGTCGCTTCTGGACAAAAGATTTTACGTATCTGTCCTTCCCTCGGAAGGGTATGGAATGGCCGGAACCACCGTCGCAGTGGGGCAGGAAACCGTGAACGTGGTGGTCGATGCCCTCCCGTGGCCCACAGCCCAGATCTCCATTTATGCATTCCTGGACCACAACCTGATCAACGACGGTCCTGATCCCAGTGAATCGGGTTTAGGCGGGGCCGGCGCCTTTCTCTATGATTACGGCGGACAACTGTTTTATGATGCCTACGGCAATCCCCTCGGGACCGTTTATGAAGAGAATGCGGACGGCACCATTAAGTTAGACGATGAAGGGGTCCCCGTGGTCGAAACCCTTGGGAATGGCGTCATAAGAACCCTCACACAATACGATTATGACAGGGCCAGGAACCCGGATCATCCAGACTACAACCCCAGGGCAAACCCCTATAATCTAATAGTGGGTGAGGCCCTGGTAAAATACATCGTTCCCGGTAAATATGGTATCAGGGTTATCCCCCCCGTTACAGATGACGCCGGCATGAACATGACCTGGACGCAGACCACCACCATAGAGGGGACCCCCACCATTGATGCCTGGGTCAAGCCCAATGAACCCAGGGCATTTGTAGAGGGTTTTGGCGCCGGTACCTGGCATGCGATTTTCGGCTTTGTGAAATTGAGTCCGGCCAGTTCGGAATTCAAAGGCCAAACCCTGAACATGCTCCCCTGGAATGTCACGCCACCCGAAGGGACCGGGACCATCGAGGGGACCTTTCGTGTCAATCATTTTTCCAGACCCCCTACTCTTCAGGGATTTTTCCCAGGGCCCCCGGTGCCGTATGCATGGGTCGGGTTGAACGATTCTAATGCGCAACCGGAACTGGCCCCGGCCGGCCTCTATGCGGCCCAGTGCGATCCAAAAACGGGCTATTTCAAGATCAACAACGTGCCTGCAGGCTCCTATATCCTGGTCAATTGGGATGAGCCTCTGGATATGCTCTTTGGTTTCAGGAATGTGACGGTCCATGAGGGTGAAGCCATTAATCTGGGTAACATCCTGGTCTATCAGTGGTTCGGTCACATTGACGGGAAGGTCTTTTACGACAGCAACCAGAGCGGCTTTCCTGATCCTGATGAGCCGGGATTAGCAGAACAGGCCTTGACCCTCCGTTTCCGGGACGGTACTATCTACCAGGGCACCGCCACCAACGAGATGGGTGAATACTCCTTTTCAGAAGTCTTTCCTTTCTTCAAATGGCTGGTATTGGAAGTAGACTTTCTCAGATTCAAGGCCACGGGAATCACCTCCGTGGCGGACTACGGTGGAGAGGTCTTTCCCGATGAGGGCTGGGATTGGCCTTCACGGGATCAACTGTTCCCCCAGCCCCAGAGCGAAGGGCACCCACCTACCGCCGACATCATCAACCCCAATACGGGAAATAACTTGTCACGCACAGAGACGGGGGAAATCCTGACCCAGGCTACTCAGACCTTTCTGGGCCAGTATAATGAGATTAATTGGGGCAAGATAGATTATGGTTATGGTGAAAATGGCGGGATATCGGGGATCGTCTATTACGCCACCACCAGGGCGTCGGATGAACCTAGATTGGATACTGCGGAACCGTGGGAACCGGGGATACCGAGAGTGCAGGTAAATCTCTATAAAGATTCCAATAAAGACGGTGTGATTGACGACCTTCCGGCCGATGTGGATGCCCCACCCTACCAATGGACCAAGCCCTTCGATCCTGCTTATACCGGGTTACCGGGCCCGGAAGATACGGACTATAATTTGAATGGAGTATGGGACAAGGCAAAGCCAGGTATCCAACTGGCGGATGTGGACAATTATCCCTTCCAGTGGACAGATCCCACTTATTCGGGATACACCGGATCGCCGGGTCCGGAAGATGTGGACCGCAGCGGGAAAGTAGGCAAATTCAACTGGGGCGATGCCATCCGAATCACCACCACCGACAGCTGGGACGACAATAAACCGAGCGGGTGTATTCAGGACCTTCCCGTGATTCACGGCATCGAAATTGAGGAATGCGCAGATTCCTTCGGTACCTGGAACCAGGTAAGGCCCGGGATATTTGACGGCGGATATGCATTCGGTGACCTGGAAAATAACACCTATATTGCCGAAGTGGTGCCGCCTAACAGCATGACGGGTCAGGGGATGTACGACGTTGCAAGGTCAGAGGACAAGAACGTGGATTTTGGGGTGGAATGGGTCCCCAGTACGTTGAGAGTCTCTGCGGACAATGGGGTCCTTCTGAATCCATCCGTATGTGTGGGGCCTTCCTATGTGGTGCCTGACTATCTGACCCTGTTTCCCGGAGTGGAAGCCCCCCTGGCAGGAGAAATCCTTGCCGACTGCAATATGAAACAAATTAACGTATTCCAATCCCGCAACGCTGCGGCGGATTTCTACCTGATGACCGATGTGCCCAAATCGGGCCGGGTGGTAGGATTTGTAAACAACGATCTGGGTGCTGAGTTCAATATGGCCAGCCCCAATTATGGGGAGAAACTGGCTGCATCCTGGATACCCATCTCCTTACGGGACTGGACAGGTAGAGAGTTTCAAAGGATGTACAGTGACGAATACGGCGGATACAATTGCCTGATGCCGTCCACCTATACCAATAACGTGGCGGCCCCTTCGGGTATGTCGCCCAATATGGTCACCATGGTTTTGAACGATCCGGTTCTGCCGGATGGGAGTGAAGATCCTTATTACAACCCCCTCCTCAGCGTCACACCGTGGACATTCCAGTATTATCCGGGAGTCACGACCTATACGGACACCCCGTTGGTGCCGTTGGCGGCTTTTGCATCAGCTAATCTGGTCATAGACACCGAACCCTCTAACTGGACCCCTGTCATCGCATCGGTCCTGGGTCCCGAGCCTCAGGCAGGCCCCTTGCTCTGTTCGACTCGAACCCACGGTAGTACCATCACTATCACATCGGTGGGCGACAGGTTGGTTCTCAATCCCGACTACGACCCCCAGGTAGCAAACAGTCCGTTCAAGATAACCAGACACTACGGTTTTAGCGATGTCGCGGGTTTCGTCACGTTGGACGGTTTTCCGCTTACCATCGAGAGCTGGAACAACGATCAGATCACCACTACCGTACCCGGGTCAGCGACCACAGGCCGGATCATGGTCGTCAGAGGGGATAACGGGTTAACCACTGAGATTGGGGTGACCCTCAATATCGTGAACTGTGGAACAACCGATGTGGTTGCCGTACCCGGTGATTTCCCAACAATCCAGGCGGCTATCGATGCCCCCACGACCGGGGCAGGCGCTCTTATATTGGTGGCCCCCGGGGCCTATACTGAAAATGTCATCATGAATAAACCGGTCCGTCTGCAGGGCTCAGGAGCTGGAGGCACCACCATTAATGGCAACCCCACTCCCTATGAGCGGCTGCAAGCTTGGCACGACCGAATTGCACTTCCGCCCCCTGAAGGCCTGGGTGGAGCTGCTTTCGCCGATTTTCTCGGAGGAGGCATCAGCCCCTTTGTCCAGAACGAGGCCCCGGGAATATTTGTCACCGGTGAAACGGAATATCCCGATGGGACCGAGCAGGAGCCAATTCCCGGCAATCCCCAATATTTCAATAAGGGATACCCTTTTACGGTCCGGGGCCAGGCGGCCATTGACGGATTTAAGATTCTTGGAAGCAAGGCCGGTGGCGGCATCTATGCGTTCACCGGGGCTGTGGGCCTGGAAATCACCAACAACGAGATTACCGGGAACCAGGGCAATTTCAGTGGCGGTATCTGCCTCGGCATGCAGAACATCCAGTGGCCGGGCGCCAATAATAACAATATCGTTGTCCGCCGGAACAAGGTCCACCGTAACGGCGGGGTCCAGGGTGGCGGAGGCATCAGCATCTATGATTATGCTTACGACTACCTCATTGAGCAGAATATTATCGCGGGTAATTTTTCCCGATTCAACGGCGGCGGTATCAACCACAGCGGCATCTGCCCCGGGGAAAATATGATCCGGGAAAACCAGATTCTCTTTAACGAGAGTTTCTTTGGAGCCCTGCTCAATAATGCGGGAGACGGCGGCGGTATCTACATCGGCAGCGAGGTGGCCGGTGGCACAGGCACCGGAAACGTCACGGTAGATGCCAACTGGATCCAGGGGAATCTGACCGGTTCGGGAAGCGGCGCGGGAATCCATGTGTTCGCCGTAAACGGAGAAGATCTGAAAGATTATCCCGGACAGCCCACGCGCTGGTACACCATCAAAATCTTCAACAATATGATTGTCAATAACGTGGCGGGCAACGCAGGGGGAGGCATTTTCCTGCAGGACGTGCTGAAGGGATATATCATGCAAAATACCGTAGTCAACAATGATAGCACAGCCACCAGCAACCTGTCCTTTGAGCCCGGAGCTGCAAACTCCACCCCACAGGGGGCGGGGATAGTGGCCGGCGTGCACAGCCAGGTCCTTCAGACCATTTTGGAGACCTCCGGCCCCATGGAGCCGGATTACTCCAACCCGGTCCTTGTAAACAATATCATCTGGCACAACCGGTCGTGGTATAACGACGCGTCCCTCAACGACGGGGCCGGCGGTCTTGCCCCGAATCCCCTTGGAGATTACTGGGATCTCTATGTGCCGCCAGGGGAAGGTATACCGCGCCATCTGACGCCGGTACGCTGTTTTCTTTCCCAGCAGGTTGACCCCAATACCGGCTATGATTACGGTGCTCCGCCATTCAATTTCTATACAGATCCACTGCTGGTAAGCACCTATTTTAACGCGCTGGAAACAACCACCATTGTTGACGAGGGCGGTAATAATATAGCAGTCCGCTATACCCCGCTCATGCCGCCACAAGGTGACTACCATATTCAAGCTTCCTCCCCTGCCAGAAATATGGGGAAAGCTATCGGGTCCTATGGGTTTGCTTCCCTGAAGTTTGACTTTGATGGAGATGCCAGGAATCAATCGGCGCCCGATATCGGGGCTGATGAATACCAGTAAACAGCAGAAACCTGCGACCAACCCCTCGCTTCCCGCCTCAGCAAAAGCAAGGAAAATGTGATCGCGGCAACTACGGGGAGAACCAGGTTAGGGTTATGAACGAAAAAAATAAAGCAGAAATTGGAAGTAAAAGCTCTGATGAAACCCAGGGAGGGCGAATGATGAAGAAACGAATCCGATACGGAAGCGTGTTCGGTGTGCTAATGCTTTTCAGTTTTCTATGGGCCGTGACGGTGAGTGCGGATGTCAACGTGCAATGCCCGGGAGATACGAACGGGGACGGGATCTCTGAAGACCCGAATATCGTGTGCAGGCATATCACCGGGGGAGATGGTTACTCAAAGATGGCTGACGGCCTTGATCTGTATTTTTTCAGCTTTGGGAATGCCGACGGTGTACCGCCTGCAGAGGTCATCGCCGATCTTACTCTCAAGGCCGAGTTGCCCGCCCCCACCATTGAGTTGAAACAGGGGCAGGAACTTTACCTGACCATGACCAATGTGGGAATGGTGGTTCGGCCCGATCTCTTTGACCCCCATTCCGTCCATTGGCACGGTTTTCCCAATGCCGCCCCCATTTTTGACGGCCTGCCGGAACCATCTCCCTCAGCGAACATGGGAAACAGTTTCACCTATTATTACAATGCTGTGGTTCCCGGTACCTATTTCTATCACTGTCATGTGGAGGCAGCCGAGCATATGCAGATGGGAATGATCGGCAATCTCTGGGTAACGCCGGCCCAGGACGGAATGGCTATTGGCGGGTTTACCAAGTTCGCCTACAACGATGGCGATGGTTCCACCGGTTATGATGTGGCGTATCCTTTACTGCTCACCGGCTTTGACTCTTTTTTTCATATTGCCAGCGATACGGTTCAGGCGCTCCCCTTTGCCGGCATGTTCGATGAGTACCCCATGATCAATGGCAGGGGATACCCCGACACGATTAACCCCAACAACATCGTCAACCAGGATGGATTCGCAGCACAAAAAATCTGTTCACTGATTACGGCCACCGCGGGGCAGCGGATTCTGCTCCGTGTCTGCAATATCTCGACCACTCATCAGTACACCTTCGCCACCACCTTGGGAGTACCTATGAAAGTGGTAGCAAGAGGCGCGGCTCTTTTGAGAGGTCCGGATGGAAAAGACACCTCCATGACGGTCAATGTCCTCAATGTGGGAGGCGGCCAGGACTACGATGTGATTCTCGATACTACCGGGGTGGAGCCGGGAACCTATTTCTTGTACACCACAGACTTGACAAACCTGTCCAATGGTGAACAGGAACGCGGCGGCATTATGACTGAAATCGTTATCGCCCCCCTTAACGACCCTGCATGAGGAGAAAAAGAATGGATAGGATCAAAAAACAGATACATTTCTGGGTGGTCGTTTTGATGGGTGCAGGCTTGCTTTTTTTTGGAACCAGCGTTCAAGGGGCCATTGTAGGCGAGAGCGGTTCAACCTTCCAACTTGTAGCCAAATCGGACGTAATCGCCACCTCGGATGGTGACAGTACGCTCATATGGGGGTTCGCTATTACAGATGGTGTTTCAGGTACGACAGGTCGTGCTCAATATCCCGGGCCAACCCTTATCGTGACCGAGGATGTAACCGTGACCATCACCCTTCAAAACGAACTTCCCTATAAAGCGGGGAATGTGTCCATCGTTTTCCCGGGGCAGCAGGTAACGGCCACTGGAGGCGTTGGGGGCTTGTTGACCCAGGAGGCCCGCCCGCCCGAGGTGCTGCCCTCAAATGCCGGAGTGGAGCAGGTAGTATATACTTTTACTCCCACCGAACCAGGTACCTATGTGTACCGCAGCGGCACCAGGGCCGATCTTCAAACGGAGATGGGGTTGTTTGGCGCCTTGATCGTCAGACCTGCAGCTACCCCAACAGGCGGTAGTCCCGGCAAAACCTACGCCTATAACCATATCGACAGCCAATACGACAGAGAGTACCTTTATCTAATGTCGGAAATGGACCCTCTCATCCACAGACAGGTGGAATTGCTACAATTAGGAGATGTGGATTTTACCAGGTATTTTCCCACCAACTGGTTTATAAACGGCCGCAACTATCCGGACCTCCTTGCAGAGAATTATGTGCCATGGCTTCCCACGCAGCCCTATAATTGCCAACCAAGGATGCACCCCGGGGAAAAAGTCCTCATACGGTTCATCGGCGCTGGAAGAGATGTCCATCCCATGCATTTTCATGGGAACGATTTTGAAACGATTGCCGTTGACGGAAGACTCCTCTCCAGTGAACACGGGGCCGGGCCGGATCTGGCATGGCAGGCCACCACCATCAAAAGCGTGCCAGGCCAAACCGCAGATCTCATCTGGGGATGGACCGGCAAAGAGTTGGGGTGGGACATTTACGGTCATTCGCCGGATGATCCCCTGGAACCCGATGAATACGCTCCAAACCACGGCAAACCCTTCCCTGTAGTATTGCCCCCAAGGGATGCTGTAACCTATGGCGCTTTTTACTCCGGAAGTCCTTTTCTCGGTGGAGAAGGGGAACTGCCTCCCGGCCACGGCGGACTGAACGCTGCCGGGGGCTATTTCTATATGTGGCATTCCCATACGGAAAAAGAGTTGACCAGCAACGACATCTGGCCAGGGGGCCTGATAAGTTTTATGATTGTTGAACATCCAGATGTACCCATAGATTAAACCTTGAGGAGGATTCCAGCATGTTCTCGAAAAAAATGATCAGATTTCAGGGCTTTTCCCTTTTTCTATGCCTCCTGGCATTTATGGTGGGAAAGACATTCGCCGCTGAATACTGGGTGCAGGTCGATACTGCCGACATGACTATGGTAGATGGCAAGAAGGTCCCGGTATGGGGGTTCGGTCTGGATCGAGACAAGAATTTTCTTACGACCGATGACTATACTATCTCAGTACCAGGGCCAACGTTGCGTGTCGATCCGGGAGATAATACCTTAATTATCCATCTCAAAAACAATCTCAGTGAGCCTATCTCGCTGAATATCCTTGGCCAAAGGCTCACCAATAACAGCGGGCCGGTTTGGACTAATTTTCCCAGTGATACTCAGACATGGTCAGGAAGCAGGCCTGCGGAAAATTATACAGCCAGGGTCCGTTCTTTCACCCATGAGACCCTGCCCGGTGAGGTAGGAGAGTACCGATGGGAATCCTTTCGGACTGGAACATTTTTGCTCCAGAGCGGGACAAATCCGGCCAAGCAGGTCCAGATGGGTATGTACCTCCCCATAATCAAGGATGCTGCTCAGGGATCAGCCTATGCGGATGTTCCTTACGACGAAGAATTGATAGTGGTTTTTCACGAGGTTGACCCGGCCATTCACCGTGCCATTGCGGCAGGAACCTATGGCGCAGTTCCAGACGCCACTATTGGGAGCAGCATCGGTCGCGCACCAAAATACTTTTTGATTAACGGAATGTCGTATCCGTCTGAAGGGCTTCTACCTATCAATGGAAAAATGATCCTTCTAAAGGGCGCCCGCCTTCTCATAAGATTCCTCAATGCCGGCCTCGATACCCATGTGCCACAGCTGTCGGAATCGTACATAGCCCTCTGGGCAGAAGATGGAAACAGGTATCTTTATCCCAGGGAGACGTACGGATTTGAGCTGGATACAGGAAAAACAGTAGATGCCATACTGGTATCCCCAGAGGGTCCCCCCTGGAAAAAACATCTCTACGATGCCAGGCTGAATCTCAACAATGATGGAGTCAGCCCAGGCGGGATGCTCTCTTTTATCAAGTCATCGCTTCCGGACCATAGATAGGGTGACCTGTACATAACCGTTTTCCATGAACAACCGATCAGGAATCCCATGACCTACAAAGAAATGTTGCACCAGAACTGCTTCCGTCCAAAGGCTTTTTTACTCGTTGTAGCGCTGTTTTTGCTGCTCCAGCCGGTGTCATCCTTTAGCGGTGGAGCAGTTCCTGATGATTCGGATGCGGCCTCGGACAAAACATTTCAGACTCTGGAAGCCCAATGGGGCGTAAGACCGGTAGCCATCCGGATCACGGGGGCAAACTACTTCGTGGATTTCCGGTATGTGGTCACGGATCCGGATAAAGCAAAATCCATTCTCAGCCGCAGCAAACAGAATAAAGAAGTTTTTCTTCTGGAGCAGAAAACCGGGAAAAAATACCCTGTCCCGACCACCAAATTAGGTCCTTTGAGGGCCACAACTCTTAGCCCCAAGAAGGGCCGCCAGTATACCATCCTCTTCTCCAACACTGGCAAATCCCTTAAAAAAGGCGCCAAGGTTTCGGTAATCATCGGAAAGTTCAAGGTCGAAAACCTTACGGTGGAGTAAAAACAGCCTTGACACATCTAAAACAAACGTAATAGATTTCCTTCCATGTGGTTATTTCTGTTTTTTTCCAAGGTATTTTGGATGTCGTTTTCTTTTAAAGGAGGCCTTCTGCCATGAAAAAATTATTTGTCCTTGCACTGGTTTTACTTCTCCCTTTATCCCTTATCCTCACCCCGGTTCAGGGAGGTGAACCTCCTGCCAACGACATCAGCAAAGCGCCCGCATGCCCCCTGTGCGGCATGGACAGAAATAAGTTCAATTTTTCAAGGGTCTTTATTGAATATGATGACGGATCTACCTTTGGCGCTTGTTCCCTCCATTGTGCTGCCATTGATATGGCCGTAAATATCGACAAGGGCCCTGTGAACATCTGGGTGGGGGACTACAATACAAAAGGACTCATCGACGCTGAAAAGGCCTTCTGGGTCATTGGCGGAAAAAAGATGGGAGTCATGACCAAAAGGGCAAAATGGGCCTTCGGAACAAAGCAAGCTGCTGAACAATTTATTCAACAGTTCGGAGGCCAGTCGAGCAATTTTGAAGGAGCTGCAAAAGCAGCTTATGAGGATATGTACCAGGACACTCGCATGATCCGCGAAAAACGAAAAATGAAGCGAATGCGGATGAAGAAAAACTCCTGACCAAAGACATTTGGGTTTTGTTTAAAATTTTCGGTTTACGATTGAAAACTGTGAACAGATAACGTCTAACAATAATAGATGTTAGAATACGGAATTTCGAGCCGAAAAAGCAGTGGGGTCCCTTATGAAAACAGGGTGGAATGGAAACAGATGGACATCTCGTAAAAAGATATCGGGAATCGCATGGGTCGCAGGGATTTTGATTTGCCTCTTCTCGGCAGGACTCGTACTCGCTCTGGATCCGGCCCCAATGAAACCCTCAAAAAAAGACAAGTGCCCTGTTTGCGGCATGTTTGTCTACAAATACCCTGACTGGGTTGGAGAGGTCGTATTTCAGGATGGTTCCGTAGCATTTTTTGATGGGGCTAAAGACCTTTTCAAATACTATTTCAAATTGAAAAAATTCAACCCAGGGAAGACTCAAAAAAATATTGCGGCCATCTACGTTACGGAATATTATGACTTGAAACTGATGGATGCCCGAAAGGCCTCTTTCGTGATTGGAAGCGATGTATATGGCCCCATGGGGAGAGAGCTGATCCCGTTTTTTACCACAGAAGATGCTGAGGAATTTAAAAGCGACCACAAAGGGACACGGATCCTTACTTTCCTGGAGGTTACCCCTGCGGTTATCAGGAAATTGGACGATTAAGCAACACCAGCAACACTCATGCGAAAATCGACCCTATACCTGCTTTTCATCACCGTAAACGGTGTGATCCTTGCGTTCCTCTTCCTGGGTTATCCTATTCTTACTGAAGAGACGCACAACAACAGGATCACAGAAGAAAAAAAACTGGTTCACGCCCTGGGGATAACGGATCTATGCCTCTTTACAGAGGCCCGATACACGAGACATCCTACCCAGACGGACCTCCATTCGGCTTTTCAGGATCACCCCCTGGCCCTGGAACATTTTCCATCAGGATCTCTGATATCCCCACCCCATCGCTATAAGGAGCCCGGGCCATGAGCTGGATGGAACGTCAAAGGTCTTTCCTGGACTTCACCCTTTCCTCCATGCTCAGGCGAAAATGGAAAAACATCTCTCTTCTGCTGGTCTACACCCTCATGGTTTTTCTCATCTCGTCGGTCGTATTTTTTACGAACGGGCTCCGGCATGAAGCGGAGACCATTTTACAGGATGCGCCTGAGATGATCGTTCAGCGAACCATGGCGGGCAGACAAGCCCTTGTTCCTCTCGGTTACACAAAAAAGATAAAAACAATACGGGGTGTCAGGCGCGTTAAACCGCGCTTATGGGGCTATTACTACCACCCTGCTGCTCAAGCAAATTTCACCATCATGTCTTTGGATGATTATCCCCACGGAGAGGGAACCGTGGAAGTGGGAGCGGGTGTTTTGCGAACCTGGGGAACCATTCAAGGAAATGACCTCTATTTCAGAGCCTTCGATGGAGAGGCCATCGACTTACGCCTCGTTAAAACCTTCACATCGCCCAGCGAACTGGTTACATCGGACCTGATCCTCATGTCGAAAGGGACTTTCAGGAGACTGACCGGAATCCCGGAGGGGTTTGCCACAGACCTGGCCGTTACCATGCGAAACACCCGTGAATCCATAACCATCGCAGAGAAGGTCTCCCTGTCCCTTCCTGATACCAGGACCATACTGAGAGAAGAAATTCTCAGAACCTACGCCGCCCTTTTTGATTGGCGCGGCGGGTATACAATCGTTTTGTTAGTGGGGGCATTCCTGGCCTTCTTCATTTTCGCCTGGGACAAAGCCACAGGATTGAACGCAGAGGAACGCTCGGAAATTGGGATCTTAAAAGGCCTGGGATGGGATACCTCTGATATCTTGATGATCAAATTCTGGGAAGGGATTGTCGTCTCATTAACGGCATTCTTCCTCGGTGTTTTGGCCGCTTACATCCATACTTTTCTATTCTCAGCTCCTTTTTTCGAACACGCCTTGAAAGGCTGGGCCGTCTTGTACCCGGCCTTTCAAGTACAGCCGTCCGTTGATGCTTACCAACTTGCAACCCTTTTCTCATTAACGGTTCTTCCCTATTCATTTATCTGCCTTGTTCCCGCCTGGAAAGTGGCATCCAGCGACCCGGATATGGTCATGAGGCAGGTTTAATAGTTTCGAGGGTTAAACGGAGATAATGATCGAGCTCTTCCAGATTACCAAGATCTTCAACATGGGCAAGGCCAACGCCTTTATAGCCCTCAGAGAGATCGACCTACGCGTCCACATGGGTTGTGTTACGGTATTCAAGGGCCCCAGCGGTTCGGGTAAAACCACGCTTCTCAGCATTATCGGGTGCATGTCGAGACCTACATCCGGACGAATCACGGTAGACAACCGGGAAACAACGAGCCTTCCGGAACGGTTCGCCGCCAGGGTACGCAGAGATACTTTCGGATTTGTCTTTCAAAATTACAACCTGATCAAAGGAATCTCGGTCCTGGAAAATATCATGATTCCGGCCTATCCCACAGGGAGAAAACATGCAACAGTGAAAAGAAGAGCAAAGGAACTCCTTCGGCGTCTCAACATGGAAACCAAATCCAACGAGAGGGTGGAAACACTTTCGGGCGGCGAACAGCAAAGGGTGGCCATTTCAAGGGCACTTATTAACAATCCTTCCATCATCATTGCCGACGAACCTACAGCCCATCTCGACACGGATCTGTCCAGGCAGTTCATGGAAATCATGATCAACCTCAAAGAAAACGGGAAGACCATCCTCATTGCCAGTCATGACCAGCTGGTATCAAACTACGGGGGGGTTGATTACAACGTGGGTCTGCGCGATGGCGAAATCGTCGAAGAAAGGACCGGGCAGTGATCCTCAATCCCGGTATCATAGCGCTTGTATTGACCTCATTTCTCATGGTGGCTTTTGCCGGATATGCCTCCTTGACAGGCATTCGGATACTCCAATGCTGGGATCTGACGAACGGCAGTCCCACCCAGCTGAATCTGGAGAGGAAAACCTATCTTGTCTCTACCATTTTCGCCTATGTATCGGCCTTTCAGCTATTGTCGCTATTCATGTTTGTTTATACCGCAGACCACATCCACAGCCTATTTGTGGGGGCCATGTGCGCGGCAGGCGCCCTCAACGTCAATAATTACGGGTATCCCACACTGATACTGAAAGCGATCAACTTTTTCCTTTGCGGCGTCTGGCTTCTTTTGAATTATACGGACAATCAGGCAGAAGACTATCCTCTGATAAAATTCAAGTACAAAGTTCTCATCCTTATCAGCGGACTCCTTTTTATGGAGGCCTTCTTTCAACTCAAGTATTTCATGGGTCTAAAAGCAGACATTATTACCTCGTGCTGTGGAACTCTGTTTAGTGAAGAAGCAAAAAGCCTTGGAGGCCAAATGGCCTCCCTTCCCTCACAAACCACCGAGATAATTTTCTTTTCAGGTCTTGCTTTAACCATTCGGGTCGGGATCTACTTTCTGGTGACAGGCAGGGCTGCTATTTTATTCGCGAGGCTTTCCACATGGTCTTTGATCGTTTCTATAGCATCCGTTATCTCATTCATTTCCGTTTATTTCTATGAACTGCCAACGCATCATTGCCCTTTCTGTCTGCTCCAAAAAGATTATCATTATATAGGCTACGCCCTGTATTTCTCTCTTTTGCCGGCAGGGATTTTAGGCGCAGGTGTTGGTGTGCTTCAGCGATTCTCGGCACAAACATCACTCAAAACAATTATCCCGGTTCTTCAAAAGCGTCTTTGTATTCTCTCCATGATTGCCTATCTTGCTTTTATGGCCATATCTTTGTATCCTATGATTTTCTCGGATTTTATATTGGAAACACACCTGTTGACCCCTGATTTTATACAGTGGGTTATCTCTCCGGATGTCAGAGTATGACCAAACTGAATCACAATCTGTCCAGAAAAAACCTCTTTCTCTTTTCTGCAGTGCTTCTTTTAGGACTTGTCACGGGTTTTTTCTTGAAAGGGAAAAGTTCGGACGAGAGTGTCGTGCCTTCGTCCATCGAGGCCACTACGCCTCTTGGAACCCTTGTTTACGTCTGTCCCATGAACTGCGTTCCTCCCATGGACAAAGAGGGGAAATGTCCCATCTGCGGCATGGAACTGATTTCGTCCCACCTGGAACCCGAGATGGAAAAGGCTGGACTCTCCCAGTTGAAGCTGACGCCGGAGGCGATCAAACTCGGTTCTATTCAACTCGCGCCGGTGGAACGTAAATCGGTCTTGGCCGAAGTGAAGCTCTTCGGGCAGATCGACTACGATCCGGCCCACATGAGCTATGTTACAGCCTTCATGCCTGGTGTCATCGACCGTGTCTATGTCAAGCGGGCGGGCCAGTTTGTCCGATGGGGAGATCCCCTGTTTGACCTATATTCGCCTGACCTTCTGGAAACCCAGCATCAACTGATTGAAGCCATGAAATTCGCCCCCAGCTTCCTGGCTTTCCAAAGAGGGCTTCCCCATGTGGCCATAGAAGCACCGGTGCAAGACAGGGAAAGACCTGAATCCGGAAAAAGATCTCCTGAAGAAGAAACAGCCCTGAAAACCATCAATGCCATCCGGCATAAACTTCTCATTATGGGGCTGCCCAAGAGAGACATTGACGAACTGATGAAAGCGGGAGAGCCCACGGGCATCGCCACCATTTACGCCTCCATGTATGGTCAGGTGGTAGAGCAAAACGCCTTTGAAGGGACGTATGTGAACACGGGGACCCCCATCTTTACGCTGGCTGATCCACAGCACGTTTGGGCCAAACTGGATGCCTATGAGGCGGATTACGCCTGGGTGAGGAAGCGCCAGGAAGTAACGTTTGAAACAGAGGTATACCCCGGGGAGAATTTCCGTGGAAAAATTGTCTACGTGGACCCCGTTTTTGATCCCAAAACCCGCACATTCAATATCGGAGTGATCTACCCGGACCGGGGCGGCCGTCTGAAAGCCGGCATGCTGATTCGGGCAGTTATTCATGCGAAACTCCGGGCCGATGGAAAGCTGGCCGGACTGAACAAAGGACATTCGAAGCCCCTGGTCATTCCTGCTTCAGCGCCTCTCATCACAGGGAAACGGTCTATCGTCTACGTGGCCGTCGAAGGCAAAGCAGGTGTTTTTGAGGGAAGAGAGATAGTCCTGGGACCGAAAGCCAAAGACTACTACGTAGTGTTTGAAGGGCTCGTGGAGGGAGATCAGGTTGTTGTCAACGGCAATTTCAAGATAGACAGCGCTATTCAGATTCTCGCAAGACCCGGCATGATGGAAATGAAAGACGGTAATTCCGTCTTAGAGCATAACAGGCCGGGGGGATCGGAAGCTATGGATTCGGATTACAAAGCAGAACGAAATGCGAGCCGCATGGAAAGTCTAAGGCCAGAACAGGGAAAAGAGGGCATTTCCCCGGATATGCAATCCATTGAAGACCGTAAAAACCGGCGCCGGCATGATTCCATCAACCGACGAAAACCGGGGACCTATGGGGACAATACCAGATCGTTGCCAAGAAGACGCATTCAATAGCGTAAATCATGAACAACAATCAAACATTCAAAGATGACCGTTTTTTTTTGACCGAGGCAGGACTTCGTTTCTTCCTTAGAAAGAAGGTCATTGCGTTCCTCATGATCCTCCTCGCTGTGGGATGGGGCATCCTGGTATCTCCGTTTGATTGGGAATTAGGTGGGCCGTTTAGAGATCCGGTTCCGGTTGATGCCATACCGGATATCGGGGAAAACCAACAAATTGTTTTCACTCAATGGCCCGGAAGGTCCCCTCAGGATGTAGAAGATCAGATCACCTATCCTTTGACCGTTTCCTTAATGGGGGTTCCCGGTATAAGGATTGTGCGCAGCTTTTCCATGTTCGGTTTTTCGTCCATCTACGTCATCTTCCAGGATGATACCGATTTCTACTGGAGCCGATCCCGCATCCTCGAAAAACTGAACAGCCTGCCGGATGGGGCTTTACCGGTGGGCGTCAGACCGGCCCTCGGCCCGGATGCCACGGCCATGGGGCAGGTTTTCTGGTATACTCTGGAAGGGAGAGATGAAAAAGGAGACCTCACCGGGGGGTGGGACTTGCACGAGCTGCGGACGGCTCAAGACTGGTATGTTCGCTATGCCCTCATGTCCGTAGAAGGCGTGAGTGAGGTAGCCTCGGTAGGAGGATTTGTTCAGGAGTACCAGGTTGATATGGACCCTGACCTGATGCGGGCGTATGATGTAAGCCTGAGCGAAATCGTAACCGCGGTCCAAGGGGCCAACCGGGATGTGGGGGCCCAGACCATGGAGATCAACCGGGTGGAATATCTGGTCCGGGGGATCGGTTTCATCACAGGGCTGGAGGATCTTGAAGATGCGGTGATTAAGCTACGGAACGGCATACCTGTGTTCGTTCGACAGGTGGCCATGGTCTCCCTGGGACCGGCTGCCCGCCAGGGGGCGCTGGACAAGGGAGGCGCTCAAACCGCCGGGGGCGTAGTGGCAGTGCGCTATGGCGATAACCCCCTTGCCGTTATTGAGCGCGTCAAAGCCAAGATCAGAGAAATCGCACCGGGGATGCCGAGAAAAACCCTTCCCGACGGTACGATAAGCCAGCTTACCGTCATCCCCTTTTATGACCGGACCCAACTCATCAACGAGACCCTCGATACACTTCGAATCGCCCTTACCAACGAAATCCTGATCACCATCATCGTCATCCTCGTTGCAGTCTTTCACCTTGGCGGTTCCCTTTTGATTGCGGGACTTCTGCCCCTTTCCGTCCTCATGTGCTTTATAGGCATGAAGGTCTTCGGAGTGGATGCCAATATCGTAGCGCTTTCCGGCATCGCCATTGCCATCGGCACCATGGTTGACATGGGAATCATTGTCGTGGAGAACATTCTGAGGCATCTTCGCAATGCAGATAACGACGAAGATCTTGTGTCGGTGATTCTCAAAGCCACGAAGGAGGTCAGTGGTGCCGTCTTGACGGCGGTAGCCACCACCATTGTCAGCTTCCTACCCGTGTTCACCATGGAAGGAGCCGAAGGAAAACTGTTCAGGCCTCTCGCTTTTTCCAAGACTTTTGCCCTTTTTTCGTCCCTCATAGTTGCATTGATATTTATTCCCCCTCTGGCCCAGATCCTGTTCTCCCGAAAACTGGAGCGAAAGCGGTACGGATGGATCATTTATGAAGCGCTGGTCTATCTGGGTGGTCTCCTGGCCATCCTGGTGGATTGGAGGGTGGGTCTGCTTGTGGCGCTGGTGGGGGGATATAATCTCCTGAAACCCCGAATTCCAGAACATGCCAAAGGAAAAACGCGTGTGGTGGTGAATATGCTCATTGCCATAGGGCTTGCCGTTGTTCTGGCCCGATACTGGCGCCCGTTGGGCCTGGAAAAGGGGCTGCTGCAAAACCTCACCTTTGTCTTTTTGCTGATGGGTGGCATTTTGGGCGCCTTACGCTTGTTTTACAAATTCTACCGCCACATTCTGGAATGGTGCCTGGATCACAAGGCTGTTTTTCTCATGCTGCCCCTTGGCATACTCTTGCTGGGCGGCATGATCTGGCAAGGCTATGAAACCCTTTTTGGATGGCTGCCAAGGGGATTTGCCCAAACCGCCCCTCTGGCCTATGTGGCCCAACAATTCCCGGGCCTTAAGAGTGAATTCATGCCACCGCTGGATGAAGGATCGTACCTCTTCATGCCCACGACCATGGCCCATGCATCCATCGGCGAAGTCCTGGATATTCTGCAGAAACAAGACGTGGCCATCCAAAGTCTTCCCGAAGTAAAAACAGTGGTAGGGAAACTTGGAAGGGCTCAGAGTCCACTGGATCCCGCCCCTGTCTCCATGATCGAAACCCTGGTTACCTATAAGCCAAAATATCTCCTGGACGGGGAAGGGAAACCTCTCCGCTTTAAATTTGATCCTTCTGAGTCGGGTCTTTTCCGCAATCCGGAGGGGTCTCCTCTGTCAGCGCCGGACAAAATGCCCTACCGGGTAAAGGGTCGTTTTTTGCGGGACGAGCACTTCCAATTGATCCCTGACCCTGAAGGCCACCCCTTCCGGTTATGGCGACAGCCTCTGGATCCTGCATTCAATCCGGGCCGAAAAGCGTGGGACGGCATCAAAAAACCCGATGACATCTGGGACGCCCTGGTCAAGGCGGCCCAGGTACCCGGCACCACATCAGCAGCGAGGCTTCAGCCTATATCAGCACGCATGGTGATGCTTCAGAGTGGTATTCGGGCCAGTCTGGGCATCAAAGTCACTGGACCTGACCTTGAAACTATCCAGCAGGTTTCCGTAAACATGGAAAGAATTATACGAAATATCCCGAGCATTGATCCTGCCACGGTCATCGCTGATCGGATTGTCAGCAAACCCTATCTCGAGATTCATCTTGATCGCCAGGCCCTGGGCCAATACGGCATCAGCGTAGCACAGGTTCTGGATGTTATCGAGTTTGCCATAGGAGGCAGGCGTGTTACCACCACGGTGGAAGGAAGGGAACGATATCCGGTGCGGGTCCGATACATCCGTGAGCTCAGGGATGATCTGGAGGTCCTGGGGAAAATCCTCGTCCCGGCGCCTGACGGCACTCAGATTCCACTCATGCAGATGGCTGATATCACTTATGTTCGAGGCCCCGGGGTGATCAAGGCCGAAGATACATTCCTGGTGGGATACATTCTGTTTGACAAAAAGCAGGGATACGCGGAAGTAGAGGTCATTGAGGAGGTGAAAGAAAGTCTCAAGGAAGAAGTAGACAGCGGCGGTCTCCAGATTCCAAACGGGGTCAGCTACGCCTTTACCGGAACCTACGAAAACCAGTTAAGGGCTGAAAAACGTCTTGCTTTGATCCTGCCCCTGGCCCTGATAATCATTTTTGTGATTCTATATCTTCAATTCAATTCGGTCGCCACAACCTCCCTGGTTTTTTCCGGAATCGCAGTGGCCTGGGCAGGCGGGTTTATCATGATATGGCTCTACGCACAGCCCTGGTTTCTTGACTTTTCTCTGTTCGGAACACCCATGCGGGAGCTCTTTCAGGTTCATCCTTTCAACCTCAGCGTAGCCATATGGGTGGGATTTTTGGCCCTGTTCGGCATTGCATCCGATGATGGTGTGGTTATGGCAACTTATCTGGATAACGCATTCAGAAGCCAAAAAGGTTTAACCGCATCTGAAATCCGAAAAATTACCATCGAGGCCAGTCTCAAAAGGGTAAGGCCTTGTCTCATGACCACCGCCACTACACTCCTGGCTCTCATTCCGGTGCTCACATCAACAGGAAGAGGGTCCGATATTATGATACCCATGGCCATCCCCTCTTTTGGCGGCATGACTTTGGAGGTAATTACCATGTTGGTGGTACCGGTGTTGTACTGTGCCATAAAAGAGTACAAGCTGAAATGGATGAGAAGGGATGCCCAGCAGAACCTCAGTAGGGAGTAGGGAGTAGGGAGCAGCAGGCACGCACCACCGGAATTTCCACAAAACCTAAATTTTTCTGTCTCGCTCTGCCTGATCTTTTTGCCCGTCAGAGGGAGCACTCGTGCTCTTCATTGTCTTGAGGTTTCGGGTTTCAGGGGCCAGGATTTTTTCCAACCCGGTTTCTGTATACTACTTACTGTCTTCAGTCTGCTTAGTCAAGGCAGGCTTTTTTCCCCAACTCCAGAAGTACACCTACATTTTTCATGATCTTTTCTGAATAGCCCTTGCTTTCCAGAAATCCCTCCGGGCATTCATTTTTGCACCGCTTGGTCAGGTCCATGAAATTCCCGGCATGTTTGGCAGTGGCACAGGTATCGCCTCGGACAGAAAACAATCTCGCCTTGTCCAAGCTCTTTCGGATCGCTTTCAAATGGGTATCACATTGAACCTGTTGCTCTTCATTTTTCCATTTGAGGCTTTTGGATTTTTTCTTTTTTGGAATTTCAGATGCCACTCTGTCACGTTCCTTGATAATCCATGGTCTGTCTTCCTTGGCATCTCCCTTAACCTTTTTAACGCCACTCCCGGCCTCTGATGTTTTTTTTGCATCACCAGCCTGTACCTTGTCCTCTTCTCCATGATCCTTTGGAGGCAAGTCTTCAGGCCCTTCATTCTTGATGGGCTCAGTGACATCGACCTGTTTTTCCTTGGGTGGATCTTCCACCCTTACGTCGGCAGCCTCTTTATGATCTCGTTGCTTGTCCACCATAGCAGGTTTTTTGCCCGGGACTTTAGCATCGGTCCCTGCCCCTGATGATGAACCCGGTACAATCCAGCCCAGAGTAACCACCCACAAAACCATCAACCAAAAAATGGATCCCCTCATGTATCAGCCCCCGCGAAGCATTCGTCCCTTGATAGAAAATTATCTCATCGGAAAACATTTTCTCTGGAAAATGATTATCTCACAAATGGAATTGGATATCAACGCGCAATGTATTCGGGAAAATAGGATCCGGTTTAAAAAGCAAGATCGGGGGTTTTCTACTTCAACCTCCACAATGCAGAGTGAAGATCGTAACATTGTCACCGTCCGAAAGGGATGTGTCAAGCCACTTGAGATGTATAATAAATCTACCGTTCAGGGTTACTGTCACATTGGGTTTAAGCCGCATGTCTTTTGTAAAAAAGACATCTGTCCCGAGCTCACTTGAATCACAAAGCAGGTTCAACAGATCCCGGATATTCCTCCCATCTTCAAGCTCCACCTGGTGGGGATCCGGTACCTGAAGAACCTCTTTGAACCTTCCTTTGAGACTCACATCTATCTTCAAGAAAATACTCCGACGGAAGACTACTGACAGGCCAAGATGGTCCTTTTCACCATAACACCGGCTACCTGAACCAT